>JAEUOX010000281.1 GCA_016790475.1 Rhodoferax sp. | reverse complement strand
CGCCGGCACGGCGATCAGCCGTACCGATGGCAATGCGGTGCTGCTGTCGGGCAAGGCCGTGAGCCTGTCCGCCGGCAGCAGCATCGGCAGCCTGGGCGGGGCCATCACCGCCAGCACCGGCGATCTGGTCCTCAGCGCCGCCACCGGCATCACTGCCGACGCGCTGGTGGCAACGCTGGGCTCGATCGACGTGGACAGCGGCGCGCCTGTGACGATCACCAGCCTGAGTGCCGGCAGCGCAGTCTTCGTGGACGCGGCGGGCAGCATCAGCCTGGGCACGGTCAATGCCGGCAACGGCATCGTGGACCTGCACGCCACCGGTGCGGCCAGCGATATCACGCTGGGCGGGAGCGTCACCGCCACCAACACCGGCCTCACGGCCACGCAGCCGGGTATCCGCGCGGTGGCCGGCCGCGACCTGCTGCTGGCATCCACCACCGACCTGACCACGCTGGGCAGTGGCGGCATCACGCTGCAGGCGGGGCGCGACGTGAACCTGAAAGTCAACGACGGCGGCAACAACGGAGCCAGCAACAGCTTGCAGGCCGTGGGCAACCTGGACATCACTGCCGGCAGCGGCATCCTGCAGACCGACGGCAACGCCGTCACCGCCACCGGCGCCAACATCGGCCTCGCCTACGCCAGCAGCCTGTCGAGCACCATCGGCTTCTCCAGCTCGGGCACCATCGACATCACGCAGACCAGCGGGGATCTGGTGGCCACGCCGTTCGCGGCGCAGAGCCTCGCATTCCATGCGCCGGGCGGCAATGTCCTGTTTGCCGGCGGCTCGACGTTCACCGGCGGGCCCGTCAGCGTCAGCGGCGCGGGCAGCACGGTGTTCGGCAGCGGCGCCGTGAGCTTCCAGACGCCACTGACCAGCACCATGCCACTGTCGGTGCAGGGTGCCACGCTGAGCAGTTCCGCAGCGGTGACGGCACCGGCCTTGAGCCTGTCCAGCGGCACGGCCAGCTTCCAGGTGGCACCCGCACTCGGCGGCGTCACGCAAAGCGGCGGCACGCTTTCCATCACCACCGGTGTGCCCTACAGCATCGACACCGGTACCTGGACGATCAGCGGCGGGCAGCTGAACCTTCCGTCGGCTGGCAGCCAGATCGCCAGCGGCGCCACGCTGTCCGTGGCCGGCGGCGCGGTCCAGTTCGGCGCGCAGCTGGATGTCGCAGGCACGCTCGCGCTCTCCAGCGGGACGCTTGCCGGCAGCGGCCCGATCCACAACACCGGCTCGGTGCAGAAGACGGGCGCCGGCACCTTCACGCTGGCCACGGTGTTCGACAACGCCGGTACCGTGAGCACCAGCGCTGGCTCGCTGAGCCTGACCGGTGGCGGCACGCACTCCGGGAGCTTCACGACGGCTGCCGGAGCGATCACTGACTTTCAGGGCGGGACCCACAGCTTCGCCGACGGTGTGGTGTTCGCCGGGCCGGGCAGTTTCGACGGTGGTGGCACGCTGCTGCTGACAGGCACCACCTCCGGCCTGGAACTGGGTGCGGACACCGTGACGAACCTGAACGCACTGAACTTCGGCGGCACAG
>JAEUOX010000482.1 GCA_016790475.1 Rhodoferax sp. | reverse complement strand
GCTACCGCGGCCAGCAGGCGCTGGTCGACAAGCTGGCGGTGATCGCCTGCAGTTCGGAGGCCGCCACGCCGGCCAGCCTGCGGGAGGCGGCCGCACAGCGGGATTTCGCGTCGCTGGCCTTCCAGGCCCACCGGGTCAAGGGCGTCAGCGCCAACCTGTGTGCCGAGTCCGTCAACGCGCTGGCGCTGCGCGCCGAACTGGCCGCCCGCGCCCAGGCCGAGGACGCCCCGGCGCTGGCGCTTCAGCTGGCTGAACTGGTGGAGGCGTTCCTGGCCGCGCTGGCGGCGCGCCATCCGGAGAGGTCGATGCCGTCGTCCAGCGGAAACACCGGCCGTGGCACCCTGCGGTAGGGCAGGATCCGGTAGTCCGGCCCGCACAGCGCGCCGCTGTCACAGACGATCACCGCGCCGGAAATCGGCTCGAACGCGGCCCGGAAATGCTGCGCCGACTTCAGCGCAACCACCCGGTGCGCCTGCGGGTCGATGCCGAAGGTCTTGAACTGCTGCAGGTCCCACATCTGCGCCGCGTTCGTCACCACCAGTACCGCGACGCCCTCCACCTGCAGCACCGCTGTCGGGCCCCAGTTGCGCTGCTGGCCTCCGATCATCGGGCCGTCCCCGGTGTACAGGCCCTCGCCGCGCCAGCGCAAGGTGCCGCGCACCGGCAGCGGCGGGCCGCCGAAGCGCGGATCGGTCTTGCCGCCGAGCAGCACGTCGACCTCGGTGCTGACCGGGACATCCTGCAGCTGCGCGGCCACCGCCGGATCCACCATCGGGCCGAAGCAGGCCTGCTGCACGCCGGCCTCCAGCAGCGCGCGCAGCAGTGCCGGCGCGTCGCCGTAGGCGCCACCGCCCGGGTTGTCGGAATAGTCCGCGACGACCAGCGGCCGGTTGTCGGCCGGCCAGGCGGCACAGCGCGCGGCGGCGGCCTCGACGCTGAGGTACTCCGTCAGCTGCGCGAAGCGCGCCTCCCACATCGCGTCGGCCAGCTGCTCCGCAAAGGCCTGGTGACGCGGCAGGTCGCCTTCGCAGGTGACGAGCACGCTGGGCCCGACCTCCGGGATGTCGGCATGCGCGAAGCCGGCGTTCAGGCTGACGGCGAAGACCTGCGGGTCGCCGGCCTCCATCGCACGTGCCTGTGCCAGCCAGTCCAGCATCGGCCCCTTGTCGGTCCGCCCGCCGGTGGTCTCGCCGAGCATCGGCAGGCGCGCCTGCAGCGTGACGGGGCGGATCGCACCGGTCATGGCCCGGTGCAGGATGCCGGCCGCATGCCGCCCTGCGATGCGCATGTCCACATGCGGGTAGGTCTTGTAGGACACGATGATGTTGGCCAGCGCGCACATCGCCCGGGTGACGTTCGCGTGCAGGTCCAGCGTGATCGCGATCGGCAGATCCGGGCCGACCACCGCGCGCAGCCGGCGCAGCAGCTCGCCCTCGCCGTCGTCATGGACCGTGGTCACCATCGCGCCATGCAGCCCGAGTGCGATGCCGTGCAGGCTGTCGCGGTGCGTGCGTGCGGCCTCGACGATCGGCCCGGCCAGCCGCTCGAAGGCGTCCTCGGTGACCGGCCCCCCCGGGTTGGCCGACGCGCTCAGCACATGGATCAGCCGCCAGCCCTGCGCCTGTGCCACCTCCAGGAAGCCGCCCAGTTCGGTGTTCGCATGGCCGCGCGCCGCGATCGCCGCGTCGCCCTGCAGGCAGCCGGAGCGCGCCAGGAAGCGGTCGTAGCCGGTGTGCACCTGGCTGAAGGTGTTGGTCTCGTGCGCGAACTCCGCGCTCAGGACAGTGAATGGCATCGTGCTGTCTCCCGGGTTGGCCGCAGGGTTGAAGCCCTGCGTGCGGGGGGGGCAGGGCTATACTGAAAAAATAGTCCCTCAGGGACATTGTGCAGGCAGACACCGCATCACGACACCATGACCATCCCGGGCATCGAACTCAACGAGGCCGACTCCAAGGTGTTGCTCGTGTCGCAGCCGGCGCCGGGCCGGGCGCCGGTCGATGCGGCCCAGCTGCGGGCCCTTCTGGAGGAGCGCGGCTTCGGTGCCTGCGCGATCGACGACGTCGCACTGGCGAGCGCGGCGAGCATGTGCAACTCCCAGACCGAACCGCTCGGCGTGCAGGTGGCGGTGCGCAAGGACGCCGTGCTGGCGCTGCAGGTGGCCGCCGACGGCATGCAGGCCACGCTCAGCCTGACGGCTGCCTGTGGCGGTGCCCCGGCCACCGTGCCGGCCGTGCTGCAGCTGCTCAGCCGCTTCGGTGTCGCAGCCGGCATCGACCACGCGCTGATCGC
Source organism: Rhodoferax sp. (assembly GCA_016790475.1). GTDB lineage: Bacteria > Pseudomonadota > Gammaproteobacteria > Burkholderiales > Burkholderiaceae_C > CAISIP01. Next base: position 3,136 of record JAEUOX010000482.1, on the reverse strand, counting down.
GCGCATCTGTGCAGACGGCCAGACCACCGAACAGGTCGTTGCCACAGGCACACCGGCCCGTGACGGCGTCGATGCGCGCTTCGAGCCACTGGTGCCGAAGATCGTGGACCGTGCACCCAAGCTCGACAGCAACGGCCACATCGACTACCGCGAGCATGGCGAGATCCCGGTCGTGCAGGCCGGCGTGCCGCTGATGCGGCGCATCCCGGCGGTGCCGGGCGTGGACGGCATCACGGTGCTGGGCCGCACGCTGGCGGCGCGCAAGGGGCGCGACATTCCCTTCTCGCGCAAGATCCAGGGTGCGCAGGTGTCGCCGGAGGACCCAGACCTGCTGGTCTCCACCGTGTCCGGGCAGCCGGTGCTGTCGCGCGATGGCGTCGACGTCGAGGGCGTGCTGCGCCTGCGCGAGGTCAACATGGCCTCCGGCAACATCCACTTCGACGGCACGGTGCATGTTTCCGGCGATGTGGTGCAGGGCATGAAGGTTGACGCGACCGGCGACATCCTGGTCGACGGCCTGGTGGATGGCGGGCATCTGGATGCCGGGGGCAACCTGACGATCAAGGGCGGCGTGATCGGCCATGGCTCGGTGCATGCCGCCGGCACGCTGCAGGTGCGCTTCGCGCAGGGCGCGACGCTGCAGGCGGGCGCACTGATCGTCGTGGCCGACATGGCGATGGACAGCGTGCTGCAGTCCGACCAGCAGATCCTGATCGGTACCGGGGCGGGCGCCCGCGGGCGACTGATCGGGGGCATGGCGAGCGCCGGCATGCTGTTGCGCGTGCCCTGGCTGGGCACGCCGAAGTCGGCGCTGGCCAAGATCACGCTGGGTGCCAATGCCTCGCTGGATGCACGGCTGGCCGACGTGATGCACCACATCGACGAGGAGAAGGCCAGCGAGGCCAACCTGGACAAGCTGGCGCGTCAGCTCAAGAGCACCGGCGACCCGAAGCACCTGCTGCAGCGGGTCAACGCCTCACGCCAGCATGTCGTCGAGGAATGGGGCAAGTCCCTGGCCGAGAAGGCGGAGATCGAGAAGGAGATCGCCGAGGAGCGCAAAGCCCGCCTGGAGGTCACGGTCGGCGTCGAGGGCGCGGTCGATCTGCGCATCTTCCACTCCCAGGCGCGGCTGCGCCGGGAATTCGGCGCCGGCCGCTTCGTGCTGGACGACAGTGACCGGATCGTGTTCTGCCGGGCCGACGGGGGGGAGCCGGAGACGGTGCACTGAGGCACTTGCCCCGGCCTGCCCGGCTAGCGCGGTGCCTTGGTCGTGCGCAGGTACGGCAGCTTGATGTCGATGCTGCCGAACTTCTCGCGGGCCTGATCGTCGTTCAGGCTCAGCGCGACGATGACGTCCTGGCCGGCGGTCCAGTTGGCCGGCGTGGCCAGCGGCACGTTGAAGGTCAGCTGCAGTGCGTCGAGCGCCCGCAGCACCTCGGCGAAGTTGCGGCCGACCGACATCGGGTAGGTCATCGACAGCTTCAGTTTCCGGTCCGGGCCGATGATGAACACCGAGCGCACCGTGGCGGTGTCGTTGGCGGTGCGGCCATCCGGCAGATAGGCCTCGGCCGGCAACATGTCGAAGGCCTTGGACACGGCCAGGCCCTCGTCGGCGATGATCGGGAAGCCTGCGCGGGTACCGGCGAAGCGCTCGATGTCGCCCTTCCACTTCTGGTGGGCGGCCACTCCGTCGACCGACACGCCGATCACCTTGGTGTTGCGCTTTGCCCATTCGTCGGCCAGCTGCGCGACGGCGCCGAACTCGGTCGTACAGACCGGCGTGAAATCCTTCGGGTGCGAGAACAGGATGGCCCAGCCGGAGCCGATCCACTCATGAAAGCGGATGGGTCCCTGATCGGTGTCGGCCGTGAAGTCGGGAACGAGGTCGTTGATGCGCAATGCCATGGCGGAACGCTCCGGTGGTTGAGGGGCGCTCAGTCTGCCACAGGATTCAACTCGGCGGGCGTCTATCGATAGGCGTTCCGCGATGAAGGGCCGGCCGCCCGGCGGCCGCTCAGTGCCCCGCACTCTCCATGCGCCGGCGCGCGATCGCGCTCTCCAGCCAGCCGATCTCCATCTCCGGCACCGAGGCCAGCAGCAGGTCGGTATAGGCATCGAACGGCGGGGTCAGCACCTCGGTCTTGGTGCCATAGCGCACGATCCGGCCCTGGTACATCACCGCGATCGAGTCGGCGATGGCCCGCACGGTGGCCAGGTCGTGCGTGATGTACAGGTAGGCGACGCCCTCGATCTTCTGCAGGTTCAGCAGCAGCTTCAGGATGCCGTCGGCCACCAGCGGGTCCAGCGCGCTGGTCACCTCGTCGCAGATGATCAGCCGGGGCTTGGCGGCCAGCGCGCGCGCGATGCAGACGCGCTGCTTCTGCCCGCCGGAAAGCTCCGCCGGGTAGCGGTCGATGTAGCCGGAGCCCATCTCGATCTCGTCGAGCAACTGCTGCACGCGGCGGCGCTTTTCATCGCCGCGCATGCCGAAATAGAACTCCAGCGGCCGGCCGATGATCTTGCCCACCGTGTGCCGCGGGTTCATCGCCACGTCGGCCATCTGGTAGATCATCTGCAGCTCGCGCAGCTGGTCCTTGCTGCGCTGGGCCAGCCGCGGCGGCAGTGCCTTCCCGTTGAACAGGATCTCACCCTGCGAGGGCGCCAGCAGGCCGGTCACGACGCGCGCGAGGGTCGACTTGCCGGAGCCGGACTCGCCGACCACCGCCAGCGTCTGCCCGACGCTCAGATGCGCCGAAACGCCGTCGAGCACCTTGACCGCGCGGCCGGCGTAGCTGGCGGTGACGTTGCGCACCTCCAGCAGCGGCTGCGGAGCCGGGGACTTCTCGTCGTGCTCGATCGAGCGCACCGACACCAGCGCCTGTGTGTAGGCCTCGCGCGGCGCGTGGATGATCTGTGCCGTGGGCCCGAGCTCGACCATCTTGCCGTGGCGCAGCACCATGATGTCGTCGGACACCTGCGCCACCACCGCCAGGTCGTGCGTGATGTAGAGCGCCGCGACACCGGTATCGCGGATGGCCTCCTTGATCGCGGCCAGCACGTCGATCTGCGTCGTCACGTCCAGCGCGGTGGTCGGCTCGTCGAAGACGATCAGGTCCGGCTCGGCGCACAGCGCCAT
>JAEUOX010000469.1 GCA_016790475.1 Rhodoferax sp. | reverse complement strand
CGACTGGCTGGTGTTCGGCTCCGAATCCCGCGGACTGCCGGAAGCGGTGCGCCAGGACCTTGCCGCGGAGCAATGCGTGCGCCTGCCGATGCGCCCGGAGCAGCGCAGTCTCAACCTGTCGAATGCGGTGGCCGTGGCGGTGTTCGAGGCCTGGCGCCAGAACGGCTTCGGGCCGCCTCAGGGGTAGCGGCGCGCAATCGACTCGGCGACGCAGACCGGCTTGGTCGCGCCCTCGCGCTCGATGATCACCTCCCAGGCCATCTGGCGTCCGCGGTTGTCGATCGGTTCGCTGGACAGCAACTTCAGGCGTGCCCGCAGGCGGCTGCCGACCGGCACCGGCGCGGTGAAGCGGACCTTGTTCAGGCCGTAGTTGATGCCCATGCCGACCTCGCGGATGTCCATCGCCGTTTGGAAAAACTGCGGGATCAGAGACAGCGTCAGCAGACCGTGCGCGATCGTCCCGCCAAACGGCCCCGAGCGGGCCCGTTCCACATCGACATGGATCCACTGGTGGTCGCCGGTGGCCTGCGCAAACAGGTTGACCTGCTCCTGCGTCACGGTGAGCCAGGGGCTGACCGCGACTTCCTGGCCAACCAGTGCCGACAGTTCATCCAGGGTTTCAAAGACTCTCATGGTGCTCCAAGGGGAAGGAAGGGGCGCGGACCGGTCAGCTCTCCAGCCAGCGGCAGATCGGCTGCCACTGCTCCAGGTCCTTCTCGACCCGGCCGGGCGCCACGTCGAACAGCGTCAGGCCGTGTGCCGCCAGGTGGACGTAGTTCTGCGTGTCGCGCAGCATCGCCAGCATCGGCACGGACAGCGAGTCGACATAGTCCTGCAGCTTGGCCGCGGCCAGCGTACGGGTGTCCACCCGCATGCCGACCAGCGCGACCTGCAGCTTGTCGCCATGCTTGTTGCGCGCGACCTCGTCCAGGAAGGCCCGGGTCGCGAAGATGTCGAACACGCTGGGCTGCAGTGGGATCAGCAGCTTGTCGGCCATCTTGAGGACGTCGTTGAAGCGCCAGCCGTGCAGACCGGCCGGCGTGTCCAGCACGACATGGCTGGTGCCCTTGGGCGGCCGGGCGATCAGATCGGCGCTGATGTCCCAGGTGGTGATCGGCCGCGCGGCGGCGGGCCGCTGCGCGAGCCACAGCCGCGAGGACTGCTGGCGATCCGCGTCCCCCAGCATGACCGCGTGGCCGCGGGAAGCGAAATATCCGGCGACCTGGGTGCTCAGGGTGGACTTGCCGACCCCGCCTTTCGGGTTGGCAACGACGATCACGGGCATGGTGCGCTCCTTGGGATCCGACTTTGCGCTATGTTAGCGGCATGGAACACACCGTACCCGGCTGGCTGGCCAACAGCTTCATCTACCTCAGCGCGGCCGTCATCGCGGTCCCGCTGAGCAAGGCCCTGGGCCTGGGCGCGATCATCGGCTACCTGGCCGCCGGCATCGCGATCGGGCCGTTCGGCCTGGGTCTCGTCACCAACGTGGAGGACATCCTGCACTTCGCCGAGTTCGGCGTCGTGCTGATGCTGTTCATGGTGGGGCTGGAGCTGGAGCCGCAGCGGCTGTGGAGCCTGCGCCGGCCGATCTTCGGCTGGGGCAGCGCGCAGGTCCTGGGGTGCACGCTGGCCTTGTCGCTGGTGGCCTGGGCCTTCGGCGTGTCCTGGCAGACGGCGCTGGTCGCCGGTCTGGGCCTGGCGCTGTCCAGCACCGCGATCGCGCTGCAGGTGATGGGCGAGCGCAACCTGCTGCCGACCTCCAGCGGCCAGGCGGCGTTCTCGATCCTGCTGTTCCAGGACGTCGCCGCGATCCCGATCCTCGCGGTGATGCCGCTGCTGGCCGCCGGTGCCGCCGGGGCCGGCAACGCCACCGGGATGGACCAGGCGCTGCGTGCCGGCAGCAGCGTGGCCGTGATCCTGGGCATCGTGCTGGGCGGGCGCCTGCTGCTGCGGCCGGTCTTCCGCTGGATCGCCCGCTCGCGCACGCCGGAGATCTTCACCGCCGCCTCGCTGCTGCTGGTGGTCGGCATTGCCGGGCTGATGCAGGTCGTCGGGCTGTCGATGGCGCTGGGCGCCTTCCTGGCCGGCGTGCTGCTGGCCGAGAGCGAATACCGCCGCGAGCTGGAGACCGACATCGAGCCGTTCAAGGGCCTGCTGCTGGGGCTGTTCTTCATCGCGGTGGGCATGAGCATCGACTTTGCCGCGCTGGCCGGTGCGCCGTGGCAGATGGCGGGGCTGGTGCTGGGCTTCCTCGCCGTCAAGGCGGTGGTGATCCATACGCTGGCCTGGCGCATGGGGCTGCCCTACCAGGACCGGCCGGTCTTCACGCTGCTGCTGGCCCAGGGCGGCGAGTTCGCCTTCGTCGTGTTCCAGGCCGCGGCCGGCAGCCAGGTGCTGGCGCCGCAGACGGCCTCGCTGCTGATCGGTGCGGTCGCGGTCTCGATGCTGCTGTCGCCGCTGCTGCTAGTGGGCATCGACCGGCTGCTGCTGCCCCGGTATGCGAACTGCAATGCGCCGGCGATGGAGGAGATCTCGGAGCACCAGACCGCCCCGGTCATCGTGGCCGGGTTCGGCCGTTACGGCCAGATCGTCGCGCGTACGCTGCTGGCCCAGGGCATCCCCTGCACCGTGCTGGACCATGACGCCGAGATGATCGAGGCCGCGCGCAACTACGGCTACCGGGTGTTCTACGGCGACGCGACCCGGCTGGACCTGCTGCGCACGGCCGGCGCGGCCCAGGCCCGGGTGCTGGTGCTGGCGGTGGACGACGTCACCCAGAGCCTGGAGATCGTCGACCTGGTGCGGGCCCACTTTCCCGGGCTGGAAATCGTCGCGCGGGCCCGGGACGTGACCCATTGGAACCAGCTGCGCGACCGGGGCGTGGTGCGGGTGCAGCGGGAGCTGTTCGAGTCCAGCCTGGTCAGCGCCCGCAGCGTGCTGGAACTGCTCGGAACGAGCCCCCAGGAGGCGCTGGACATTGCCGATCGCTTCCGCGTGCACAACCTGGCCCTTTTCGAGCAGCTGCATCCGCACTACAAGGACGAGGACCGGCTGATCGCGGTAGTCAAGCAGGGGCGCCGCCAGCTGGAGGAGCAGATGGCCCAGGAGCGGGCGCAGCGGGCGGCCGCAGCCGCGGAGGCGCCCCATGGAGGATGACGACGACGGCTGGCTGGCCCGGCTGGGCCATGTGCCGGAGCGTGTCGACCGGACCGCCTTCACCGGGCGGGTGGTGCTGCTGGCGATCCTGGCGGTCTGGTCCTGGTCGCTGATCCGGGCCGACTACCGGACCGGGGATCTGATCGAGTCCTTCCTGCACCGGCCGCTGCTGATCTTCCACGAAGCCGGGCACCTGATCTTCCTGCCCTTCGGCGAGTGGATGAGCGTGCTGGGCGGCACGCTGGGCCAGCTGCTGATGCCGGCCATCCTCGGCCTGGCGCTGCTGTGGAAGAACCGGGATCCGTTCGGCGGCGCCGTCGGCCTGTGGTTCCTCGGCGTGTCCGTGATGGATGTCGCACCCTACATGTACGACGCGCTGGATCCCCGGCTGATGCTGCTGTCCGGGCACACCGGTGCGGAGGGCGGATCCCATGACTGGATTTACCTGTTCCGCAGCCTGGGCCTGCTGCAGCGGGCGCGCATGATCGGCAGCCTGACCCACACGATCGGCGCCGCGCTGGTGCTGCTGGCGCTCGCCTGGGCCGCCTGGCTGCTGCTGCGACAGCGCGACCGGCTCGCGGGCGACGTGCTGCACGAGGACTGACGCGCCGCCGTGTCAGTGCAGCGCATCCCATACCAGCTTGCAGCCGGTCAGGAACATACCCAGGTACACCAGCCGGTAGAACAGCCCCGGCCGGATGCGGCGGGCCAGCCGCACGCCGACCCACACGCCGATGGGTGCGACCGGCAGCAGCACCAGCGACGTGAGCATGTTGCGCGTGTCGAGCAGACCGAGCCAGCCGTACGGGATCCACTTGGCCAGGTTGATCACGAAGAAGAAGAAGGCCATCGTGGCCGTGAAGCGCACCGGCGACAACCGCATCGGGATCACATAGGCATTGATCGGCGGCCCGCCGGCATGCGCGATGAAGCTGGTGAAGCCGGAGGTCGCCGTCAGCAGCGCGCCGACCCACCGCGGCGGCGCCACGCTGTCGGCGCGGGGCGGGAACAGCAGGCGCTGCGCCAGGAACAGCAGCGTGAAGACGCCGACCAGCCCGGCCACCAGGTGGGCGTCGAGCAGCCTGAACAGCAGTGCACCGATCACGATGCCGAGCAGCCCCCACGGCAGCAGGAAACGCAGCAGCCGCAGGTCGAAGTCCTTGCGGAATGCCGCCATGCCCAGCACATCCATGACCAGCAGCACCGGCATCAGGATCGCGGCCGCCTGCGGCACCGTGACCGCCAGCGCCATCATCGGCACGGCCAGCGAACCGAAGCCCGCGCCGAAGCCGCTCTTGCTGATGCCCAGCAGCAGCACGGCCGGCAGCGCGACGGCATAGAAGAACGGATCGGTGATCACGCCGGAGGCACCGTCAGCGCAGCGCGTACACCATGTGCACCTTGCCGAGGTAGCGCTCACCGATGCGCACGGCCCGCGGCAGCGTGCCCCATTCGGCGAATCCGCAGCGGGCGTACAGCACGCGTGCGGCCTCGTTGCCCTCGGTGACGGTGAGGTCCAGCTGCACCAGATCTGGCAGGGCCACGGCGCGCTCCAGCAAGGACTGCATCAGCGCCCGGCCCACCCCCTGCCCGGACACCTCCGGCACCACATACATCCCGACCACGGTCGCGTTGTGGCGCTCCTTGGGGCGGTAGCGCCCCTGCAAGCCGACGATGCCCAGCAACTGCGGGCCCCGGAAGGCGCCCAGGAAGAAATCATGCGGTCGCGCCGGCGCGTCGGCCAGCCGGTCACGGGCCCACTGCAGCGGGCGCGCCGCCTCTTCCTGCGCGCTGGACGTGAAGGCCTCCGGGTGCTCCTCCAGGCCGCGCAGGCGCAGTGCGTGGTAGACCCCGGCGTCGTCCGGCCCCAGCCGGCGCACCGTCAGCGGGCCGGCGTCCGGCGCGGCAAGCGCCATGCTCAGACCCGCTCCAGCACGACGGCGATGCCCTGCCCCACGCCGATGCACATCGTGCACAGCGCATAACGACCCCCGGTGCGCATCAGCTGGTTCACCGCGGTGGTGGCCAGCCGCGCACCGGATGCGCCCAGCGGGTGGCCCAGCGCGATCGCGCCGCCGTTCGGGTTGACGCGCGGATCATCGTCCTGCAGGCCCAGCAGCCGCAGCACCGCCAGCCCCTGCGCCGCGAAGGCCTCGTTGAGTTCGATCACGTCGATCTGGTCCAGCTGCAAGCTGGTGAGCGCCAGCACCTTCTGCGTCGCCGGCGCCGGGCCGATGCCCATCACGCGCGGCGGCACACCGGCCGTGGCCATACCCACGACACGGGCCCGGGGCGTGAGGCCCTGGCGCGCCGCGGTGGCCTCGTCCGCCAGCAGCAGCGCGCAGGCGCCGTCGTTGACGCCGCTGGCATTGCCGGCGGTGACCGTGCCGTCCGGGCGCACCACGCCCGCCAGACGCGCCAGCGCCTCCATGCTGGTTGCGCGCGGGTGTTCGTCGCGCGTCACCAGCACCGGGTCCCCCTTCTTCTGCGGCACGCTGACCGGCGTGATCTCGGTGTCGAAGAAGCCGGCCTGCTGGGCAGCCACCGCCTTCATCTGGCTGGCCAGCGCCATGCGGTCCTGGGCTTCGCGCCCGATGCCGTACTCGGTGGCGACGTTCTCCGCCGTCTCCGGCATCGCATCCACACCATACTGGGCCTTCATCCGGCGATTGACGAAGCGCCATCCGATGGTCGTGTCGTAGACCGCATTGCTGCGGCTGAAGGCCGACTCCATCTTGGGCATCACGAAGGGCGCACGGCTCATGCTCTCCACACCGCCGGCGATCATCATGCCGGCCTCGCCGGCACGGATCGCCCGGGCGGCCGTGCCCAGCGCGTCGAGGCCGGAGCCGCAGAGCCGGTTGATCGTGGCACCCGGGACCTCCAGCGGCAGGCCGGCCAGCAGGCTGGCCATGTGGGCCACGTTGCGGTTGTCCTCGCCAGCCTGGTTGGCACAGCCGAACACGACGTCGTTGACCGCCTGCCAGTCCACACCCGGGTGGCGCGTCATCAGCGCCTGCAGCGGCACCGCAGCGAGATCGTCGGTGCGCACGCTGCTGAGTGCGCCGCCATAGCGGCCGAAGGGGGTGCGCACGGCGTCGCAGATGAAAGCCTGAGGGGTCATGGTGTCTGGATGGGCCATCGGTGGAAAGAACCGGGTACTTTAACAACGCGCCACTGGCAGAATCGGCGGATGCTGATGCAACCCTCCCAGGCCGACGTGCGGCGATTCTTCTGCGGCGTCTATGCCAAGGCCCGCCAGGGCCAGCCGCTCGAACCGCTGGAGGCGATCGCCAGCGGCTGGATCGACGAGCACCCCGAATACCATGCCGAGCTGTCGGACCTGGACGCCGCGCTGCGCAACATGGCCACGAGCGAGCCGGGTCGCACCAATGCGTTCCTGCACCTGTCGATGCATCTGTCGATCAGCGAACAATGCTCGATTGACCAGCCACGCGGCATCCGTCAGGCGGTGGAACTGCTGGCGCACCGCCACAACGCGCTGCATGCGGCGCACCATGGCGCGATGGAATGCCTGGGCCGGATGGTCTGGGAGAGCCAGCGGGCTGGCCGCCCGCCGGATGGCGACGCCTACATCGCCTGCGTACAACGGCAAGCCACGCAGGACTGAGCGCGGCGCTGCCAGGTGCAGCGAATCAGCGGAACTTCGCCTGCGGGACGGTCTGCAGTTCGCCCGGCAGCGAGGCCATGTACTTGGCCAGCTCCTTGAGCTCGGCGTTGGAGAACTGCTTGGCGATGCCGCCCATCACGGCATTGCTGCGGCCCCAGGTGGCCTTGCCTTCGGTCTTGTAGGACTTCAGCGCGACGAACAGGTAGTCGGCATGCTGGCCGGCGATCTTCGGGTAGGCCGGGTCGATCGGCTTGCTGAAGCTCTCGCCGTGGCAGGAGGCGCAGGCGCCCTTCTGGACCAGTGCCGCCACCTTGGGGTTGCCGTCGGGTGCCTTGCCCAGGGTGCCGACGTCCTTGCGGCCGTCCGCCTCGTAGTGGGCGGCCACGTCGGCCATGTCCTGCTCGGTCATCGAGGCGGCGATGCCGCGCATCGTGGGGTGCTTGCGCTCGCCCTTCTGGTAGGCGGCCAGCGCGCTGCTGATGTACTTCGCGTTCTGGCCGGAGATCATCGGCACGCGGTAGATCTCCGGGAAGCTGGCCTGGTAGCCCTTGATGCCATGGCAACCGATGCAGCTCGCGATCTTGCCGGCACCGGCCTTGGCGTCTCCCTTGATGTCCTGGGCCAGGACGGTGGAGGCCGTCACCGACGTGACAAACAGGGCAAGAACGGTGGACAGCAGTTTGTTCATTTTGCGGAGACAATCAATACGGAAATGGAAGGGAAAATCCTTTTTCATTATATCGATCGAGTCCCGCCGGCCATGCTCGGCCCTGCCACCCAACACGAACACCATGAAATTCCAGGGCACCAAGAATTACGTCGCCACCCAGGACCTGATGCTGTCGGTCAACGCGGCCATCACGCTCAAGCGCCCGCTGCTGGTCAAGGGGGAGCCGGGTACCGGCAAGACGATGCTGGCCGAGGAGGTGTCCGAGGCGCTGGGCCTGCCGCTGCTGCAATGGCACATCAAGTCCACCACGAAGGCGCAGCAGGGCCTCTATGAATACGATGCGGTGAGCCGCCTGCGCGACTCCCAGCTTGGCGACGAGAAGGTCAAGGACATCCACAACTACATCGTCAAGGGCGTGCTGTGGCAGGCCTTCACGGCCGACCAGCCGGTGGCACTGCTGATCGACGAGATCGACAAGGCCGACATCGAGTTCCCGAACGACCTGCTGCGCGAGATCGACCGCATGGAGTTCTACTGCTACGAGACGCGCGAGCTGATTCGCGCCAAGCACCGCCCGCTGGTCTTCATCACGTCGAACAACGAGAAGGAACTGCCCGACGCCTTCCTGCGCCGCTGCTTCTTCCACTACATCAAGTTCCCGGACGCCGAAACGATGAAGAGCATCGTCGACGTGCACTTCCCCGGCCTGAAGAAGGATCTGCTGAGCGCCGCGATGAAGACCTTCTACGACGTGCGCAACTTGCCCGGCCTCAAGAAGAAGCCCTCCACCAGCGAGCTGCTGGACTGGCTCAAGCTGCTGCTCGCCGAGGACATTTCGGCCGACGCACTGCACAGCAAGGACGACAAGGTCGCGGTGCCGCCGCTGGTCGGCGCGCTGCTGAAGAACGAGCAGGACGTCACGCTGTTCGAGAAGCTGGTGTTCATGCAACGCCACAACCGCTGACCATGGCCTTCATCGAACCCGTCACGCTGTCCGACCACGGCATCTCGCTGGTCCCGCTGGAGCTGTCGCATGAGGACGGGCTGCGCGCAGCCGCTGCCGACGGCGAGCTGTGGAACCTGCGCATCACGTCGGTGCCGGACCCGCAGGGCACCCGCAAGTACATCCAGGACGCGCTGGACGGGCGGGCCGCCGGCCACCGGTTCGCGTTCGCGGTGCTGGAGCAGGCCACCGGCACGGTGCTGGGCACCAGCAGCTACCACGACATCCTGCCGGCGGTGAAGCGCGTCGAGATCGGCTACACCTGGTATGCCCGACGCTGCCAGCGCACCCACGTCAACACGACGGCCAAGCTGCTGCTGATGGGGCATGCCTTCGACACGCTGGGCTGCCATGTGGTCGGCTGGCGCACCGACAATTTCAACTACGCGTCGCAGCAGGCGATCGAGCGCCTGGGTGCCAGGAAGGACGGCGTCATCCGCGGCCATGCGATCCGGCGCGACGGCACCATCCGCGACACGGTCATGTACAGCATGCGTTCCGGCGAATGGCCCGAGGCGCGGGCGCAGCTGTTGTACCTGCGGCAGCGGCGACAGGCCTAGACGCGCGACACGGAGGACGCCATGCTGATCGACTTCTTCTACACGCTGCGGGCGGCCAAGCTGCCGGTCTCGGTCAAGGAGTTCCTGACGCTGCTCGACGCGATCAAGGCCGGCGTCGTCGGCCCGCATGCCGAGCCCGGCGAAGCCGATGCCGTCACCGGGTACCGGATCGATGACTTCTACTTTCTCAGCCGCACCGCGCTGGTCAAGGACGAGAAGCACTACGACAAGTTCGACCGGGCCTTCGGCGCCTACTTCAAGGGCGTCGAGACCGTCGCCGACTTCACGAAGGACATCCCGCTGGAGTGGCTGCGCAAGAACCTGGAGCTCAACCTGAGCCCGGAGGAGAAGGCCAAGATCGAGAAGATGGGCTGGGACGAGCTGATGGAGACGCTGCGCAAGCGCTTCGAGGAGCAGAAGGAGCGCCACGAGGGCGGCAGCCGCATGATCGGCACCGGCGGCACCTCGCCCTTCGGCGCGAACGGCTTCAACCCGCAGGGGATCCGGATCGGCCAGGAAAAGAGCCGCAACCGCAGTGCCGTCAAGGTGTGGGACCAGCGCGCCTACAAGGACTACGACGACACCCAGGAGCTGGGCACCCGCAACATCAAGGTCGCGCTGCGCCGGCTGCGCAAGTTCGCCCGCGAGGGCCACGAGGAAGAGCTCGACCTGGACGACACGATCCGCTCCACCGCCGCGAATGCCGGCTGGCTCGACATCAAGATGGTGCCGGAGCGCCACAACAACGTGAAGGTGCTGCTGCTGATGGACGTCGGCGGCACGATGGACGAGCACATCGCGCGCGTCGAGGAGATGTTCTCGGCCACCAAGACCGAGTTCAAGCACCTGGAGTTCTATTACTTCCACAACTGCGTCTACGACTTCATGTGGAAGAACAACCGGCGCCGCTTCAGCGAGAAGTTCGCGACCTGGGACATCATCCGCAAGTACAACAAGGACTACAAGCTGATCTTCATCGGCGACGCGACGATGAGTCCCTACGAGATCCTGCAGCCCGGGGGCAGTGTCGAGTACAACAACGAGGAGGCCGGCGCCGAATGGCTGCAGCGCCTGACCAACGCCTTCCCGAAGTTCGCGTGGATCAACCCGGAGCCGCAGGGCGTCTGGCAGTACCGCCAGAGCATCAGCGTGATCCAGCAGCTGATGAACCACCGCATGTTCCCCCTCACGATCAAGGGTCTCGAGGAGGCGATGCGCCTGCTGTCAAAATAGCCGGATGCGCTGGATCTGGGCAGAAAGGCGGGCGTTGCGGCCCGCTTTTTTCATGGGGCTGCTGGTGCTGGCAGGGCTGGCGCCGGTGCGTGCGCAGACGGCCTCCGACGCAGCGCCACCCGCGGTGGTGTCGGCTCCGGCCCCCGACAGCTTTGCGGTGCAGATCGATGCGCCGCCCGATCTGGCCGACCTGCTCGGCCGGCACCTGGAACTGATGCGCTTTCGCGCGGTGCCGGACATCGATGACGGCGAACTCGACCGCCTGGCCCGTGCCGCGGACGCGGACGCCCGCGGGCTGCTCGGCACCCGCGGGTATTTCGCTCCCTCGCTCGACATCCGGGTGCTCGACGCCACCGCGCCCGCCGGCCAGCGCACGGTGCGCATCCTGGTGCGCCCCGGGCCGGTGACACGCGTGCGCGATGTCCGGCTGACGTTCAGCGGCGACCTGCTCGTTCAGCCCGAGGCCGACACCCGGCGCCGTGCGCTGCAGGAGGCCTGGTCGCTGCGGGCCGGCATGGCCTTCACGCAGGCCGACTGGGACGATGCGAAGGCCGCGGCCGTGCGGCAGCTGGGGGCCCGGGATTTCCCGCTGGCCCGGATTGCGGAGAGCCGCGCCGACATCGACCCGGCCGAGGCATCCGCCTGGCTGCAGGTCGCGCTGGACTCCGGGCCGGCCTACCGGCTGGGCGCACTGCGCATCGACGGGCTGCAGCGCTTCGACGCGGCGCTCGTCGAGCGCATCGCCCGGCTGCGCCCGGGCAGCGCCTATGACCGGTCCGGGCTGCTGGAGGCGCAGCAGCGCCTGCAGGACAGCGGCTACTTCGATGCGGTCTTCCTGACGCTGCAGACCGAGGCCGATCCGCAGGCCGCGCCGGTGCAGGTCACGCTGCGCGAGACGACCCGGCACAAGCTGGTGCTGGGGGTCGGCGCCAGCACCGACAGCGGCCCGCGCCTGTCGGTGGAGCACACCGACCAGCAGTCGCCGTTCTGGGGCATGCGCGCGCTCAGCACACTGCTGCTGGACCGCGACCGGCAGAAGGTCGGCACCACGCTGACCGGTGTGCCGGACGAGAGTCTGTGGCGCTGGGTCGGCGGGCTGCAATGGCAGAACGACAACGCCGCCGACGTGAAGGTGCGCAGCCAGAACCTGCGCATCGGGCGCAACAAGACCGAGGACCGCATCGACCGCAACGTGTATCTGGAGTACGACCGGGCCCGCTCCGACGATGCCGGCAGCATCACGCGGGCGCAGTCGCTCAGCGGAAGTTATGCCTGGACACTGCGCCAGTTCGACAGCCTGCCCTTTCCGACCTCCGGCTACGGCCTGGGCGCCGAGCTCGGTGGCGGCATCACGCTCGGGGACCGTCGCGCCCCCTTCCTGCGGACCGTGGTCCACTGGCTCGGGGTCTGGCCGCTGGCGGAGCGCCGCGGCCGGATCGCGGCACGCGCGCAGGGCGGCGCCGTGCTGGCCCGTGACAGCGCCGTGCTGCCCAGCACGCAGCTGTTCCTGACCGGCGGGGACGCCAGCGTGCGGGGCTACGCCTTCCACGACATCGGCGTCGTGTCCGCCAGCGGGCAGACCACGGCCGGCCGCTACCTGGTGAACGGCAGCATCGAGTGGCAGCGCCCGATCCTGGTGGACGGCCGGCCCGGCGACTGGGAGACCACCGTCTTCCTGGACGCCGGCAGCGTGGCCAACCGCGGCGCCGACCTGCAGGCCCGCATCGGCGTCGGAGTCGGTGTGCGCTGGAAGAGCCCGGT
>JAEUOX010000462.1 GCA_016790475.1 Rhodoferax sp. | reverse complement strand
GGAGATGTTCTCTGGCACCGAACTGACCTTCAGCAAGCGTGTCGTGGATGCGGTCACGGAAGTGTGGGCACCGACACCGACGCACAAGTGCATCGTGAACCTGCCCTCCACCGTCGAGCATTCCACGCCGAACATCTTTGCAGACATGGTCGAGTGGATGCACCGCCACCTCGCGCGGCGCGACAGCATCGTGCTGTCCATCCACCCGCACAATGACCGCGGCACTGGCGTGGCGGCCGGCGAGTTCGCGATCATGGCCGGCGCCGACCGGCTGGAGGGCTGCCTGTTCGGCAACGGCGAGCGCACCGGCAACCTGGACCTGGTCAATGTCGCGCTGAACCTGTACTCGCAGGGCGTGGACCCCGGGCTGGACTTCTCCGACATCGACGAGATCCGCCGCTCGGTCGAGTTCTGCAACCAGCTGCCGGTACACCCGCGCCACCCGTATGCGGGGGATCTGGTCTACACCTCGTTCTCCGGCTCGCACCAGGATGCGATCAAGAAAGCCTTCGCAGCGCGGCGCGATGGCGACATCTGGGACATGCCCTACCTGCCGCTGGACCCGAAGGACCTGGGCCGCAGCTACGAGGCGGTGATCCGCGTCAACAGCCAGTCCGGCAAGGGCGGCATCAGCTACCTGCTGGAGAGCGAGTACGGCCTGGAACTGCCGCGGCGGCTGCAGATCGAGTTCAGCCAGGTGGTGCAGACGGCGATGGATGCCAGCGGCAAGGAGTTCACCGCGCACGACATCTACGACATCTTCCAGCGCGAGTACGGCGTGCACGGCGCCGATGCGCCGCACTACAGCGTGGCGCAGACGCAGGACGGCGGACAGGCCCGCACCGAGGTCCGCGCCGAGTTGATGCTGCAGGGCGGGGCCACCGAGGTGCACGGCACCGGCAACGGGCCGATCGATGCGTTCGTGGCCGGCGTGGCACAGGCGACCGGGCAGGCGATCCGGGTGCTGGACTACCACGAGCATGCGGTGGGCGCCGGCTCCGGTGCGCAGGCAGTGGCTTACCTGGAGCTGCGCGTGGGCGAGCGCACACTGTTCGGTGTCGGAGCAGACGCGAACATCGTGTCGGCCTCGCTGAAGGCGATCGTGTCAGGCTTGCAGCGGGCGGGCGTGGTGGGGCGTTCTGCAGGCGGCAGCGGGGGCGGCGAGACGGTCGGTGCCGGCCGCAATGCCCGCGGCTGAGGCACACAGGCCGATGTGTGACGGCAGGGCGCGCGGCTGCGCGCCTGCCGTCCGGGCCGGAGAGCTCGTTGCAAGGCCTGACGCGCTGAATCTGGTTCGCCAGGATCCGCGACAATCGGGCCTGTTCTTCCCGTGGCCTGCTGCCATTGCTCCATGACCCTCCGTCCCCGCAAATCCCGACTCCTCCTTCCCGTTCTTGCCACCGCGCTCCTCGTGGGCGCGTTTGCGCCCGCCTCCGGCGCAACGCATGCCAAAACCCCTGCGGCCCCCCGCAAGGCCAAACCGGCGCCTGTCGCCACCGAACCCGCAATGACGACCGATGCAAACGGGCAGTCGGTGCCGGTGCTGGCCAACAAGGCCTGGGTCCTGATGGACTTCGACACCGGGCAGATCCTTGGCGCCTCCAATCCGGACGAAGCGCTTCCGCCCGCGTCGCTGACCAAGATGATGACCAGCTACCTGGTCGAACAGGGGCTCAAGAGCGGCAAGCTCAAGCCGGACGAGCCGGTGACCATGAGCCTGAGCGCCTGGTGCCGCGGCGGCAAGGACGGAGACAGCTGCATGTTCGTGCCGCTGAATGCGCAGGCCTCGCTGATGGACATGCTGCGCGGGGTCGTCATCGCCAGCGGCAACGATGCCTCCAAGGCCCTGGCCGAGCACATCGGTGGCTCGGAAGCCGGCTTCGTGGCGATGATGAACGCCGAAGCGGCGAAGCTCGGGCTGACGCGTACCCACTTCGAGAACGCCGCGGGCATGCCGCACCCGAACCACAAGGCGTCGGCGCGCGACCTCGCCGTGTTGGCGCAGGCCATCATCCGCAACAGTGCCGAGTACTACCCCATCTACGCCGAGCGCGAGTTCACCTACAACAAGATCAAGCAGGGCAACCGCAATGCGCTGCTGTACACCGACCCGAGTGTCGACGGGCTCAAGACGGGGCACACCGAGGAGGCCGGGTATTGCCTCACCGCATCGGCCAAGCGCAACGGCTTGCGCCTGATCTCGGTCATCATGAACACCAGCAGCGCTCAGGCCCGGGCAGACCAGACCCGGGTGCTGTTCAACTGGGGCTTCGCCAATTTCGAGCAGGCGACGCCCGCCCAGCCCGGCGCGAGCCTGACAGCCGCCAAGCTGCAGTACGGCGTGGTGCCTGAAGTAGCAGCCGGTGTGGACAAGCCGTGGAAGCTGGTGATCGCCAAGGGACAAGGCGCCGCGCTGAAAACCGCGGTCACGCTGAACCCGGGACTGGAGGCGCCGATCGCCAAGGGTGCGGTGATCGGCAAGGTGGTCGCCTCGCTCAACGGCAAGCCCGTCGGCGAGGCACCGCTGGTCGCGCTCGCCGGCGTGGAGCGCGCGGGATTCTTCCAGCGCATCGGCCAGCGGATCTCGGGCTGGTTCTCGAAGTAGTGCATCCGCTGCAGGCCGGACGGCTCGGGTAGCGTCGGGCGATGGATCCAGACTTCGCGCCGCCGCCAACCCGCTACACGGAGTCCGAAGGCCTGAGCATTGCCTACCAGGTGTTCGGCAAGGGCACGCAGGATCTGGTGGTGGTTCCTGGCATCGTGGCCCTGCTGGAGGAGAGCTGGCAGGATCCGGGGTACCGGGTCGTGATGCGGCGTCTTGGCCAGAGCTCCCGGGTCATCCTGTTCGACAAGCTCGGCCAGGGCATGTCGGATCGCTTCGAAGGGGTCCCCACGCTGGAGCCTCGCATGGACGATCTGCGCGCCGTGATGCTGGCCGTCGGATCGGCAGGAGCTGGGGAATACCGCTGCCAATCCGGGGCTTCGCGCCCAGCCGCGCTGGGGATCCGGCGTACTGCGAGATGGCTGCGCGTTTTCAACGGCTGACAGCATCCCCGAGTGCCATCCGCAAGCTGGTCACCGCGAACGACCAGATCGACGCCCGCCCGGTGCTCTCGCAGATCCGCCGACCGACGCTGATCATCCAGCGGCGAGGCGACCGGGTGACGACGGTGCACAACGGGCGCTATCTGGCGGACCATGTGCCGGGCGCGGTGTACCTGGAGGTCCCCGGCGGCGACCACTATCTCTACGCCAGCCCGGCCGATGACGTGGTCGATGCAGTGTGCCACTTTGCCTCGAGCGAGAGTCCCGGCCGGCCCGCGGCAGACCGTGATGCGCGCTGGCTGGCCACCGTGCTCTTCATCGACATCGTCGGATCGACCGACATCGCGGCGCGCTGCGGCGACGAAGCCTGGAGCGCGCTGCTGCGCGAGTTCCATGCGACGGCGCGGGCGCAACGGGCCGCACATCGTGGCGTGCTGGTCGATACCGCCGGCGACGGCGTGTTCGCCACCTTTGACGGCCCGGCGCGGGCTATCCGCTGCGCGGCCGCCACCGTGCTCGCCTTGAAGGCGCTCGGGTTCGAGATCCGCGCAGGGCTCCATACCGGCGAGGTGCAGTCGGATGGCGAACGTGTCAGCGGATTGGCGGTGCACATTGGCGCACGGGTCCTGGCCCAGGCCGCGCCAGGAGACGTGCTGACATCCAGCACCACGCGGGATCTGGTGGCGGGATCCGGGATCGTCTTCGAGGAACGTGGCGCGCACACACTGAAGGGCGTGCCGGAGGTGTGGTACCTCTATCGGGCGATCGTTGGCTGATCGGGAAGGGGTGGCGCCTGGCAGAGCTTGGGAACTGCTGGCGGAAGCTGTGTCCGTCTCCGTAGAACCTGACGCCATTGCATGCCGTCTCAACTGCGGACGGTTTTGCCACTTTCTCCAATGAGACTAGAAAACAGTTGCATCATGCTGTCTCACGCGATACCATCCAATCACAAACCCATTGGGGGGTTGTTTGGAGGGTTTAAGTGCCACGCATCGCCAAAGAGTTGGGGCCGCTGGAAATCAAGCGCCTGAGCGCGCCGGGTTACTACGCTGTAGGCGGTGCTGCCGGTCTCACGCTGCAGATCACCCCGAGCGGTAACAAGTCCTGGCTGCTGCGCGTGAAGGTGGGCACTAAGCGCCGCGAGATCGGGCTGGGGGCGTACCCGGGTGTCGGTGTCGCCCTGGCACGCGAGAAGGCCCAGCAAGTGCGCGATGAAATCGTGGCGGGGGTTGATCCGGTCGCCCAGCGTGCGCAGGCCCGCCAGAACATCATCCAGCAGCAACTAGAGGAGAAGGCGCTGGAATGGACTTTCCGGCGCTGTGCCGAGTCCTACATCAAGGCCCGGTCGCCCGGCTGGCGCAATGCGAAGCACGCCCAGCAGTGGGAGAACACGCTGGAGACTTACGTTTACCCGACGATTGGCGACATGCTGGTGCGCCACGTCAACATCGGGCACGTGACAGCCATCATTGAGCCCCACTGGACCACGAAAAACGAGACCATGAACCGGGTGCGCAATCGCATCGAGTTGGTGCTGGATTGGGCGAAGGCGCGCAAGTACCGCACGGGCGACAACCCTGCCGCGTGGAAAGGCAATCTGGACAAACTGCTGGCGGTGCGCAGCAAGGTGGCCCCGGTTGTCGGCCATCGTGCACTTGATGCGGCTGACCTGTACGGGTTCATGGAGATCCTGCGGGGCATCGAGGGCATGGGGGCTCGCTGTCTGGAGTTTGTCGTGTTGACTGCCTGCAGGTCCGGCGAGGCCCGTCTGGCGACCTGGGAGGAGATCGACACCGGCACCATGACATGGAACATCCCCGGCGAGCGCATGAAGTCCGGCAGGCCGCACCGGGTGCCGCTGTCTGTCGAGGTCATGCAACTGCTGGAGCGCCTGCCGCGCATCGAGGGTGAGTCGCTGATCTTCCCGGGGGCTCGCAAGGGCAAGCCGCTGTCTGACATGACGATGACTAAGGTCATGCGGGATATGGGCGTGGATGCCGTTCCACATGGCTTCCGGGCGACGTTCTCCAGCTGGTGCGCATCATCAACCAGCTACCCGACCGAGGTTCGCGAGATGGCACTAGCGCATGCCATCGGTAACGGAACGGTGGCCGCGTATCAGCGGAGTGACTTGTTCGAAAAGCGCCGCAACCTGATGGCGGATTGGGCGAAGTTCATCAACACAGTGCCAGCCGTTGGCAACGTGATCCCGATGCACAAGGCCGCATGAATAGTTTTGTCACCCCCTAAAGGCCACTCATGAACATTGACCGACTCTCGATATGTAGCGAAGTGCTGGGCGCGATGGCTGCGAACTTTGCAGCGATGCCAGAGGACAGGAAAAACGCGGTGACTGCCGGACTGCATTGCGTTATGGCGCAATCCTATGTCGTTGAACTGGCTAGACACCTTGCGGACGGCATGGAGCCATACGATGCGATGGAAGCCACAGCCAAGGGAACCATGGCGATACCTGAATCGGCGGCAACGGTGTTCGCGATCCTGACCGCCAAACCGAAAGAGTGAAAACCCGGCAAGCCCCACGCCGGTTTATGTGGGGCAGCAAGGCGGCGGGGCTGGTGTCACTACCACCGGTCCCGCCTGACCACTCAACGATCACAGGAGGATCGAAAAATGGCTGATGAGATTATCCCCAAGGACCGGCTAGACCTGGCTTGGAACGCAGTTGCTGAGGCTATTGCGCTGGTCGGGGCTATCCGGCGAGAGCAGCAGCGGGACGAAGCAGGGGAGACGGAGTTTCTGCTTCGGACCATGCATCGCAGACTCGATGAAGTGCACAGCGTGGCGCTGTCGGTACTGGGTGGCGATGATGCATGGAAGACCGAGGACATGCGCAAGGTGCTGATGGGCGACGCTGTCGAGGAGGTGGCCCATGTCTGACGCAACCAGCCAGGACGACGCAGCGGCGCGTTTGGAATTGTCCCGGGTTGCAAACTTCGAGATTTCCAAGCTGGCCGAAGCTGCTGCAAATGTCTGCGAGGACGATGACCGTCCGATCTTCCACGGCATCATGGCGCGCATTCAAACCCTGTCGGAAATCCAGTTCTACGCGCTGCGCCTGCATGGGCAAACCGATGCGGATGTCGGGGCCCCAAGCATGCAGTCGCTGGAGAGGGCCTACAAAGGAATGCTTCCCTGACGCATCGATTTCCCGATACACCAAGCCCGCCGCGTGCGGGCTTTTTGGGTGAGATAGTCGGAATTGCTGGCCCTACCGCGACGGCGGGAAAACCCGTTTCCCTGACGGGCTGGGCTGGCACCTTGTCAGGGGCATCGGGGGATGCAAGAAATGGCAAAGCCGTTGAAATTCACAGTCAAGCAACTGCGGCAGTTGCGAGAACTTGGGGTTGTCTCGGAGCAGGTGGAGGCGTTGGAGAACATTCTCCCGCTCTGTCGTGCGATGCTGCGCAAATTGCCGCCCCTGGGCGACGTTCGATCTGAGTTGCTCGATCTGCACAAGACGCTAACGAGGACGTCAAAGGCATTGCAAAGGTGGGAGCGCGCGAGGAACAGGGAGTTGGGCGAGCGTGGCGACACTGTATCGACCGAGTTGGATGAGGCATATCTCCGCGTGCAGATGGCGTCATACGAGATCAGCAATGACGTGCAGGTGCTGGAGAAACTGTTGCAGGCAGTGCATCCCGCTTTGACCTGCATTG
The DNA here is from genome assembly GCA_016790475.1 of Rhodoferax sp. Classification (GTDB taxonomy): domain Bacteria; phylum Pseudomonadota; class Gammaproteobacteria; order Burkholderiales; family Burkholderiaceae_C; genus CAISIP01. The sequence continues at coordinate 18,148 of JAEUOX010000462.1, read as the reverse complement.
ATCGCGCCGTCGTGGGGCTGCCAACGGTTTCCAGCACGGACAAGAAGTTGCTGCAGCGGCGCAATGAACATCCGTGGGCCCCTATCGACCGAATCTCACAGGCCCTCACTTTTGGGTGGGGGCGCGCCTACTACCCAATTCGTCACGGGGATTCAACACCTGCTGATGATGCTGCGCCCCGCACTGCACCGCCGTTCCCCCACATTGCCAGCACTGGAATGAATAGCGCATTCAGGCAAATCGTCGGTATCTGCTACGACGCTATGCATGAAAAGCAGGACAGCGATCCTGAGCGGCCTATCAAGGCATTCTTGGATTGGAAAAGGCGCCGCCGACAAGCGCGAGGTCAAGGGACGGCAGGCACCTAATTTTTCTAGGCTGCCGTCCTAGTCCATTTCAGCCCCAATTGGTGCAATCACCCCATCGCATCCAGACCGATACCGCCTTGAGAGATTGCACAGTGCATCTCCGGCGCATCGGGACCATGCGGGAGGGCTGGATATGGCACAGAGAGTCGGTCGGATTTCCGACGTGGCAACCACCAAAGACAAGAAGGGCATTGTTCCGGTCAGCCCTGCAACATGGTGGCGCTGGGTCGCTGAAGGCAAGGCGCCCGCACCGTTCAAGATCGGACCCAATACTACGGTCTGGGATCTAGACCAAGTAGAGGCGTTTCTCGCCAAGTGTGCGGACGGTCAAGCAGCATGACCGCCAATGCAAAGACCGTCAGCGTTTACGGCACTGACGGTCTCCAAAACTACCCTAGCAACATCATCGATTTTCCCACGGCTGACAAGACCCTGGCAACCCTCAAGGCTCAATTCGCATTGGCCGGGCACCAGGTTCACGAGGGTAGCAATGATGACTTCATCGTGACCCGCTGGGGCATGTCGAGGTACTGCGCCGGGCTAGATGAACTGCGCAGGTTCGCCCGCGTGCTGGGAGTCCGCCATGGGTGAGTTTGTACGGGAGCAACTACCTGACTCGGTGAGTTACTACGAGTCCGAGGGTCTGACGCTGCAGCGCGGCACCAAGTGGCGCACGACAAGTTGCAACTTCCACGGCGGATCGGATTCGATGCGCGTCAATACCGTAACCGGCGCATTCGTCTGCATGGCGGGCTGCGGGGCTCGCGGTGGCGATGTGCTGGCCTATCACAGGGCGGCGCATGGAATGGGGTTTGTGGAGGCTGCAAAGGCATTAGGAGCCTACCGCGAGGATGGTCGAGACCACAAGACCAGCAACAAGCCTGCGCCTGTCCCGGCACGGGCGCTGCTGGAGGTGGCCGCATTCGAGTTGACCGTCTGCGCCATGGTGCTGTCTGACGCGCTGGAGGGCAACCTTACGGATGACGACTTCGACCGTTTCCGTGATGCAGCTAGCCGGGTGATCTATGTTGCGGAGGTCGCCAATGCGTAACACGTTGACGCAATCAACCGCATTGCTTGACGCTGCCCGGGAACGCAAGGCGGCATCGATCGCGCGCACTGCCGATGATGGCGTGGTTCTGGTGAATGGGTCAGACCTGACGCCAGAGCCGATCCGCTGGCTTTGGCCCGACTGGCTGGCGCTGGGGAAACTGCACATCCTGGCAGGCGCACCCGGACAGGGAAAGACGACGATTGCAATCGCCATGGGCGCGACCGTGACCATTGGGGGGCGCTGGCCGGACGGATCGAGGTGCGAACCCGGCAACGTGTTGATCTGGAGCGGCGAGGATGACCCGGCAGATACGTTGCTGCCGCGCCTGATTGCCGCTGGCGCAGATCGGGCGCGTTGCTACTTCGTCAAGGGCACCCGCATTGATGGCGAGATTGATTCGTTCGATCCGGCGCGCGACATGGCAGCACTCGAAGCGAAGGCGAGGCAGATCGGCGGGACCAAACTGCTGATCGTTGACCCGGTGGTGTCGGCGGTGGCTGGTGACGGAAATAAGAACAACGAGGTCCGACGTGCGCTGCAGCCGTTGGTGGATCTTGCCAGCAGGCTAGATGCCGCTGCATTGGGTATCAGTCATTTCAGCAAGGGCGGCGCGGGTGCAGATCCGGCATCCCGAGTTGTCGGGTCTGTTGCGTTTGCTGCTGTCGCCCGCGTTGTGCTGGTCGCCGCGAAGGTCAGACCTGAAGATGGTGCCGATGAAGACCGGCGCATCCTGGCACGCGGCAAGTCCAACATCGGTCCGGATGATGGTGGGTTCGAGTATCACATTGACCAGACCGACGCATTGCCCGGCATTCAGGCTGCACGGGTGACCTGGGGCAAGGCGGTACAAGGAACCGCACGCGAATTGCTAACGGATCCCGATGAAATGGCTGACGAGGCGGGAGGCGATGCAGCCGAATTGTTGCGCGCAGAGTTGACGACTGACGGTTGGACCGATGCGGGCATTGCAAGCCAGCCGCTGAAAAGTGCTGGCTTCACCAAGAAGCAGATATGGACCGCATCCAAGAAGCTGCGCGTAACTCGGAAGAAGTCCGGCATGAACGGCGGATGGCTTTGGCGCCTACCGGGTCAATGGCAGGTCAATAGGGACAGCGGCGACACCGAAGATTCCGCCGAAGGTTCCGAAGGTTCCAACATTCAAAACGTGGAATCTTGGAATCTTCGGAGGGAATCTTCGACATTCCCGGCCATCGGGGAGACGGAAGTTTTATGACCGCCGAAGCCATCCTGATCGACTTGTGGCGCGACAGTATCAGTGTGCGCCTGACGCCGGACGGGGAACACCTTGCTGTGTTTGGCGGGCGCCTGACTACCGAGCAGCGCACCAGAGTGCTGGAGAACAAGCCCGACCTGATCGCATACCTGCATGCCGCACATGGAACCACTGAGCGGCTGCTTGTAGCTGCCATGAAAGTGTGCGACCAGCACGGCGACAACGATGCCGCCCGCCAGGACATGCGCGAGCAGTGTCTGGAACTGCCGCCACACCTGCAGGCCGATCTACTTGAACACTTCACCGGCAAGCGCCACAACTTCACTAAAGGCTGACATGCGCATCCTACAAACCCGCCTGCGCAATCTGGAGCAGGCAACCACCGACAAGGCGCCGCTGCTGGTCTATGTGCCAGATGACGTGCCCACACCTGAGCAGCAACGCGAGATCGATGAAGCCAGACGGACAGGCCGCGCTGTCATCCTCGTGAACGCTGCCGATGCTGCCATTTGACGCTGATAAAGCAACGGACGAACAGCCATGAGTGATAGACAAGTTCCGCCCGGATGGGCGAAGGGCACCAGCGGAAACCCTGCAGGCAGGCCCAAGGGTAGCGGCGAGGTCGCCAGGGTGCGGGCAGCAATTGCCGAGCATGTTCCCGCTGTGATTGCGAAGCTGGTGGACAGCGCACTGGCTGGCGACATCGGTGCCGCCCGGCTGCTTCTGGAACGCACCATAGCCCCGCTGAAGGCCAGCGAGGAGAAAACCGAGATGACCCTACCCGATGGGTCGCTGACGGACCAGGGGCGGGCTGTGATCGCCGCGATTGCATCGGGTGATCTGGCACCAGGGCAGGGGGCCGCGCTGCTGGCATCGCTGGGCACGCTGGCGAAGCTGACCGAGGCCGATGAACTTGAACAACGAATCAAAGCACTGGAGGAACGCCATGCCGTCAAACCTTAACCGCCGATTGACCGCCATCGAGTCCCAACGGACCGCACGCCGGTCACTGTCTGACTACTCGGACGCCGAACTGGTGGACATGATCCACGGGCGCAGGCTGACACCCGAGGAGAGGGCCATCTACATGCGCAAGTTCGAGGCCGAGGCGGACGTTAGGCACGCCATCAGCAAAGCCGAGTCAGAGGCAAAGTGGGACGCCATCAACAAGGCTCGAATATTGGAGACCTCCCAGCGGGGCGAGCGCGGAGTCCATGCCACCGGCAACGAAAGGGGAAACCATGTCAATGCAAATTGAACGCCGCGTCTGCGCACTGGAGCAGCGCACGAAGCCCGGGCACCGGTTCGACGCCATCGTCGTGCATTTCGTGAAGCCGGGGCCGAACGGTCCTATCGCCGTGGAGGCTGTCGGTTACTCATCTATGGGCCGTGACGAACCAGGGCGGCGCTGGATGCGCGAGGATGGCGAGACTATCGAGCAGACGTTGGAGCGCGCAAGGCGCGAGAGCTGCATTGGATTGCCGTTCGGCTGCATCCCGTCGCTACGGGCGATCTGCGTGGATGAGGCTGCAATCTGAATGCCCCGGGATGTGGCTTACCCTCCATCTGACCCGCCTATATGAACTGAATGAAGGCGTGTTTGGGTGGATGGTGGCGCCTCAAGCGGTATTGCGCTATGGTTTGTTGGCGTAGTACATCATCCAATTCACCAGTCGAGGGACTCATGCGCTTACTGCCCCTGCTTTCACTGATGCTGTTGTCAGCTTGCACTCATACCGTGACGTTGTTCCCGCGAGGCGGAGGCGAGCAGGCCATGGGAACATTGAACGACATGAGTAAGGAAATCGAGATCAACCTGAAGGGCGACAAGTACACAGGGACATACACGACGGGGCGCGTGTCCACTTTCGGAACCGTCCAAACTTACGGTGCTCGCCCGACCACCAGCAATGTGCTGATGAGTGGCAGCAGCAATCAGGCTGCCGCTTTGCTCACTGGCCCGAAAGGTGTACTGAGGTGCGAATTTGTGATCGAGGAAATGATCGGTGGCAATGGAGTGTGCGTAGACACCAGCGAAGCCGTTTACGACATGCTGGTGAAAGTCAAGCAATAGGCGTATGAACCAACCACCAGCCATTGATCCGAGAAAGGACGGTCTAGTGCGCCTCAGCCTGATACTTGCCTTCGCGGTGTTGTCATGCTCAAGCACTGCCGCCCAGGATTACCCAGCGCCGCCGCATCAGCAGACTACCCCGGCACCTGGCGCGCGCTACGAAGTTCTGCAATCGCAACTTGCCGCCCGTTGGACCTTCAAGTTGGATCGATTTGCCGGGAGGGTCTGGCAATTGGTGAGAACTGCTGACGATGATTCGAGTTGGGAGGAAATGTCCATATTCGATGCCCTGAAAGTCCCAACGCCAACCCGTCCAAGATTTCAGCTATTCAGTTCCGGGCTGGCAGCGCGGCATACGTTCTTGCTGGATGCCGACACCGGGAAGACCTGGCGGTTGACGACAATCAAGAGAAAGGGCAGAGACGGGGAAGACGTTGAGCATCACGTCTGGGAATCATTTGTCGATTGACAGAACCAAGCGCAAAAACTTAGGCGGGTTCTTTGGGGGGTATGGTCAGTTTCCTATGTGCTTTCATTGGGAAACTGGCGGAAGCTGTGGGATTCGAACCCACGGAGGACTCACATCCTCGCCGGTTTTCAAGACCGGTGCCTTCAACCGCTCGGCCAAGCTTCCTGAGGCGTCGGATTCTAGCCTGCGCCCCCCGGCGCGGCAGCCGGCGCAAAGCGGTCCAGCACATGGCGCAGCATGCCGTGTGCCAGTTCTTCCTCCCCGAGCACGATGGTGCCGATGCCTTCGGCGCGCAAGAGCGCGGAGTCGTCCTCGCTGTGGCTGCGCACGACGATCTCGATGCCCGGGTTCAGCGTGCGGGCGGTCTCGGCCATCCTGCGCACATGCTGCGTGTCCGGTGTCGCGATGACCAGCATCGCTGCATCGGCGATGTGTGCCTGGATCAGCACCTCGGGTTCGGCGGCCTGACCCCAGACGGCGGCGATACCCTTCTGGCGCAGGTCCTCGACGAGATCGCGGCTCTGCTCGGCTACCACGTACGGGATGCCGCGCGCCTCCAGCGCCCGCGCGATGTGCCGGCCGACACGCCCGTAACCCACCAGCACCACCTGCCCCTCGAGGTAGCGGCGGGCGGTGCTCATCGGCAGCTCGGCATACGGGTCTTGCCGGCGCTCCAGTGCACGGGCGGTCTCGGAGCGGCTCAGCAGCCAGCGCTGGAATGGCGCGATCGCCTTGAACACCAGCGGGTTGAGCGCGATCGAGATCAGCGCGCCGGCCAGCACCAGGCTCACGCCCTCTGCCGGCAGCAGGCCCAGCGTCAACCCCAGGCCGGCCAGGATGAACGAGAACTCCCCGATCTGCGCCAGGCTCGCCGCGACCGTCAGTGCGGTGTTCAGTGGGTAACGCAGCACGGTGACCAGCACCGTCGCCGCCAGCGACTTGCCCAGGATGATGATGGCCACGACCGCCAGCACGCGCAGCGGCTCCTGCAGCAGGATGGCCGGGTCGAACAGCATGCCGACTGACACGAAGAACAGGACCGAGAACGCGTCGCGCAGCGGCAGCGACTCCTGGGCGGCGCGATGGCTGAACGACGACTCCCGCATCACCATGCCGGCAAAGAAGGCGCCCAGCGCGAACGACACGCTGAACACCGCCGACGCGCCATAGGCGATGCCGATCGCCGATGCGACGACCGCCAGCGTGAACAGCTCCCGCGATCCGGTGCCGGTGACCTGCCACAGCAGCCACGGCAGCACCCGACGCCCGACCGCCAGCATCAGCGCGATGAAGGCGGCCACCTGCAGCAGCGTGCGGCCGATCGTCAGCCACAGAGTGTCCCCATCGCCCGGCGTCGTCGCGCCGGCACCGAGCACGGCGGCCAGCGGCGGCAGCAGCACCAGCACCAGCACCGTGGCGAGATCCTCGACGACGAGCCAGCCGACGGCGATGCGGCCGTTCATCGAATCCAGGATGCCGCGCTGCTCCAGCGCCTTGAGCAGCACCACCGTGCTGGCGCAGGAGAGGGTCAGGCCGAACACCAGCCCGCCGCCCCAGCCCCAGCCCCAGCTCCAGGCCAGCCCCATGCCGAGCACCGTGGCCAGCCCCATCTGCACCACCGCGCCGGGGATCGCGATGCGGCGCACGGCCAGCAGGTCCTGCAGCGAGAAATGCAGCCCGACGCCGAACATCAGCAGCATCACGCCGATCTCCGACAGTTGCGAGGCGATCGCCACGTCCGCGACGAAGCCCGGGGTGGCCGGGCCGATCAGGATGCCGGCGAGCAGATAGCCCACCAGCGCCGGTACACGCATCCGCTCGGCCAGAAAGCCCAGCACCAGCGCGAAGCCGAAGCCGGCCGCGATGGTGGTGATCAGCGAGATGTTGTGTTCCATGGCAGCACTACGCGGCCTGCAGCATGCCGCGCGTCTCGATGAAGGCCACCACGTCGTCCAGCCCGCTGAGCGTGCGCAGGTTCGTCATGACAAAGGGCTTGAGCTGCCCCGCGCCGTTCGTGCGCATGCGCCGGGTGTCGGCTTCCATCACGTCCAGGCTGGCGCCGACATACGGCGCCAGGTCGGTCTTGTTGATCACGAACAGGTCGCTCTTCGTGATGCCCGGGCCGCCCTTGCGCGGGATCTTCTCGCCGGCGGCCACGTCGATGACGTAGATCGTCAGGTCGCTGAGTTCGGGGCTGAAGGTGGCGGCCAGGTTGTCGCCGCCGGACTCGATGAACACCACATCCGCATCCGGGAACTCCTCGAGCATCCGGTCGATGGCTTCCAGATTGATCGACGCATCCTCGCGGATCGCGGTGTGCGGGCAGCCGCCGGTCTCCACGCCCAGGATGCGCTCGGCAGGCAGCGCGCCGCTCACCGTCAGCAGGCGCTGGTCTTCCTTGGTGTAGATGTCATTCGTGATGGCGACCAGGTCGTACTTCTGGCGCATGGCTTTGCACAGCATTTCGAGCAGCGTGGTCTTGCCGGAACCTACCGGGCCGCCGATGCCGACGCGCAGGGGAGGGAGCCGCTTGGTGCGGCGGGGGATGTGGTGCAAGGCGGAAGTGGTCATGAGCGGAACAATCGTGAGTACTGGGTTTCGTGCTGGGACGACAGGATCGCCAGCATCGGCGCGAAGGCCTGGCGATCCCCGTCGGGCACACGCAAGGCATGTGCCACGGCGCCGGGGATCTCGCGCGCCAGCGCCGCCAGGATGCGTTGTCCGGCGCTCTGGCCCAGCGGCACGGCCTTGACGGCGGCCTGGGTCATGTTCTCGGCCCAGCCGAAGGCGTAGGCCAGCAGGATGTCCTGCGCGCTGGCCGCGGTGCCGGCGGCGGCCAGCGCAAACGCGACCGGATAGCTCGGTGAGGCGCAGACCCGGCTGGCCGCGAGCACTTTGGCATCACCAGCATGCTGCACACGCAGCCAGTCCATCAGCGAGCGGCCCATCTGCTCGGTCTGCAGGCGCAGCTCGCTGCTCTCGCGCGTCTGCAGCACCCAGTCGTTGAGCGCCTGCACACGGGCGTGGTCCGCAACACGCCATGCTTCAACGGCCTGGGCCAGAGCCGGCAGGTCCGAGCGGGCCAGGCTCAGGTGCAGCTGGTCGCACAGCCAGCGGCTGCCTGCGGACTCGGTGTCGACGCCGGCCCGGTCTACCGCCGCCTCCAGCCCCTCCGAGTACGAGAAGCCACCCACCGGCAGCGCGGGCGAGGCCAGCCAGATCAGCTGCAGCAGGCTGGCGGCCGGCAGCGGAGCGGGCGCCAGGGCCGGCGCAACGGGGGTGGCGAGGGCGCTCATCCGTGTCGGTGCCCGCCACCCGGTCCGGCGGGGTGGTCGTGGTGATCGTGACCGTGATTGTGGTCATGGTCATGGTCATGGTCATGATTGCAATCCGGCCCATGCACGTGCGCAGCGGGTGTCGCCGGGTGCGCATGTCCATGGTCACCGGCATGTGCATGGTCGTGACCCTGCGTATGCTCGTGCTTATGCACGTGGTCATGACCGTGATCATGCGTGTGCTCGTGACCATGACTGTGGTCATGCGCATGGTGCTCGTGGCCGTGGTCATGTGCATGGCCGTGCGCATGCCCATGGTCATGCCCGCTCGCCGCATAGGCGCCACCCTCGGGCTCGAACCCGCTGGACTCGGCCTGCACGATCAGGTGCATGCCCCGCAGCATGTCGGCCAGCACATGGTCCGGCTCGATCTTCAGGTGGTCCGGGCGCAGTTCGATCGGCACGTGCCGGTTGCCCAGGTGGTAGGCCGCACGGACCAGGTCGAACGGCGTGCCATGCTGCGTGCAGTGCGTGATCCGCAGCACCGGCTGCGGCGCGGCGAGCACCCGTACCAACGTGCCATCCTCGACGACCAGCACATCCCCGCCACGCACCACGCTGCCGCGCGGCAGGAACACGCCGATGCTGCGGCCGCTGCTGTCGGTGCCTTCGAAGCGGCTTTTCTGACGGGTGTCCCAGTCGAGTTCGATCGTCGGGGCGCGCTTGACGAGCACGGCGGCCAGGCCGGCGCCCTGGGGCATGAGTTTGTTGGCGGTGAGCATGGTGAGAGGGGCTGGTAGTTGAACCGGGAGGTTGATCAAGATAATATTACAAACGTAATAACTACGACGGACGCGCATGAGCACACTCAAACTGACGCAAATTGGCAATTCGGTGGGCGTGATCTTTCCGAAGGAACTCCTCGCACGGCTCAAGGTAGAGAAGGGGGACAGCCTGTTCTGGACCGAGGCGGCCAACGGGGTCACGCTGACGCCCTATGACCCGGAGCTTGCCGCGCAGTTGGAAGAAGGTCGCGAGTTCATGCGCGAGTACCGCGACACCTTCCATCAACTCGCCAAGTGACGGGTGCTAGGTGAGGCACTGGCAATGGGTCGACCGCAAGGCGCTGCTTCTGCTGCATGACGAAAGCCTTGCGGAGCACGGCGGCGGTGCGGGTATCCGGGATGAGGGGCTGCTGGATTCAGCGCTCGACGGGCCACGCAATCTAGCCTTGTATGAGCAGCCGGATGCGGCAGCACTCGCAGCGTCCTACGCTTCGGGCCTTGCCCGCAACCATCCCTTTGTCGACGGCAACAAGCGTGCGGCATTCCTGGCAGTCGGTCTGTTTCTGGCGCGTAATGGCTTTCGCCTCCACGCGACGCAGGCCGATGCAACCTTGACCATGCTCGCCCTCGCCGCCGGCGACCTCCCGGAAGCCGCCTACGCTGACTGGCTGCGCCACCACATCGTCGCGCGCTGAACCGCCTCACCAGCGCCCGTAGGTGCCCACGATCCCGCGCAGCAGCGCATTGCGCTCGGCCGCCATGTGCGTGCCGCTGGCATCCCCCGACGCATCGCGGGCCACCGCCAGGTGCACGACCACCAGCTTCAGCGCCGGGTCCACATAGATCGCCTGGCCATGGACGCCCAGCAACGCGAAGCGCCGGGTGCTGCCTGGCAGGATCCAGGTCTGGAATCCGTAGCCGAGGGAGGTGCTGCCCTTGTTCTGCATCCGGCCCGGACGGAAGGCCTCCGGCTGCATCGCGGGGTCGGTCATCTGCAGCAGCCAGTCGCGCGGCACGACGCTGCGCTCGCCGGCCAGGCCGTCGCGGGCCATCAGCAAGCCCAGCCGGGCGTAGTCGTGCGCCGTCGCGTTGAAGTAGCCCGAGGACATCTCGATGCCATCCGCCGGATTCGTCAGCCAGGTGGCCCGGGATTGCGCCCCCATCGGCTGCCAGATCCGGCTGCCGACATAGGCGCACAGGGATTCGCCGGTGGCGGCACGCAGCACCAGCCCGAGCATCTGGGTCTCGGCGCTCGCGTAGTTGAAGGTGCTGCCCGGCTCGCTGGCCATCTGGCGGATCTCGGCGGCGGCCGCGGCCGTGCCGTTGCGCTGGGCGATGCGGCTGAAGCGCGCCAGGTCGTCGCTGCCGGAGTAGTCCTCGACGAAGCGTGCTCCGGACGCCATGCGCAGCAGGTGCAGGATCTTCGTGCGGCCGTACACGGTGCCGGCCAGGCGCGGCTCGTAGTCGGCCGCGGTGTCGTCCAGCGAGCGGATGCGCTTCTCCTCCAGGGCCTTGCCGACGGCCAGCGCGACGATGGTCTTGGCCATGGAATTGGACAGATGCCGGTGCGCCGGCGTGCGGTCGTAGTTGGACCGCTCGGAGACGATCTCGCCGTCCTTGAGCACCAGCAGCACCGTGGCGCGCTGGCGCTGCATGTAGTCGTCCAGCGTGTAGCTGCGGCCCTCGTAGCTGTAGCGGAAGGCCGGCTCGCTGGCGGCGCGGGGCAGCGGCAGCGGCGTGGCGGACGGCTCCAGCACGCAATGCGGGCCGAGACTGTCCATCGCACTGAAGGATCCGACGCGGTAGCCCTCCTGGAAGGCCTGCGCCAGCCGCGGGGCAACCGGATAGCCCCAGGCCTTGCCCAGCGAGTTTTCGTCCGGCGCAGCGCTGCCCGGGCCGGCTGCCAGCAGCAGCAGGCCGGTGATCGTCAGGCGTCGTAGCGAATGCAGGCGGCTCAGAACAGGAAGTAGCGTTGCGCCATCGGCAGGCTGGTCGCGGGCTCGCAGGTCAGCAGCTGTCCGTCGGCCCGCACAGTGTACGTCTGCGGGTCGATCTGCATGTGGGGCAGGTAGTGGTTGTGCACCATGTGCTGCTTGCGCACGCCGCGGATGCCCCGCACCGCGCTGACCGTCTTGGCCAGACCGAAGCGCCCCTTCACGTCGGCGGCCAGCCCCGCCTGCGACACGAAGGTCAACGAGCCGCGCGCCACCGCGCTGCCGAAGGCGCCGAACATCGGCCGGTAGTGCACCGGCTGCGGCGTCGGGATCGACGCGTTCGGATCGCCCATGGCCGCCATCGCGATGAAGCCGCCCTTGAGGATCAGCGCCGGCTTGATGCCGAAGAAGGCCGGCTTCCAGACCACCAGGTCGGCCCACTTGCCGACCTCGATGCTGCCGATCTCGTGGCTCATGCCGTGCGCGATCGCAGGGTTGATCGTGTACTTGGCCACATAGCGCTTGGCGCGAAAGTTGTCGTTGCGGTTGCTGTCCTCGGGCAGCGTGCCGCGCTGCTGCTTCATCTTGTGGGCCGTCTGCCAGGTGCGCAGGATCACCTCGCCGACGCGCCCCATGGCCTGGCTGTCGCTGCTCATCATGCTGATCGCGCCCAGGTCGTGCAGGATGTCCTCGGCCGCGATCGTCTCCTTGCGGATGCGGCTCTCGGCAAAGGCCAGGTCCTCGGCGATCGCCGCGTCCAGATGGTGGCAGACCATCAGCATGTCCACATGCTCGTCCAGCGTGTTGCGCGTGTAGGGCATGGTCGGGTTCGTCGAGCTCGGCAGGAAGTTCGCCTCGCCGACCACGCGCAGGATGTCGGGTGCGTGTCCGCCGCCCGCGCCCTCCGTGTGGAATGCGCACAGCCCGCGGCCCTTGGTCGCTGCGATCGTGTTCTCGACGAAGCCGCTCTCGTTGAGCGTGTCGGAGTGGATCGCGACCTGGGTGTCGGTCGCCTCGGCCACATCCAGGCAGTTGCTGATGGCCGCCGGCGTGGTGCCCCAGTCCTCATGGAGCTTCAGGCCGATCACGCCGGCGTCGATCTGCTCGTGCAGCGCGGCCGGCAGCGACGCATTGCCCTTGCCCAGGAAGCCCAGGTTCATCGGGAAGGCGTCCGCCGCCTGCAGCATGCGCTCAATGTTCCAGGGCCCCGGTGTGCAGGTGGTGGCGAAGGTACCGGTGGCCGGCCCGGTGCCGCCGCCCAGCATCGTCGTGATGCCGGAGGCCAGCGCCTCCTCGATCTGCTGCGGGCAGATGAAGTGGATGTGCGAGTCGATGCCGCCGGCCGTGACGATGTTGCCTTCGCAGCTGATCACCTCCGTGCCCGGGCCGATGATGATGTCCACGCCGGGCTGGGTGTCGGGGTTGCCGGCCTTGCCGATGCCGACGATGCGCCCGCCCTGCAGGCCGATGTCGGCCTTCACGATGCCCCAGTGGTCCAGGATCAGCGCATTGGTCATCACGCAGTCGACGGCGCCCTCGACACGGGTGCGCTGCGATTGCGCCATGCCGTCGCGGATGGTCTTGCCGCCGCCGAACTTGACCTCTTCGCCGTGGCTGCCGGCGCGCAGCGTGAAGTCCTGCTCGACCTCGATCAGCAGGTCGGTGTCGGCCAGGCGGACCCGGTCACCGACGGTGGGGCCGAAGATCTCGGCATAGGCGCGACGTCCGATCGTGGCCATCAGGAAACCCCTCCGCGGTGGATGTCTGCCGGCCCGTGGACCAGGCCGCGAAAGCCGTAGATCAGGCGCTCGCCGCCGAAGTCGACCAGCTCGACGGTGCGCTGCTGTCCCGGCTCGAAGCGCACCGCGGAGCCGGAGGGAATGTTCAGCCGCATGCCCTGGGCCAGCACCCGGTCGAAGCCCAGCGCGCCATTCGTCTCGGCAAAGTGGTAGTGCGATCCGACCTGGATCGGCCGGTCGGCGGTGTTGCGCACGACGAGCGTCAGCGTGCGGCGGCCGGTGTTCAGCGGGTGGTCCGGGCCGTCGGTGAGGATTTCGCCGGGGATCATGGCTCAGACCATCCGGGCCAGCAGGACCAGCCCCAGCAGGGCGACCGCGCCGCCCGCGGAACGGGGCCACCAGGCATTGCGTGCGCGCAGCAGCAGGCCCAGACCGAGTCCCGCCAGGTGCAGCCCCACGGTTGCCAGCAGCATGCCCGCCAGCGGCGCCCAGGCCTGGCCATCGCCGGCGAGTTCCGCGCCATGCGCCACGCCATGAAAGATCGCAAAGGCGCCCACCAGCGCCATGGCCGCGGCACCCGGCATCCGTGCGCGCGTGGCCACAAGCAGGCCGAGCACCAGCAGCGAGGCCGCAATGGCCGGCTCGACGGCCGGTACCGCCAGGCCCGACAGGCCGGCCAGCGCGCCCACCAGCAACATGCCTGCAAAGGCCAGCGGCGCCTGCCACAGGCGGCGGGCGGCCAGGGCGCTCCAGCAGCCGACGGCCAGCATGGCGGCCAGATGGTCCGGCCCGGTCAGCGGGTGCAGGAACCCGTCCAGGAATCCTGCGGGATGGTGGGCGCCGGCGTCCGCGCCGGTATGGGCAGACACCCAGAGCGGCGCCATCGCTGCCAGTGTGGCGAGCTGCAGTCGGAGAAATCGTGAGGTCATCGTGGGGGCTCCTGGAGGCGAGGATTCAGACGATCGGCTGGTGCACCGTGACGAGCTTGGTGCCGTCCGGAAACGTGGCTTCGACCTGGATGTCCGGGATCATCTCGGGAATACCGTCCATCACGTCGGCGCGGGTCAGCACGCTGCGGCCCTCGCTCATCAGTTGCGCCACGGTCTTTCCGTCGCGGGCGCCCTCCATGACGGCGGCGCTGATCAAGGCCATCGCCTCCGGGTAGTTGAGCTTCAGACCGCGGGCCTTGCGGCGTTCGGCCAGCAGCGCGGCGGTGAAGATCAGCAGCTTGTCTTTTTCGCGGGGTGTCAGTTCCATCGTCTTTCTCTGGGTCGGGGGCGACGGGGCGCTTCGGCAGGGCCGGTGCAAGATTGGTGCCACGGGGGCGGCGTGGGTGGCACAGAACCTGCACGCTGGCCTCCCTGCCCATCGGCCCGTCCGCCCCTGCTTCCATGCCCTCCGCTGCCCCTCCTTCCACCAGCGCCCCGTCCGGCGAACCGGCGCTGCAGCGCATCACGCTGGTGCGGCGCGACTACAACAGCTGGGTCGCGAGCGAGACCAAGGAGGACTACGCGCTGCGCTTCACGCCCCAGCGCTTCCGCAAGTGGTCCGAGTGGCGGGTCGCGAACACCGCCTTCGGTGCGGCCTCCTTCCTGATCCTGGAGGCGGTCGGCGCCACGCTGCTGGTGACCTACGGCTTTACGAATGCGCTGTGGGCGATCCTGGCCACCGGGTTGATCATCTTCCTGGCCGGCACGCCGATCAGCGTTTATGCCGCGCGCCATGGCGTCGACATGGACCTGCTGACGCGCGGCGCGGGGTTCGGCTACATCGGCTCGACGATCACGTCGCTGATCTATGCCTCCTTCACGTTCATCTTCTTCGCGCTGGAGGCTGCCGTGATGGCCTATGCGCTGGAACTGGCGCTGGGCATTCCGCCGAGCTGGGGCTACCTGGTCTGCGCGCTGGTGGTGATCCCGCTGGTAACGCACGGGGTGTCCACGATCAGCCGGCTGCAGGTCTGGACGCAGCCGCTGTGGCTGCTGATGCTGTTTGTCCCTTTCGCGGTGGTGTTCGCGGTGGACCCGGGCGCGTTTGCCGGCGTGGAGCACTACAAAGGGGAGCGCAGTGGTGCATCCGCCTTCAATCTGACCTATTTTGGTGCGGCGTTGACGGTTGGCATCGCACTGATGACCCAAATGGGCGAGCAGGCCGACTATCTGCGCTTCATGCCAGTGCAGACAGCGGCCAACCGAGGCCGCTGGTGGGCTGGCGTGATGGTCGGTGGCCCGGGCTGGGTGCTGCTGGGGGTCGTCAAGATGCTCGGGGGGGCGCTGCTGGCCTACCTGGCGATCAGCCATGCGGTGCCGGTGGACCGCGCGGTGGACCCGAACCAGATGTACCTGGCGGCCTATGAATATGTGTTCCCGCATTACGGCTGGGCCGTGGCCGCGACGGCCCTGTTCGTCGTGGTGTCGCAGCTCAAGATCAACGTCACGAATGCCTATGCCGGCTCGCTGGCCTGGTCGAACTTCTTCTCGCGGCTGACGCACAGCCACCCGGGCCGAGTGGTGTGGGTGGTCTTCAACACGCTGATCGCGTTCATGCTGATGGAGATGAACGTGTTCCAGGCGCTGGGCGACGTGCTCGGGCTGTACTCCAACATCGCGATCGCCTGGATGATGGCGGTGGTGGCCGATCTGGTCATCAACAAGCCGCTGGGCCTGTCGCCGCGCGGCATCGAGTTCAAGCGGGCCCACCTGTACGACATCAACCCGGTCGGCGTCGGGGCGATGGTGTTGGCCTCGGCGCTCGGCATCTCGGCGCACCTGGGGCTGTTCGGCCCCTTGGCGCAGGCCTTCTCGGCGCTGATCGCGCTGGGCACGGCGCTGGCGGCCTCGCCGCTGATCGCCTGGGCCACGCGCGGGCGCTACTACCTGGCCCGCAGCCTGCCCGAGCAGGAAGAGGCCGGCAGCTACCAGCGGCTGCAGGTGCAGCGCTGCGTGATCTGCGAGCGCGACTACGAGGGCCCGGACATGGCCCACTGCCCGGCCTACCAGGGGCCGATCTGCTCGCTATGCTGCACGCTGGATGCGCGCTGCGGCGACATGTGCAAGCCGCACGCCAGCCTGGCCTTCCAGTGGTCGTCGGCGCTGCACTGGCTGTTGCCGCGCCGGATCTGGCCCACCCTGGACAATGGCCTGGGGCACTTCCTGCTGCTGATGCTGGTGGCCGCGCCGGTGCTGGCCAGCGTGTTCGGTCTGCTGTACCGCCAGGAGCTGGGCGCACTGATGGAGACGGCGGCCGAGTTCGGAACGGCCGGCGAACTCGGCCAGACCGTACTGCGCTCCGGTTTCTTCAAGGCCTACATGGCGCTGCTGCTGATCTCCGGCCTGGTGGCCTGGTGGGTCGTGCTGGCGCACAAGAGCCGGCAGGTGGCCCAGGAGGAGTCCAACCGGCAGACGCACCTGCTGATGCGCGAGATCGAATCCCACCGGCAGACGGACGCGGCGCTGCAGACGGCCCGCCAGGTGGCCGAGCGCGCCCGCCATGCCGCCGACCAGGCCAACCAGGCCAAGAGCCGCTACATCAGCGCGATCAGCCATGAGCTGCGCACGCCGCTGAACAGCATCCTGGGGTATGCCCAGCTGATGGGCGAGGACACCTCGATTCCGCCCGACCGCAAGCAGGCGGTAGGCGTGATCCGGCGCGGCGGCGAGCACCTGCTGTCGCTGATCGAGGGCACGCTGGACATCGCGCACATCGAAAGCGGCAAGCTCACGCTGAACCTGCGGCCGATGCATTTTGCGGACCGGATGCAGGAGGTCGCCGACATGTTCGAGCTGGAGGCACAGGCCAAGGGGCTGGAGTTCCGCTTCGAGCCCGAGGGCGCGCTGCCGGCGGTGGTGCGCGCCGACGAGAAACGGGTGCGCCAGATCCTGATCAACCTGCTGGGCAACGCGATCAAGTTCACGCCCGCCGGCACGGTGACCTTCCGCATCCGGTACGCCCGCGAACTGGCCAGCATCTCGATCGAAGACACTGGCCCGGGCCTGTCCGCCGACGAGCAGGCCCGCATCTTCGAGCCCTTCACACGGGCGCATCCGCCGGGCAGCAGCGTGCCGGGCGCCGGCCTGGGGCTGACGATCGCGAAGATGCTGACGGACCTGATGGGGGGCGAACTCAGCCTGCAGAGTGCGCCGGGCGAGGGCGCGGTGTTCCGCGTCCGGCTGTTCCTGCCGGAGGTGCGGCTGGCCGCCGGCGCGGCCGGCATCCAGACCGGTGCGCTGCGGCCGGTCGAGACGCGGCCGCGGCGCGGCTATGCCGGTGCGCGGCGTCGCATCCTGGTGGTGGACAACGAGCAGGCCGACCGGGAACTGCTGCTGCACCTGCTGGAACCGCTGGGCTTCGAGTTGCGCAGTGCCGCCAGCGGCCATGACTGCCTGGACCTGCTGGCCACCGGCTACCGGCCGGAGGTGATCCTGATGGACCTGGCCATGCCGGGCATCGACGGCTGGGAGACGATCCGCCGCGTGCGGGCGCTGGGCCTTACGCAGGTGGCGATCGCGGTCGTCTCGGCGAATGCGTTCGACAAGGGGCTGGAGCATGATGTGGCGGTGCCGCCGGAGGACTTCATCCTGAAGCCGGTGCGCCATACCGAGCTGCTGGACTGGCTGGAACGCCGCCTGGCGCTGACCTGGCTGGATGCCGCGCCGCCGCCGGCCGCGGCGGCGCAGGACGGCGCCCGTCGTCCGTCCTGGGTGCTGCCGGCGCAGCCCGAGCTCGAGGCGCTGAACGAGGTCGTCAGCCTGGGCTACTACCGCGGCATCCTGAACAAGCTCGACGAGATCGAGGCCGCGCAGCCGGCCAGCGCAGACTTTGTCGCCGACATGCGCGAGCTGGCCCGGCGCTTCCAGTTCGAGACCATGGGCCGGCACCTGGCGGAGGCGACCGATGGCGCATGACACGCTGCCGGCCACCGCCGTCGACCGCACGCTGGACCGCGCCAACAACGACGTGGTGCTGATCGTCGACGACGTGCCCGACAACCTGGCCGTGCTGCATGACGCGCTCGACGAATCCGGCTACACCGTTCTGGTGGCGACCCACGGCGAGGCCGCGTTGCAGCGCGCCGTGCAGGCCCGGCCGGACATCGTGCTGCTGGACGCGATGATGCCCGGCATGGACGGCTTCGAGGTCGCCCGCCGCCTGAAGGCCGACCCGGCCACCGCACCGATCCCGATCATCTTCATGACCGGCCTGACCGACACCGACTA
>JAEUOX010000409.1 GCA_016790475.1 Rhodoferax sp. | reverse complement strand
TTCGCGATCCCTGCCGTGATGGAGCTGCTGCGCCCCCGGTGCACCTGGGACCGGGTTCCGCTGCGGCCCGCACTGGGCTGGTTCATCCTGCTGCAGGCCGCGCTGCTGCTGGCCAGCCTGCTCAGCTCACCCAAGGGGCCGGCCGGTCTTCGGGACCAGCACTGGCGGGCCTTTGACAGCGCAGGTCTGGCGCGCACACTGGAGCCGGCGCTGCAGGCACGGCTGGGTGGCACGCCACTGTGTGTAGTCTCCGGGCCGGGCGCGCTGGCTGGCGCACTGGCGCTGCATCGCGCAGACCATCCGTTGGTGCTGATCGACGGTCGGCCCGACCAGAGCCCCTGGGTCGACGCGCGGGCCCTGGCGAACTGCCCGCGGCTGGAGTTGCGGCAGGACGCCCCGCAGACCGGCGACACGCCGGTGGGCCCGGCCTTCCCCGGCCTCACCTGGCAGTTGCACTGGCCGCGCAAGGCGCCCTGAATCCGGGCTCAGACCACCTGGCAGATCTTCAGCATGTTGGTGCCCCCCGGCGCGCCCATCGGCTCGCCGCAGGTGATGGCATAGATGTCGCCGCTCTGCACGATGCCGCGCGATTTCAGGTCGTTCTCGGCCTGGGCGAGTGCGGTGTCGCGGTCGCCACTGGTGTCCTTCAGCAGCGGGCGCACGTTGCGGTACAGCGCCATGCGTCGCTGCGTGGCGACCCAGGGCGTGAACGCGTAGATCGGGATCTGGATCTGGTGCCGGCTCATCCACAGCGCGGTCGAGCCGCTGTCGGTCATCGCGACGATCGCCTTGGCACCGAGGTGGTGGGCGGTGAACAGCGCGCCCATCGCGATCGACTGGTCGATGCGGTTGAAGGTCTGGCCGGAGAAGTCCGCATCCAGCTTGACGACATCATGGGCCTCGGCCGCATGGCAGATCTTGGCCATCTCGACGACCGTCTCCAGCGGGTACTTGCCGGCGGCGGTCTCGGCCGACAGCATCACCGCGTCGGTGCCGTCGAGCACCGCATTGGCCACGTCGCTGACCTCGGCGCGGGTCGGCACCGGGTTGTTGATCATCGACTCCATCATCTGCGTCGCGGTGA
>JAEUOX010000381.1 GCA_016790475.1 Rhodoferax sp. | reverse complement strand
CCACCACGGCGCGCAGCGCAGCGTGCACCCGTGCGGCGCCCTGCCCCAGCCCTCCGGCCTGGCGCAGATCCGCCCCCTGGGCCGCGACCAGCGCCTCGATCGCCACCAGGTGGCGCAAGGCCCGCAACGACTCACCCAGCTTGTGCAGCGCGAGCGGTGTCTGTGGTGCGTGGTCCTCCACCGTGTCGGAAACCGGGAAGGCATCCAGCCCGGCCGGTGCCGCGTGAAGGCGCACCTGGGCATGCAGCGCAGCGGCCGTCTTCTGCAGCGCGTTGAAGCCCACGCTGGCCCCGCCGACCGGCGACAGGTACCTGGGCAGCCCGCTCAGGTGCGGCGTCTGCAGCTTGATGATGCGCTGCATCGACGCGGCCGACAGCTGCACCAGCGCCACCGCCAGGGCATCCGCCGCGACGGCGATCATCGGGGTATGGAAATTGGGGGTGGACAACATCTCGCCGCTGTCCGCGAACACCAGCGGGCTGTCGGAGGCGCCGTTGACCTCCGCGCGCACGGCATCGTGCAACAGCCGGAGCACGGCGAAGGCCGCGCCGAAGACCTGTGCCGGGGTGCGGATCGACACCGCGTCCTGGATCGACCGCGGCGGTTGGCCCCGCAAGGGGCTGCCGTGCAGGAATGCGCGCAGCAGGCCTGCGACAGCGACCTGTTCGCCGCTGCCGCGGGCCGCCGCGATACGCCGCTCGAAGACCGTCAGGTTCGCGGCATAGGCCTCGCTGCACAGCGCCGCCACCGCCAGGGCCACCAGCAGCACCCGTCCGGCTTCACGCACCGCCACGACGCCCAGCGCGGCAGTCACCGGACTCGCATTGATAAGACCCAGGCCGTCCTTGGCCTGCAGGCTGGCTTCGACCAGGCCGGCTTCGCGCAAGGCCTGCGCGGCATCCAGCGTCACGCCCCGCAGCCGCACCTGCCCCAACCCGACGATCGGTGCGACCAGATGGGCGCTCAGGCCCAGATCCCCTGCCCCGATCGATCCCCACTGCGGGATGACCGGCGCGCAGCCGGTGTTGAACAGGTCCAGCAAGGCGGACGCGGCCTGCGGGCTGACGCCGGTGCGCCCACGGGCCAATGCGCACACCCGCAGCAGCAGCGCGGTGCGGGAGACCTCGTCCGGCAGCGGGTCGCCGACGCCGATCATCCGGCCCGCGATGATCTGGCGCTGGTAGGCGATCGTCTCCTGCTCGGTGAGCCGGTAGCCAATGTTGCCGCCCAGTCCGGTATTGAGCCCATAGACGGGGGTACCGGCCTGCAGCGTCTGCGCCACCACAGCGCGATCGGCCGCCAGGCGGGCCGGCACGGCGTCGGCGAAGCGCAGCCTGTCCGGTCCGCGGGCCCAGGCCTGCACCCGGGCCAGGTCCAGCGGCTGGTCGTCGATCAGTACGTCGGACATCGTTTCAAGGCTTGTCGCAGCAGGTGGGACCATCCTAGAACGCCGAGGGTGCATCCGTAAAATTCAATTTATGCACTTTCGATATGAGTTTTTTTGATGAACAGTCCGCGCGGCAGGGACTTGTCTCTGCGCCAGGTCCGGTACTTCCTTGCGGTGGCACGCCAGGGGCAGGTGTCCCGCGCAGCGGCCACGCTGCATGTGACGCAGTCGGCCGTGACTGTCGGCTTGCGGGACCTGGAGCGCTCGCTGGGCCTGCCCCTGTTCACGCGGGAGGCGCACGGCATGGAGCTGACGGAGGACGGCCGCGCGTTCCTGGACTACGCATTGCAGATCGATGCGGCCGTCAGCCGGGTCGATCTGCTCGGCCGATCGTCGGCGACACAGGGGCGTTTGCGGCTCGCCGCGACCACCACGGTGCTGGGCTACTTTTTGCCGGAGCATCTGCATCGGCTCCGGGAGTTGCACCCGCAGCTGGACATCACGGTCGACGAGTTGCCCCGGGCGGCGATCGAGTCCGGCCTGCATGCCGGCCGTCATGACCTGGGTCTGATGGTCACGTCCCATCTGGACGGACCGGGTCTGCACACGCAGGTACTGATGGAGTCCGCCCGCCGGCTATGGCTGGCGGCCGGCCACCGGTGGGCCGGCCGTGCTCGGGTCGGTCTGGCCGAGATCGCGCAGGAGCCGCTGCTGATGCTGACGGTCGACGAAGCCGCCGAATCGGCCCTGCGCTACTGGGCGCACCATGGGCTGGAGCCCCAGGTCCACATGCGATCGGCCTCGATCGAGGCGATCCGCAGCCTGGTGGCCTATGGCGAGGGTGTCGCGATCGCCTCCGACATGCAATACCGGCCGTGGTCCCTGGAAGGGCGCCGGGTCGAGACGCTGCCCGTCGCGGAGCCGATCCCACCGTTGACGATCGGTCTGGCCTGGTCTGAACGCGCCGAACTCTCGCCGCCTGCGCATACCGTGCTGTCGTACTTCCGCCAGCGCTACGTCGAACCGCCGCCGCGCCATCGCCCGGCGCGGCGCTGAGGCACGCGCCGCCGGCGAAGCGGCTTCGCAGTCCGGCGGCGGTGCGCGATATGCCGCAGAATACTCATGGATCGATGCGCGATCCAGGTGCACCGACCATGACCGTCATTCGCGAAATACATAGATCCATCGGCAACCCCTTCCATCGGCGCCTGCCGCCGATGCATGCCGTCACGGTGTTCGCGGTGGCTGCGGCCAGCAAGAGCTTCAGCCGCGCCGCCGAGCAGCTGTTCGTGACGCAGGGTGCGGTGAGCCGCCAGATCCAGCAGTTGGAGGCCTTTCTCGGCTGCCCGCTGTTCGTGCGCCACAAGCAGGGTCTCAAGCTGACGCCGGAGGGCGATGCGCTGCTGCCAGTGGTGCATGCCACGCTCGGGCGGCTGGCCGACGCCTGCGACGACCTGCGCACGGTCGGTCAGGTCATGGTCTTGCGCATGCCGCCCACCTTTGCCGCGCGCTGGTTCCTGCCGCGCCTGCCGGAGCTGCGCGCGCTGATGGCTGACGTCGACATCCGTATCACGACGCACGACGCCTGGGCGCCGGCCTTCGACCGGTCAGACGTGGACGCTGCGGTGGTGCGCGGCGTGGGGCAGTGGCCCGGTGTGGAGGCCATCCTGCTGATGCGCGAGGTGCAGTCGCCAGTCTGCTCGCCGGCCATCGCCGCCCGGCTGCGCAAGCCCGCCGATATCGCCGAGCTCCCGCTGCTGCACACCGACCCGATCGACGGCTGGGAGCGCTGGATGCGGACCCAGGGCCTCCCGGTGCGACATGCCCGCCGTGGCCAGACCTTCGATACGCTGGAGCTGGCGCTGGCGGCCGCCACGCGGGGCCAGGGCGTGGTCATGAGCGACCTGATCCTGGCCGAGGAAAGCCTGCGCGACGGCGTGCTGGTGCAGCCCTTCGCCGCCACGATCGAAGAGGGCATCGGCTACTACCTGGTGTACCCGCCCGAACGCGCCACGCAGCCGAAGATCCGCCTGTTGCGCGAATGGATGCTGGAGACGGCACAAGGAACCCGGACATGATCGACCTGTATACCTGGAGCACGCCCAACGGCCGCAAGGTCTCCAACCTGCTGGAGGAGACCGGCCTGCCCTACCGCGTGGTCCCGATCCACATCGGCCGCGGCGAGCAGTTCGCGCCGGATTTCCTGCGCATCAGCCCGAACAACCGCATTCCGGCGATCGTCGATCCGGACGGGCCCGGCGGGCAGCCGCTGTCGCTGTTCGAGTCCGGGGCGATCCTGCTGTACCTGGCGCGCAAGACCGGCCGCTTCCTGCCGAAGGATCCGGCCGACGAGTTCAAGGCGATCCAGTGGCTGATGTTCCAGATGGGCGGTGTCGGGCCGATGTTCGGGCAGGTGCACCACTTCCTGCGGGCGGCCCCGGAGCCGGTGCCCTACGCGATCAGCCGCTACACGACCGAGGCCCGGCGCCTGTACCGGGTGCTCGACGGCCACCTGCAGGGCCGGGACTACCTGGCCGACAGCTACTCGGTGGCCGACATCGCGACCTACCCGTGGATCGCCCGGCACGAGTGGCACCAGGTGGATCTGGCGGAGTTTCCGGCGGTGCAGGCTTGGTTCGAGCGGGTCGGCGCGCGGCCGGCGGTGCAACGGGGGATGGCGGTGCCGTGAGGCGGTCCCCTGGGGGCCTGCGCAGCAGCCCTGTCACATGTCGATGACCGGCGCCACCTCCACCGAACCACCCGCTTGCAGGATCGGGCAACCTTTCGCATGCGCCAGGGCCGCCTCCAGCGAGGCCGCCTGCACGATGCTGTAACCGCTCGCCGGGTTGGCGCCACCGTGGGCCGCCACCGCACCGCTGGGCAGCACGGTGTGCGACTGGCCCACCGGGTTGCCGCCGTCGACGACGGCCGCACCCATGGCGCCGAACCAGCGGCCCCACAGGTCCATCACGCGCGCCTGCTCGGCCGGGGTGGTCGGCACACTGCCGCCATGGTAGACAAAAAGATACTTGGTCATGTCCGGGTCTCCTGGGTTAGGCGCTCGCACCGTGGAGCGCTGATTTGGAGAATATGCACATCGATCCCTGCCGTCATCAGGCAAATCAGCCGGTATTGACGGGCCAATAATTGTTGAGAGTGCACAATGCCTGCCATGCACCCGGTTCCTGGCACGGACGAGGAACCGCAGCCGCCGGCTGCGGCGCCACCGGCCGCCGGCCAGTTGCTGCAGCAGGCGCTGGACCGGCTGGCCGCGCTGCACCCGCCCCAGGCGATTGCCGAGCGGCTCGCGCGGGCGGCACCGGCGGTGCGGGCCGATCTGGGCCAGACGGTGCTGGCGCAGATCCCGGCCTACCGCGAATCCCGCAACCCGGAGGTGCTGCCGCAACTCGCCAGCCACGGGGCGGCCCATGTCGACGAAGTCACCCGCCTGCTGGCGGAGGGCCGGGCCGGTGATCTGGCCTTCGTGCGCAGCCATGCGGTGCTGCGCGCCGGCCAGTACTTCCCGCTGGAGGCCGTGCTGCATGCCTACCGCTGCGGGCACAAGGTGTTCTCGCGGCGTCTGCTGGAGCTCGCCAGCGACCTGCCGCCCCCCGTCCTGGCCGCGCTGGCCGATGTGACGCTGGAGTACACCGACGCGATCAGCACGCTGGCTTCGGCCGCCTATGTCGAGCAGGCACGCCGGCTGACCGCGGCGGCGGTGGACGAGCAGGCCGCGCTGCTGGACCTGCTGCTGGCCGGCCATGACGAGTCCGACCGCCGCGCGACCAGCAGCCTGCGCCGCGCCGGTTTCCTGGACGGCCGCCAGTCGTTCTGTGTCGTGCGGGCCCAGTCGCTCGACCCGGCCCACATGCTCGACGCGGCGCGCGCACGCCGGCTGGCGGATGCGCTGGACGCGCTGGTGCCTGCCAGCCTCGCCCGCCGCCTGATCGACGTGCGGGCCGGCACGGTGACGATGGTGCTGGCCGGGCTGCGGCGGGTGTCCGGCTGGACGGCGCCGCTGCCCACGCTGAGCGCCCGCGTCGGGGAGTGCCTGTCACGCGCCGGCAACGATGTGCTGGCGGGCCTGAGCCCGGATGTGGAGGCGACGGCGCATGTTCCGGCGGCCGACCGCAAGGCGGCACTCGCGTTGCAGCTGGCCCACCCCGGGCAGCGGGTCTGCGCCTTCGACAGCATTGCCTTGCGCAAGCTGCTGCTGCACCAGGCCGGGCCTGCGCTGCGCGACCTGCTGCCGGCCTGGCATGCGCCGCTGGCGCAGGCCGACGAGCGCTCCGGCGGCACGCTGCAAAGCAGCCTGCGCGCCTATGCCGAAGCCGATCTGAACCTGCTGAAGACCGCCGCCCGGCTGCAGGCCCACCCGAACACGGTGTACGCGCGCTTCGAGCGGATCCGCCAGATCACGGGGCTGGACCCGCGGCGCCTGCGGGAACTGGAAACCCTGCTGCTGGCGCTGGACCTGGAGCCCCGGCCCCGCGCCTGAGCAGCAGGCCGGTCAGGCCACGCCGTGCTTCTTGAACCAGGCCAGCATCTCGACCCAGCCGGCCTCAGCCTCGGCCTTGCGGTAGCTCGGCCGGTAGTCGGCATGGAAGGCGTGCGGCACGCCGGGGTACAGGATGAAGGTGCTGGCCTGGCTGTGCTTGTTGCCAGCCTTCAGGGCCTCCTGCAGCTCGGCGACCTGGTTCACCGGGATGCCGCCGTCGGCACCCGCATACAGGCCCAGCACCGGCGCGTTCAGCTTGCCGGCGACGTCCTTCGGCGTCTGCGGCATCGCCGGCGGGATGGCGCCCAGGCCGCCGTACCAGGACACGCCCGCCTTGATCTTCGGGCTGTGGGCGGTGTACATCCAGACGGTGCGGCCACCGCGGCACATGCCGGTGATGCCGATCTTCTTGGCGTTGACCTTGGGCTGCTGCTCGACGAAGGCGACCAGGCTGTCCAGGTCGGCCAGCATCTGCGGGTCGGCCAGCTTGTTGGCGGCGGCGACCACCTCGCCGATCGCGGTCATCTTGGACAGGTCGCCAAAGCGGAAGAACGGGTCCAGCGTGACACCCACATAGCCGACCTTGGCCAGGCGGCGGCAGATGTCCTTCTGGTAGGCATGCATGCCGAAGATCTCGGGGATCACGATGACGACCGGGTACTTGCCGGCCTTGGCAGGCGCGGCCATGTAGGCCGGCATGTTGGCGCCGCCGGTGACAGAGACCGTGAAATCCAGCACCTCCAGGCCGTCGGCCGGCGTGTTGATGACCGTCTGGGCCTGCAGCGGACCAGCGGCCAGCGCAAAGCCGAGGGATCCGCTGGCGGCGATAAATCCACGGCGGCTGGGCTTGACGCTGGGCAGCAGGCTCTCCAGGTGGGAGTCGTCGAAGGTGGCGGGTTCACGCAGCATGGATGGAATCTCCTGGTTGGATGAAAAAAAACAGCTTCAAATGGTAGCCCGCCACCTGCGCGACATCGGGCGAGGTGTTGGAAAAGCCCCACTTGCCCGTCTGTGAACCCGCACCGGGCCGATTGGTTCCGCAGCCGGCGCAGCAGGGCGCCTGGACCAGGGTCCCGTCCGCCCGAAAAGCGACGCTTTGTTGACCGATACCGGCCCCGGCCCGACCGTGACCTTTGCGCGGGTGTGCGCGCTGCGTAACATGCGGCCCGAGGCCGGATCCGGGCCCGAGGAACACCCATGCATTTCGGTTTGACCCAGGAACAGCAGATGATCGTCGACACGACCCGGTCGTTTGTCGAACGCGAGCTCTACCCCCATGAAGCCCTGGTGGAGCGCACCGGACAGCTGCCGATGGAACTGGTGCACGAGATCCAGCGCAAGGCGATCGACGCCGGTCTGTACGCCGCCAACATGCCGGAGTCGGTCGGTGGCGCCGGGCTGGATACGCTGTCCTGGCTGCTGTACGAGAAGGAGCTGGGCCGCGCCAACTACGCCTTGCACTGGACCTGTGTGGCCCGCCCGTCGAACATCCTGCTGGCCGGCAACGAGGAGCAGCGCGAGCGCTACCTGTTCCCCTGCATCCGCGGCGAGACCTGGGACTGCCTGGCGATGACCGAGCCCGGTGCCGGCTCCGATCTGCGCGGCATGAAGGCAACGGCCCGGCAGGACGGTGACGACTGGATCCTGAACGGCACCAAGCATTTCATCAGCCATGCGGACATCGCCGGCTTCGCGATCGTCTTCATGGCCACCGGCGAGGAGGCCACGCCGCGCGGCCCGAAGAAGAAGATCACCGCTTTCTTCGTCGACAAGGGCACGCCGGGCTTCACGGTGCGCGAGGGCTACCGCAACGTGTCGCACCGCGGCTACACCAACGCGATCCTGGACTTCGACGACTGCCGGCTGCACAAGCGCCAGATCCTGGGCGAAGTGCACAAGGGCTTCGAGGTGGCCAACACCTGGCTCGGTGCGACCCGGCTGCAGGTGGCCTCCACCTGCCTGGGCCGGGCCGACCGCGCGCTGACGCTGGCGCTGCAGTACGCGGCCGAGCGCCGGCAGTTCGGCCAGCAGATCGGCAAGTTCCAGGGCGTGTCCTTCAAGCTGGCCGACATGGCGATGGAGCTCAAGGCGGCCGAACTGCTGACGCGCGAGGCCGGCTGGAAGTTCGACCAGGGCACCGTGACCGAGGCCGACATGGCCATGGCCAAGCTCAAGGCCAGCGAGGTGCTGGCGATGGTGTCCGACGAGGCGATCCAGATCCACGGCGGCATGGGCCTGATGGACGACCTGCCGCTGGAGCGCATCTGGCGCGACGCCCGCGTCGA
>JAEUOX010000380.1 GCA_016790475.1 Rhodoferax sp. | reverse complement strand
GTTGCCGGCCCAGGGCTTCCAGGTGATCAGCGCCAAGCTCGGCTACAAGCCGAAGAACCCGGTCGATCCGGCCAGCCTGAGCCCGGAGCAACTGGAGGAGGTGGAAGCCTTCCTGGCGGCGATCGACGGGCACGACGACGTACAGAACGTGTTCGTCGGCCTGGCCGGCGGGTGAGCGGAGGCGGCTTCCCCGAGGTGTTGCTGCCCCAGCTGGGTTCCCACCATCGGGTGCGCGCGGCGTATCCTGGCACGCTTCCTGCTGGCCGGCTGGCGCCGCGGGCCGCTGGGCCCGGGCCCTCCGATTCCGCCGCTTTCCGAAGGATCCCTGATGACGACCCGCCGTTCGCTCCTGCTGTCCGCCAGCGCGCTGCTGCTGCCGACCCTGACCTCCCTGCCGGCCCGCGCCCAGGCCTGGCCGACCCAGCCGGTCAAGCTGGTGGTGACCTTCCCGCCGGGGGGCGCCAGTGACATCGTCGCGCGGCTGATCGGCCCACCGCTGTCGGAGAAGCTCGGCCAGCCGGTCGTCATCGAGAACCGGCCGGGCGCCGGCTCGACGATCGGTGCGGCCCAGGTCGCGCAGGCGGAGGCCAACGGCTACACGCTGCTGATCTCCAACTCCTCGCCGATGTCGATTGCGCCGGCATTGATGGACAAGCCGCTGTATGACCCGGTGCGCAGCTTCCGGCACCTGGTCTACGTGGGCGACGTGCCGACGGTGCTGGTCGTGCATCCCTCGCTGCCGGTCACGGATTTCTCAAGCTTCCTCGCCTGGGCCAAGGCCCAGAAGGACCCGGTGGCCTTCGGCAGTGGCGGTGCGGCCTCGATCGGCCACATCGTCGGCGAGATGCTGGCGCAGCAGGCCGGCCTCAAGATGCTGCATGTGCCCTACCGCGGCGCCGGCCCGATGCGCACCGACCTGCTGGGCGGCCAGCTGAAGGTGGCGGTCGACGCGCTGCCGGCCAACCTGCAGTTCCGCAAGACCGGCCAGCTGCGGCTGCTGGCGATCAGCTCCGCACGGCGGGTGACGCAGGCGAATGACATCCCCACCTTCGCAGAACTCGGCCACCCGTCGCTGGTGGCCGAGAATTTTGTCGGTGTCTCTGCGCCGGCCGCGGTGCCGGTCGCCATGGCGCAGACGCTGACCAAGGCACTGAACGAGGTGCTGGCGCTGCCCGACATCCGCGGCAAGCTGGTGGCGCAGGGGTTCGAGCTGGAAAGCCGCACGCCGGAGGCCTTCACGAACTTCATCAAGGAACAGGCCACGTTGTGGGCCCTGATCGTCAAGGCCAGCGGAGCCACGCTGTGACGGCTGCAGCCCGCCGCATCGCGGTCGCCCTGTTCGGCCCGCCAGGGCAGGGCAGCTTCAACGAATCCGGCCACGAGGGTGTGCTGCGCGCGCGGGCGGCCGGCCATGCGGTGGACGTGCACTGGATCCCGGGCCTGGCCGCTGCCGAGCGGGCGGACGCGCTGCGCGCGCTGTGCGCCCCGGGGCTGGATCTGCTGGTGGCCCATGGCGGGCAGGGCGATGCGCCGGTGCAGCAGATGCATGCGGAGTTCCCTGACACGGTGTTCGCGATCACGCAGGGCAGTTTCCTGGCGGCCAACACCGCCAGCTACGAGGTGCTGCAGGAGCACTCCGCGTTCCTGGCCGGTGTGCTGGCAGGCCTGGCCTCGCGCAGCCGCGTGGTGGCGCACCTGTCCGGCGAGAAGGTCCGCCCCGGCCTGAAAGGCCGTGCCGCCTTCGCCAGCGGTGTACGGCAGGCGGCACCCGACTGCCGCTTCGTGACCAGTTTCTGCGGCCACCAGCACGACCCGGACCGGGCTTACGAGACGGCCCGGCGGCTGCAGCAGCAGGGCGCCGATCTGGTCTTTGCGATGATCGACGGCGGCCGGCCCGGTGTGTCGCGCGCCTGCCGCGAGCTGCCGATCCGTCAGATCGGCAATGTGCTGGACTGGGTGCAGCGCGACCCGGAGGTCTTTGTGGCCTCAGCGGTCGCGGATTCCGGCCGCTGCGTGAGCCAGGCGATCGAGGACTTCGTCAACGGCCATCTGCGGCCGGGCACCCATGTCGCCTACGATCTGGCCCGCCCGGAGTTCGTGCGCCTGGTCGTCGCGCCGCCGCTGCTGGCTGCGCATGGCGCCGCATTGGCCCGCTGGACCCAGGGCCTGCTCGCGGGCACGGTCACGGTGGACACGGAGTACGACGGACCGGAACTGTAGCGGGCCGTCCGGGCGGCGCTGGGGCTCACCCCAGGCCGAGGGCTCCGCCCATCCGCAGCAGCAGACCCACCAGCGCGCAGGCGAGCAACAGCGGGATCACCCCCACCCGAAAACGGATCAGCGCGATCACCGCGACCAGCGTCAGCGCAACGGCCGGGAGGTCGATGGCGCCGGCAATGCCCTGCGGCCACCAGACGTGCGCTGCAAAGAACAGGCCGAGGTTCACGATTACGCCCACCACCGCAGCCGTGATGGCCGCCAGAGGCGCGGTGAAGTCCCGCCGGTCATGGGTGGATTCGACGATCGGTCCCCCTGCAAGAATGAACACGAAGGACGGCAGGAAGGTGAAGAGCGTCACGATCGTCGCGGCCAGCGCGCCGGACAGGAACGGCCCATGGATGCCCGGCACCTGGTGCGTCCACCCGCCCAGAAATCCGACGAATGCCACGACCATGATCAGCGGCCCGGGCGTTGTTTCGCCCAGCGCCAGGCCGTCCACCATCTGGGTGGCGCTCAGCCACTGGTAATGCTCCACGGCGCCCTGGTACACATAGGGCAGCACCGCATAGGCGCCACCGAAGGTCATCAAGGCGGCCTTCGTGAAGAACCAGGCCATCTGCGTCAGTGTGCCTTGCAGGCCGTACAGCCCGAGCAGGAGGCCGATGCCTGCACACCAGATCCCGATCCCCGTGCCGAGCACGATGCCAAGCCGCCGGCGCGAGAAGCGCGCGTGCGCCGGTGTGGGGGTCGTGTCGTCGATGAGGGCCTGCCCGTAGTGATGGGGCGCCGACGCATGGCCGCCGCCGGGCTGGAAGGCCTGCGGGCGCACCCGCGCGCCGACCCAGCCGACGGCCGCCGCCGCCAGCACGATGACTGGAAACGGCGCCCGCAGCACGAAGATCGCAAGAAACGCCGCCACCGCGATGCCCCACATCCAGCGGTTGCGCAGCACCCGGCTGCCGATCCGGTGGGCAGCGTGCAGCACCAGCGCGATCACGGCCGGCTTGAGACCGTCGAAGATGCCGGCCACCACGGTCAGCTGGCCGTACGCCATGTACACCCAGGCGAGCAGCACCATCAGCAGCAGCGAGGGCAGCACGAACAGGGCCCCGGCCACGATGCCGCCCGCCGTGCGATGCATCAGCCAGCCGATGTAGGTGGCGAGCTGCTGGGCCTCCGGGCCGGGCAGCACCATGCAGAAGTTCAGCGCATGCAGGAAGCGCCGCTCGCTGATCCAGCGACGGCGTTCAACCAGCTCGGTGTGCATGATCGCGATCTGGCCTGCCGGGCCGCCAAAGCTGACAAAGCCCAGCTTCAGCCAGAACTTCAATGCCTCCAGGAAGGGCACGGCCTGCGGTGCGTCCCGGGCGGTCATGCACGGGCTCCCAGCATCGCCTCCGGCTTCCAGCTGTGCGACTCCGGCAGGCCGCCGGCCTGCATCCGGGCCCAGGCCAGCAGCGCGTCGTACAGGGGCAGGGCGGCTAGCAGCATCGCTGTGTCGTCCGTTGCGTGCAGGGCCGACAGGCCGACAGAGAAAGCGAGCAGTCCGGCAGCTTGCGGCGACTGACCCGGCTGATCGGTATCCGCGGCCCGGATCACGTCGGCCAGGACCTGAAGGGATGCGGTCTCCTGCAGGCCGAAGGCGGCCAGCAGCGCATCAAAGCTGCACAGCGGGCCCTCGTGGCTGATCGGTGCACCGGGCAGGTCGAAGGCCACAGCACCCAGCGTCTGGGCCCGGGCCAGGACCTGGTCGGTGGGCACGTAGAAGAATTCGGCGTGCGGGTCGATGAAGCGCCGGATCAGCCAGGGGCAGGCGATCCGGTCGATCTTGGGCCGCTGCCGCGTGATCCAGCGGGACGGCTGCAGCCCGGTGACACCCAGGTCCGGCCGCTTGCGGATCACCGGCAGGCCGGCAGATCGCCATCGTTCGATGTCCTGCGGGGCATCCACACCGTCCTCGCCGCCCGCCAGACCGCCAGCCAGGTAACGAGCATCCCATCCTGCCGCACGCAACTGCGCGGCAGCCTGCTGGCTGACGGCATGGCCGTACACGCAGACCGTGACGACGGGCCCGGACGGAGGCGCGGCAGCGAATTGCGCGACCGATTCCGGTGGGCACCGTACGGCCGCGGCGACTCTCTGCGAGCTGCCATCAATAGCCGCGGCGCGGCGCACATCCAGAATCCGCGGTGCTTGCGGCGTGCCCAGCAGCGAGGCCAGATCGTGCGGGGAGATGGCGAACGAAGTGTCGGAATTGGTAGACGTGCCCATGGTGACTCCAGTGAGTGACCAGCACTTGGATGGGCAACCATCTATCCGCGAGGACTCGGGAGGCTGTATTCCCGATGCACGGATATTACACGCTACACGCGACGCTTTGGCTTTGGCGTGCGTCGCCTAGGTGTTCGTAGTCGGGACTGCCTTGCCGTTGGCGCGCGTCGCGGCAGGCGCAGCCCGGTGGGGGCTCATAGGCGGCTTGGTCGGGCGCTGAACGCGCCGACAACCTGCGGAACTCGCCGCCGGGGCGCATCGCGCAACTCACTACGCGCCCTGCGGGCGCTGCGTTCGGACAAGCGCGATGAGTCAGAGCACGATGTGCGGTGCGCGCACCGCCCCGGCGGCTGCGTTCCTCGGCAAGCCGCCAAATCGCCCCCACCGGGCTGCGCCTGCCGCGACGCTCTATTGTGGCGAGGGGGAGTCCTAACCTTCGGCACGCCGGCCGGGCAACTTCGAGAAGGCACCAGCGCAGCGACTGCTGTTGCGAATCGCCACCGCAAAGGCGCACCGCACGTCCCCCTCCGCCGACCAGAAGCTCGTCGCCCAAGGCGTGTGGGGGCCCGGTGCGGCGCGCCTGTGGGGCGCCGAGGCGCGGAGGGCTTGCGGCCCAGCGCGAAGCGCGTTCGTAAACTGACTCATCGCGCTTGTCTGAGCGAAGCGCCCAACGGGCGCGTAGCGAGTTGCGCGATGGGGCCGCAAGCCCGAGCACCGACGGGAAGTCGGCGCGTTCAGCGCCGACCGCCCCACCGAAGCGCCGCACCGGGCCCCCACACGCCTTGGGCGACGCACC
>JAEUOX010000324.1 GCA_016790475.1 Rhodoferax sp. | reverse complement strand
GGCGCCGCGCAGCCGCGCATGGCCGTCGTCGACGACGCGACCGACCCGGCCGTGCTGCGCGCGCTGGCCGAGGCCGCCGTGCCGGCGGTGGACACGCTGGACACCGGCGACGTGCAGGCCCGCGCCGGTGCCAGCCGGCTGGACGACGACGCGCTGATCCTGTTCACGTCCGGCTCCACCGGCACGCCCAAGGGTGTCGTGCACACGCACCGCTCGCTGCGCGCGCGCTGGGTCGCACTGCGCGAACAGCTCGGCGTTGCGGACTTCGCCCGCACGCTGTGCATGCTGCCGACGCATTTCGGCCACGGACTGATCTGCAACTGTCTGTTCCCGTGGCTGTCGGGGCAGGACCTGTTCATCACGCCACCGTTCCGGCCGGACATCCTGATGCGCCTGGGCAAGCTGCTGGACGAGCACCGCATCACCTTCCTGTCCTCGGTGCCGGCGGTCTGGAAGGTGGCGCTCAAGCTGTCCAAGCCGCCGCAGGCCGGCACGCTGCAGCGGGTGCATGTCGGCTCGGCGCCGCTGTCGGCCGCGATCTGGGAGGACATCCGCCGCTGGACCGGCACCCGCCAGGTCTGCAATGCCTACGGCATCACCGAGACCGGCAGCTGGGTGGTCGGCCTGGCCGATGCCGACTTGCCGGCCGAGGACGGTCTGGTGGGCACCGGCTGGGGCGCGGTGGTCAAGGTGCTGCGCACGGCGCAGACCACGGCGCCGCTCAGTGCGGCTGACGAATGCGCGGTGGGCGAGTCCGGCTATGTCTGGCTCAACACGCCGGCGCTGATGAAGGGCTATTTCCAGCGCGACGACCTGACGCAGGCGGCCGTCATCGACGGCTGGTTCTTCACCGGCGACATCGGCATCCTGAACGAGCGCGGGCAGCTGGTGCTCAAGGGCCGCGAGCGCGACGAGATCAACAAGGGCGGCATGAAGATCTATCCGGCCGACGTGGATGCGGTCGTCGAGCGTTTTCCGCAGGCCAGCGACGTGTGCACCTTCGCGCTGGACGACGAGATCTACGGCCAGATCGTCGGCATCGCGGTGGTCCTGAGCGAGCGCTCCGACGCCACCGTGCGCGCGCTGCATGCCTGGATGGCCGCGCACCTGGCCGAGCCGAAGATGCCCAGCCGCTGGTGGCTGGTCGACGAGATTCCGCGCACCTCGCGCGGCAAGATCAACCGCGAGGCGGTCAAGACCGCCTGCACCGGCCGCCCGGCGCTGGAGCTGGTGCGGATCCTGGGGGAAAAGGGATGAGCACGGAACGCGACGCAAAGGTGCTGGCGCACCTGCAGGGCTTCCTGCGTGGCATCCAGAAGCCCGGCCGCCCGCTCGAGAGCATCGGCATCGACGAGCCGCTCGTGGCCTCCGGCCTGGTCGACTCGCTGGCGGTCATGCAGATCGTCGTGTACCTGGAGGAGCAGTACGGCATCGATTTCGCCGCCCGCGGCTTCGATCCGGAGCGGCTGGCCAGCATGGGGTCGATCGTGGACCTGATCGCCGAGGCGCGGCGCTAGCCGCCGGCGCTGCGCAGGCACGCCGCCAGCCATTCGCACGCGTCACTGCGCCCCTCGACCGGCAGCATCAGGCCCAGCGGGTCGACCGGCAGGCGCTCGGCCAGCGGCAGGGCTACCAGCTCGCCGGCATCGACCTGGTGGCGCAGGTAGCTGCGCGGCAGCAGGGCCAGCACCACATGCTGGCGCAGCGTGTCGCTGAGCACGGCCGGCAGGCGCGTGACCATCGGAAACGGATCGATGGGCGCCGCCAGTCCGGCCGTGAGTGCATCCAGCCGCATGCGCGCGATCGAGCCGACCGGCCCCTGCAACCAGCGGCGCCCACCCAGCGTGTCCCAGCGCAGGGGCCGGCGGCGGCGGGCCAGCGGGTGCTGCGGACCGCACAGCACCACCAGTTCGTCGTCCATCAGGGGCTCGAAGGTCCAGCCCGCAGGCAGCACCGGCGGGCGGCGGCAGGCCACCAGATCGACCTCGCCGCGGGTCACCGCGAGCAGCTGGTCTTCGCCCTCGGCTTCACCCAGCAGCACGCGCACCTGCGGATGCTGCACATGGAAGCGGTGCAGCACCGGCAGCAGCAGGCCGTGCGCGGCCGACACCGACGCCAGCACCCGCACCTGCTGCAGGCTGCGCAGCTGGCCGCCGCTGGCCACGTCCGCGCCCTGCGCCAGGCCGGCCATCAGCTGGCGCATGGCGGGCAGCAACTGCCGGCAGGCCGCGGTGGGGCGCACGCCACGGGCATGGCGTTCGAACAGACGCAGGTCGAGCAGCCGCTCCAGGTAGCCCAGCGTCTGCGTCACCGAGGACTGGGTCAGGCCGATCGCGCTGGCCGTGCGCTGCACGCTGCCCAGCTCGGCCAGGCGCAGCAGTACCTGCACATGGCGGAACTTGCCCCGCGCCAGCAGGCGGTTCAGCAGGACGGTGGCAGACGTACCCATGGTATTCGCTCCGCTAATGGAAAGTGCCGAATATTAATTTGTCACTGATAGCTGCTGCCCGCACCATGCGCTCCGACGGGCCAGCGATGCCCGGCGACGGCCATCGGCCGGATCGGCATTCCTCCGTGGAGACATGACCATGCGCCTTTCGATCACGCGCCGCCTGGCGGCCCTCTGTGCCTTGTGCATTCCGTTCACCGCCGC
This sequence comes from Rhodoferax sp., assembly GCA_016790475.1. GTDB lineage: Bacteria > Pseudomonadota > Gammaproteobacteria > Burkholderiales > Burkholderiaceae_C > CAISIP01. Next base: position 2,200 of record JAEUOX010000324.1, on the reverse strand, counting down.
CTGGGCCCAGGGCGGGCCCGCAGGCGCCGACTGGCCCAACCGGCCGGTGCGCATCGTCGTGCCGGCCGCCCCGGGCGGGGCCTACGACAAGGCGATCCGGCCGCTGGCGCAGGAGCTGTCCGCGGTGTTCAAGCAGCAGTTCATCGTCGACAACCGGCCCGGCGCCGGCAACATTCCGGGCACGAACGCCGGCGCCAAGTCGGCGGCCGATGGCTACACGCTGACGATGACCGGCATGATGAACACGATCGCCGCCGGCATCTACGACAACGTGCCCTTCGACATCCTGGGCGATTTCGTGCATATCAGCGGCATCACCGGCGGCGGCCAGTGGCTGGTCGTGCGCAGCGACACCGGCATCACCTCGCTGGCCGACCTGCTGCAGCGCGCCAAGCGCGAGCCTGGCAAGCTGAACTACGCCACGTCAGGCGCCGGCAGCACCGGCCACCTGCTGATGGAGCTGATGCAGCGCTCCACCGACACGAAGTTCACGCACGTGCCCTACAAGGCGGGTGCGCCGGCGCTGCAGGACACGCTGGCCGGCGTGGTGCCGATCGTCGTGATCCCGGCGGCGGCGGTGGAGCAGCATGTAAAGGCCGGCACCCTGCGCGTGCTGGCGTCGTCCGCACCGGCCCGCGAGGCGCGCTATCCCGACATCCCCACCTTCGCCGAGCTCGGCCACAAGAACCTGACGGTCAGTTCCTGGGCCGGCCTGTCCGCGCCCAAGGGCACGCCGCCCGAGGTCGTCAGGAAGCTGCAGGCGGCGGTGCTGGCCAGCCTGGCCAAGCCGCAGATCGTGGGCAGTTTCCAGGCCGACGGCATGACGCCGATGCCGATGACCAGCGACGAGTACACCCAGCTGATGCGCAGCGACTTCGAGCGCTGGGGCCAGCTGACCCGGGCGCTGGGCCTCAAGGGCAACTGAGATGGCGCAGGTGCACACCGGCTTCATCCGTTGCGGCGAGCGCGACGTCTACGTCGAGCGCCAGGGCGAGGGTCCGCCGGTCTTGTTCTGCCACGGCGCCGGCGGGAACGCAGCGACCTGGTTCCAGCAGGTGGCGGCGTTCCGCGATCGCCACACCTGCATCACGCTGGACCTGCGCTGCTTCGGCCGCTCGCTGGCACCGGTCGAGGAGTTCCGGCTGGAGCTGTTCGTCGACGACCTGCGCACCGTACTCGACCACCTTCGCATCGAGCGCACCGCGATCATCGGGCAGTCGCTCGGCGGCATGGTGGCGTTGCGGCTGGCGCTCGCCGAGCCGCAGCGCATCGGCGCCTTCGTCTGCAGCGACAGCTCGCTGGCCGTCGACCATCCGGTGTTGGTGGCCTGCGTGGACCGCCATGTACGTGGTGGCCAGGCCCAGACGATCGAGCAGCGCTCGCTGGGTGCCGGCTTTGCGGCGGACCACCCGGCACTGGCGCTGCTGTATGCCCAGCTGAACCATTTCAATCCGTCCTTCCTTCAGGTGCCACCGGAGGCCTGGCGCGCGCGCATGCTGGCGCTCAATGCGCCGCAAGCCCTGATGCCGGTCGCCCGTGTGGCCGAGCTGCAGTGCCCGGTGCTGTGGGCGGTCGGGCGCGAGGACCCGATCGTGCCCTTCGCCGTGATGGAGGAGCTCACCCGGCTGCTGCCCGGCAGCGAACTGTGCGTCGTCGACGGCGCCGGCCACTCGGCCTACTTTTCGCACCCGCAGGTCTTCAATCCCACCGTGCTGGACTTCCTGGCGCGCCGCTACCACTGACAGTCGAGGAGACATTCGCGATGGCAACGCCAACCCCCGCGGTCACGCGCCGCACCGTGCTGGCCGCATTGACGGCTGCCGCCGTCCCCGGGCTCGCGCAGGCGCAGGCCAGCGCCTGGCCCAGCAAGCCGATCCACCTGTACATCGCATCCACCGCCGGCGGCCCGCAGGACGTCATGGGCCGCATGCTCGGCGAGGAGCTGACCAAGACCTTCGGCCAGCCGGTCGTCATCGAGAACAAGCCCGGTGCCGGCGGTGCGGTGGCCGCCGAGCCGGTGATGCGCGCAGCACCCGACGGGCATACGCTGCTGATGACGGCCATCCCGTACGCGATCTCGCCGGCGCTGATCAGCAAGCTGCCCTACGACATGAACCGCGACTTCGCGCATGTGGCCCAGATGATCACCGGCGCCAGCGTGCTGGTCGCGCACCCGTCCACCGGCTTTCGCACGCTGAAG
>JAEUOX010000248.1 GCA_016790475.1 Rhodoferax sp. | reverse complement strand
TCGGTGATGTCGCGGGCCACCGTGACATAACCGGCCGCGTGCCCATCGCTGCCGAGGAACACGCTGGTCGTCATCTGGGTCGGAAAGGTGCTGCCGTCGCGCCGGACATGCCCGACCTCGTCGACGCTGGGGCCGTGCGTCAGCAGGTGGGCCGCCCGGTTGGGGATGTAGTAGGCCCGGTACTGCTGCTCGGTGTGGAACACGCTGACATGCTGCCCCACCAGCTCCTCCGCGGTGAAACCGTGCATCGCGGCCCAGGCGCGATTGACATAGCGGACCCGCCCGCGCAGGTCGACCATGGCCACGCCGTCGGCGGCCTGCTCCACCGCCGCGCGCAGTTCGCGCAGCAGCTCCGACGTGGCCCGGGCCTCGCTGACATCCAGGCAATGGCCGATGAATCCCGCGAACCCGCCCTGGCTGTCAAGGCGCGGGGACGCTGCGCACTGCATCCAGGCATAGCTGCCATCGGCCCGCCGCAGCCGGTACTCGCGGGTGAACGGCTCGCGGTGGGCGTAGGCCTGCTCCAGGGTCATCTGGCAGGCGGCGGCGTCGTCCGGATGCAGCCCGTCCCGCCATCCGTCGCCCCGTGCCTGCTCCAGCGACTGCCCGGTGAAACGGACCCAGGGCTGGTTCACGTAATCGCAGGCGCCCTCGGCGTCCGTCGTCCACACCAGCGCGCTGCCGGAGTCGGCCAGCGTGCGGAAGCGCACTTCGCTCTCCTGCACCGCGCGCGCCTGCAGCAGCTGTGCCGTGACCAGCCGCACATGCACCATCAGGCTGGGCGTGTCCTGCGTGTCACGCACCGCGGTGGCGACGCTCTCCGCATTCTCCCAATCGCCGTCCGCGCGACGGATGCGGTGCGACTGCTCGACCCGGTCGCCGGGGCGCGCCAGCACCCCGCTCAGCTGGTGCTGCAGGTCGGCCTGTTCCTCCTGTGCAAACAGGCTGGCGAACGCGGTGCCCAGCAGATCGCTCGCGGTGTGGCCGAGCCGGGTGGCCGCGGCCCGGTTCAGGTAACGGATCTGCAGGTTGCCGTCCAGCAGGAACAGCGGATCATTGAACCCCTCGATCATCGCCAGCACATGCCGCTGGCTGCGCTCCAGGCGCTGGCTCTCGCCGGCCAGGGCCGCATGCGACTGCTCGATGGCGCTCAGCAGGGCACCGATCTCATCGTCCGCGTGCAGGTCGGCATGAAAGCGCTGCAGCGGTCCGCCGTGCGCGTCCAGCGCCTCGACCACCGCCGCGAGCGGCCGGAAGACATGCCGCCGCATCAGCGCGTAGGCGCTCAGCAGCAGCAGCAGCAACAGCCCGCAGACGGCGCCCGCCAGCAGGTAGCCGGTGACCAGGATCTCATGGCGGATCTGCCGCGCATCCAGCTGCAGGTAGATGACCACCGGCTGCCGGGCCGTGCCGCCCTCCCAGCGTGGCCGGAACTGGGTGGCGATCACCTGCGTGTAGGTGGTTCCTTCCCGGTCCAGATACCGGTGGGTGCCACCGCGTGCCAGCACGTCCTGGAGCTCCAGGCGCAGCGCGGCGTCGTCCAGGGCTGCCAGCGCGAGACCATGCCAGACATGCCGGCTGCTGGCCAGCACGGTGGCCGGGCTGCCGGCGATCATCACGACATCCACCACGCCCGGGTCCGCGGCCATCGCCGTGACGACGCGCTGCATCGACGCCGTGGTGTTGATGTTCTCGGCCGTCGAGAGCAGTGCGGTCGTCATCGCCAGCGCCTGGGCATCGAGGCGCGCCTGCACGCGCTCCCGGAAAATCGCCAGGCCGGCCAGTGCTGCCAGCAGCAACCCCGCCAGGCTGATGGCCAGCATCGGCAGCAGGATCTTGCGCTGTACCGACCGCCGCCCGATGGCGCCGTCCGCCGTGCTCATGGCAGGGGCCCGATGCACCGGGTCAGTTGGGGGTGGGGGCGGACCAGACCGTTCCGGGCCAGGGCCTGCGCGACCCGCTCGATGTGCGGCTGAAGCTGTCGGCCTACACCGACATAGCGGTCCTGCTCTGTCGGGGGAACCAGCCGGATGCCGTCAGCGAGCGCGCTGCAGAAGCGGGCGGCGTCGATCTGGACCCGGGGCGCCATCGTGCGGCAGCTTTCCTGCGGGCGGGTCTGCAGCGTCTGCAGTGCGCGATCGACGCCGGTGAAGAAGGCGCGCAGATCGGCCGGGCGGGTCTCGACGACCCGGCGGTCGAACGCGTACACGCCGACCACCTCGCCCGGTGTCGCGTGGCTGGAGAACAGCACCTGCCAGCGGGCGTCCCCCCGCAGCGCTGCCGCACCGGGCGGGTAGGTCAGGATGGCATGCACCTCCCCGCGGGCCAGCGCATCCGGCATCGCGTCCTGGGCCATCGACACCGGCACGACATCGGCCAGCGTCAGGCCGGCGCCATCCAGTGCCCGGGCCAGCAGATAGTGGCTCAACGAGGCGATCTCCACCGCGATCCTGCGCCCGCGCAACTCGGCCACCGACGCGACGGACCGGGGCGCGAGCAGCACCTCGGCCCCGTCGGAGACCGAGGCCACCCGCAGGACGCGCAGGTCCCGCTGCGAGGAACTGCGGGTGATCAGCACCTCGACCAGCGTGGTGCCCAGACCGTCGATCTTGCCCTGCTCGAAGGCGCGTTGTGCGTCCGACAGATCCTCGAACTCGACGACCCGCACCTCCGCGCCAACCTCGCGAAAATGGCCGGCGGAACGCGCCAGCGCCATCAGCTCGAAGGGGAGGAAGCCGCACAGGCCGACGCGCAAGGGCGCCAAGGGTGCACTGCAGCCCGATGCAAGACCCGCCATCGAGGCCAGCAGCGCCCGCCGTGTCAGGGCGGTCCGAGCCCAACCGTGCTCAGGTGGCGGCATCGGCCTCGACAAAGGCATAGTCCGACAGCTCGGCAGCAGCCATCAGCGACTGCATCGCACTGAAGGCCGCTTCGAACGCATAGGCCTCGATCATGCGCCCCACGGCATCAGCGGCCGGCCCGAACGCCGCCTGCAGGCTGGCGCGGGAGTCCTGCCAGACCGGCAGGGCCTGCGCGTCGTCCGCGGCGAGCAGCGCACTCAGCCGGCCGCACAGCGTCAGCACATCGCCCCATTCGGTCTTCACCTCGGGCGGGTGGTGCAGCCAGTGCAGCAGCAGCGTGTAGAGCTGATCCGGTTCGATCGGCTTGCCGATGTGGTCGTTCATGCCGGCCTGCAGACAGCGCTGCCGGTCCTCGCGGAAGGCGTTGGCCGTCATCGCCAGGATCGGGATGCGCCCGCCTTCGGGCAGCTGGCGGATTGCGGCGGTGGCCTCCAGGCCATCCATGCCAGGCATCTGCATGTCCATCAGCACCAGATCATAGTGCCCGGTGCGCACCTGCTCGACCGCGCGCAGGCCGTTGTCCACGATGTCCAGCACCAGGCCGGTCTCGGCAAGCAGTTCGCGGGCCACCTCCTGGTTGACCGGGTCGTCCTCGGCCAGCAGGATCCGCCGCCCGGCATGGGCCTGCGCCAGCGCGCGCTCCGGGGTGACGCTGTCGCCCTCCTCCGCGGGCGGCGTCGCCGGCTCGGCGCCGGCGGACCGGCGCAGCTCCATGCTGATCCAGAAGGTGCTGCCCTCGCCGCGCACGCTGTGCACCCCGGCGTCACCGCCCATCAGGCTGGCCAGGCGCTTCACGATGCTCAGCCCCAGGCCGGTGCCGCCGTACTTGCGCGAGGTGCTGTCGTCCGCCTGCGTGAACGGCGCAAACAGCCCGGCCTGCTGCTGCGGCGTCAGCCCGATGCCCTGGTCCTGCACCTCCAGGCGCAGGCAGACCGTCGTGGCGGTCTCCCCGGTATGCAGCGTGCGCACCGTGATCCGGCCGGACTCGGAGAACTTGACGGCGTTGCCGAGCAGGTTCAGCAGCACCTGCTCCAGCCGCAGCGGGTCGCCGACCAGATGCGTCGGGATGCGCGGGTCGAGCTCCCGCACGAGCTGCAGGCCGCGCAGCCGCGCCTGCTCGCCGACGATGCCCAGCGTGTGCTCGATGACCTCCGGCAGGCTGAACCGCACCTGCTCCAGGTGCAGCCCGCCGGCCTCGATCTTGGAGAGGTCCAGCACATTGTTGATGATGGACAGCAGATGGTGCCCGGCCGAGTCGATGCGGCGCAGCTGGCTCTGGGCCCGTTCGCCCTCGATGTGCTTGCCCAGCAGCTGCGTGAAGCCCATGATGGCGTTCATCGGCGTGCGGATCTCGTGGCTGATGTTCGCGATGAAGGCGCTCTTGGCGCGGCTGGCCGCCTCCGCGGCATCCTTGGCGAGCATCAGCGCGGTGTTGGCGGCCTCCAGCTCGGCGGTGCGCTGCCGCACCAGCGACTCCAGCTGCTCCTGGCTGGAGCGCAGCGCCTGCTTGGCCGCGACCCGGCTGGTCACGTCGACGAAGGTGGCTACCGTGTCGCCGTCCAGCGCGATGCCGCAATACTCGATGGTGCGCACCTCGCCGCTCTTGCAGGTGATGTTGCACTCGAAGGGCGCCATGTCCTGGCCGAGTGCGCGCGCCTCCTTCGTCGCCTTGTTGAGCCGCTCCAGCAGCCAGCGCCGGTAGGCCCGGTCCGGAAACGCGGCCTGCACCCAGCGCTGGGCGGTCGGCACGTCCTGCTGGGTGTAGCCGAACAGTTCGATGAAGCGGGTGTTGCGGAAGGTGATCCGGCCGTCGGCGTCGAAGTAGGCCAGCGCCAGCGGCGCCGCCTCCAGGATGCGGCGGAAGCGCAGCTCGCTGTGCTGCAGCCGGCTCTGCACCTGGCGCGCCTCGGTCGTGTCGTGCGCCACGCGGATGTAGCCGCTCAGACGGCCGGTCTCGTCGCGCAGCGCGGTCGTGGTCATGGCTGTCGTGAAGCGCGAACCGTCGCGCCGCACATGGCCGACTTCGGCATGCTGGCTGCCGTGGCGCATCAGCACCGTCAGGTCCGGTTCGCCGCCGTTGCGCAGCTGGTCGGCGGTGTGGAACTGCCCGAGGTGCTTGCCGAGGACCTTGTCGTGGCTGTAGCCGTGCATCTCCGCCCAGGCCCGGTTGGCATACTGGATATGGCCGCCCAGGTCGCAGGTGGCGATGCCATCCCCAGCCTGGTCGATCGCCGCACGCAAGGCATGCAGGCTGCCCAGCACGGTCTGCTTCTCGCGCGCAGCCTCGTCCAGCAGCAGCGTCGGGCGCAGGCGTTCCATCACGCTGGTCTGCGACACCACGCCGACGATCTGGCCGGCGTCGTTGAGCACGCCCAGGTGGCGCACCCGCAGGCTGTCCATCTTCTGCGAGGCTTCCGCCACTGTCATGTCGTGTGGCACGCAGGCCGGCGGCGCGCCGACGATCGTGCGCATCGGCGTGGTCTGCGGCCGCTGCCCGGGGGGCATCGCCGCGATGGCCTGCACCAGGTCCCGCTCGCCGAGCAGGGCCAGCGGGCGGTCGCCTTCCATGACCAGCACATAGGAGGCGGAGTGGTCCAGCATCCGGTCCAGTGCGTCGGCCAGGCTGCTGTCCGGGGTCGCGACCGACAGGCCGCGGTCCATGACGAACTTGATGTCGTCCACCTGGCGCATCAGCGCCAGTGCGATGTGGGTGCGGAAGTCCGATTCGCTGGCGATGCCGCAGACGGTCCCGTCCAGTTCCACCGCGACCAGGTGCCGGATCCGGTGCCCGAGCATGCGCTCGTAGGCGTCCGTGAAGGACATCGTCGGCGGCGCGGTGATCACCGGCCGGCTCATGATCGTGGAGACCGCTGCGCCCATGTCGCCGCGCCGGGCGTGGGCGGCGATGTCGCGCTCGGTGACGATGCCCTGGGCGCGCGGCCCGTCCTGGACCAGCAGGCAGGAGACCTGGTGCTCCACCATCATCCGGGCGGCATCGCCCACGGGGCTGTCGGCCTGCACCTGCAGCACCTCGTGCGTCATGATGTCCTTGAGCTGGAGCGCGGCAACGTGTTGCATGCTGGATGGCGGTGCGGTGGGAGCCGGAACGTGCTTTCCTTGCTGGTCACTGTAGGCGGCGCCAGCCGGTCTGACCATCAGGCAAATACCTGACGACTCCGGGGAAAATACCCTATGGACCGCGCCGGCGCACAATGGCAGCCTTCCCTGGCTCAGGCGCCGGTGGCGCCGGTGGCGCTGGTCGACGCTGGTGCGGGCGGTCTGGATGCGTCGGCCAGGCGGGCCCCGCTCGTCTGGTTGCGCCCTAGCGACTTGGCAACATACAACTGTGCATCGGCGCCTCCCACGAGCACATCGGCGGCAAACTCAGCCCTGCCTGACGCGCTGCAGACCCCCACGCTGGTAGTGACCACCGGCGCAACGGATGAATCCGCGTGTGCAATATGCTGGACGCGGACCTGACGGCACAGCGTTTCGGCCAGGTGCATGGCGCCCTCCAGCGCGCAGTTGGGCAGTAGGCAAACGAATTCCTCGCCGCCATATCGTGCAATCACGTCGCCCTGGCGCTGCGGGCCACCCTTGAGTGCGCTGGCGACCTGGCGCAGGCATTCGTCGCCGGCCTGATGCCCATAGCGGTCGTTGAAACGCTTGAAAAAATCGACGTCCAGGATCAACACGCTCAGGTCGCTCTGGTCGCGCCTTGCGCGGCCGCATTCTTCCTGCAATCGCTCGTCGAAATAGCGCCGGTTACGAACACCGGTCAGTCCGTCGGTGTAGACCCATTGGCGCAACAGGTCGGATTGCGCCTTGAGCGTCAGATGCGTCTTCACCCGTGCCCGTACGATCCTCGGGTTGACGGGTTTCGTGATGAAGTCGACCGCACCTGCGTCCAGGGCGCGGGCTTCGGACGTCTCGTCGGTGTCGGCCGTGACAAAGATCACCGGGATATCGCGCAAGGCTGTGTCTGCCTTCAGCCGGCGGCAGACCTCGTATCCGGCGAATACCTGAGTTCCCTGTCCGAAACACCTGACCAATCGATCGTGGTGTTTGCCGGTTTCTTCAGCAGGGCCGCGAGGGCCTTCATGGCAGAGTTGCAGGCCACGGTCTGCGCAAAACAATGGCGCTTGGGCGCGACCTTCGTGGTCACCTGGGGGTGGTGAACCGGCACGCCTTCTGGCAGCGGCGATCGGCCTCTGGTATCGAGACGCGTTCGCGCGCGGACGGCGTGCCATCGATCAGAAGGTGGTCCAGTCGTCGTCCCCGCCGCCGGCCAGCGCCTGGCCGAAGGTCTTGCGGCTGGCGGCCGAGCCGGTCAACACCGGAGGTTCGTATTGCGCCGCAGGGGCCTTGGCGGCTTTCGGCCGCGCCAGCCGGCTAAGCTTGGCGCTGCGGTCTGATGCGCGCCGCTCGACCGCAGGATCGCGCAGTGCCACCGCTTCTGGCACCGCGCGGGGGAGCACTGGCGCAGGGGCCGCCACCAGTGTCGCGCCTTGTGCGACCTGGAACACCGCAATGGCCTGCACCAGCTGTTGCGCCCGCGACTTCAGGCTCTCGGCGGAGGTCGCGCATTCTTCCACCAGTGCAGCATTCTGCTGTGTGGCCCGGTCCATCTGCGTGACCGCCTCGCCCACCTGGGCCACACCGATACTCTGCTCGGCACTGGCGGCGCTGATGTGCCCCATCACTTCGTGCACCTGTCCAATCGCGTGCACCACCTGCTGCATCGTGTCTCGGGTCTGCGCAACTTGGGCCGTTCCCCGGTCGACTCGCTCGACGCTGTCGGAGATGAGCGCCTTGATCTCCTTCGCTGCCTCGGCGGACCGGCCCGCCAGGCTCCGTACTTCGGCCGCCACCACCGCGAATCCGCGGCCCTGCTCGCCGGCACGGGCGGCTTCCACCGCTGCGTTGAGCGCCAGAATGTTGGTCTGGAACGCGATGCCGTCAATCACGCCAATGATGTCGACGATGCGCCGGGACGCGTCGTTGATGTCCTGCATCGTTTGGACGACTTGGCCGACGACTTCTCCGCCCTGGCTTGCCACGCCGGAAGCATCCTGCGCCATCTGGTTTCCGCGGCGGGCGTTTTCGGCATTCTGGTGCACCGTGCCGCCGAGTTCCTCCATCGAGGCGGCCGTCTGCTCCAGGGCACTGGCCTGTTGCTCGGTGCGGCCGGAGAGGTCGGCGTTGCCCTGGGCAATCTGGTCGCTGGCCTCGGCAACGCTCTCGGCATGGGACTGCACAGCGCGCACGATGCCGGAGATGTTCTGCTGCATCTGCGCCATGGCCTGCATCAGGCGCACGGTCTCGTCGCTTCCCATTGGCGGCTCGCTGCTGCGCAGGTCGCCGGCGGCCATGCGCTCGGCCATTGCCACCGCAGCCTCCATCGGGCGGCTGAGGTGGCGGGCCAGCCAAATGGCGCACGCCACCAAGGCGGCCGCCGCAAGGCCAAGGGCGACCGCGATCGTGATGCGGGTGCGTCGCACACTGGCAGCAGCGTCTTCGCTTTTCTGGCGGGCATCGGCCTCGATCTTCTCCGACAGGCTAGCCATCTGCTTCTCGAGGGCGGTGAAGGCGCCGAGGAAGTCCGGCATCTGCTGTTGCGCGGCGGCGGCATCCGTGCGGGCTGCCTGGACACTGCGGCGGGCGGCCGCGATGTACCGTTCGACCAGCGGCCGGGCGGCACTCAGGTCGGTGGCGACCGGGTCGGTCAGCGGTACTTCGCGCAGCTGGCCTAGCGATTCGGTCAGCGTGTCGGCATGCGCCTGCAGGTCCCGCCCCGCCTCGTCGATGGCGCCGGGCTGCTTGTCCATCGCGCCCAGCAAGGCCTGCTGGACGTCGCCGCGGATCGCGTCGTGCATCATGTCGGCCGTCTGGCTGCGCTGGAGGGCTTCGCCGGACGTGACCACGTCGTCCAGCGACGCCGAAAGGCGCTCGTTGCCGAGCATGCCGATGCCGCCGACGACGCCGGCCATCAGGGCGCCGGCCAGGCCGAGCGACAGTATCTGGGTTCGTAGCTGCATGGGGGCTCCCTGGGCTTGCTTGCTATTGCGGGGCCGGGGCACGCCCCGCCCGCGTCAGAACGTGGTCCAGTCCTCGTCGCCACCGCCACCGGCCGGCGCCTTGCGTGTCTCGGCCTGCGTGGTCAGCACCGGCGGCTCGGCCTTCGGTGCGGCAGCGGGTGCGGCACCCGGCCGCGAAGGCGCGATCCGCGTGACGTTCTTGCTGCGCTGCGGCCCGCGCCGCTCCACCGCCGGGAAGCTCTTTGCGGCCGGCTTGGGCGCCACGCGCGGTGCAGCCGCGGACGTCTGCAGGGCCTGTCCGTGCGACGCGCCCTGCGCCAGCTTGAACACCGCGACCGCCTGCACCAGTTGCTGCGCCTGCGCCTTCAGGCTCTCGGCCGCGGCAGCGCTCTCCTCGACCAGGGCGGCATTCTGCTGCGTGGCCTGGTCCATCTGCGTGACCGCCTCGCCGACCTGTGCCACGCCCTGGCTCTGCTCGGAGCTGGCAGCGCTGATTTCGCCCATGATGTCGGTCACGCGGCGGATCGCCGCCACCACCTCGGTCATCGTGGCGCCGGCCTGGTCCACCAGCGCGGAGCCCTGTTCGACGCGCTGCACGCTGTTGTTGATCAGTTCCTTGATCTCCTTGGCCGCTTCGGCCGAGCGCCCGGCCAGGCTGCGGACCTCGGAGGCCACCACCGCAAAGCCGCGCCCCTGCTCGCCGGCCCGGGCCGCCTCGACGGCGGCGTTGAGCGCCAGGATGTTGGTCTGGAACGCGATGCCGTCGATCACCGAGATGATGTCGGCGATCTTGCGTGAGCTGTCGTTGATTTCCTTCATCGTCTCGACCACCTGACCCACCACATCACCGCCGCGCACCGCCACGCTGGAGGCGTTCTGGGCGAGCTGGTTGCCCTGGCGTGCGTTGTCGGCATTCTGGCGCACGGTGCTGGAAAGCTCTTCCATCGACGCCGCGGTTTCCTCCAGTGCGCTGGCCTGTTCCTCGGTGCGGCC
>JAEUOX010000275.1 GCA_016790475.1 Rhodoferax sp. | reverse complement strand
GAAGGCCGGGCCGTGCCGGTGCTCGACGGTGCGCGGGCCTCGTTCGACTGCGAGGTGGCCCATGTGCACGACTGGGCCACCCACCATATCGTGATCGGCACCGTGCGCGCGGTGCAGCTGGCCCCCGACGCGCAGCCGTCGCTGGTGTACGCCGACGGGCAGTACCGCGCTGTCGGCTGATTCCCCTCAGCGCCGGCGGCGCTGCTGCTGGTCGTATTTCTGCCAGTACTGGAACGGCTCCTCATGGACGTCGATGTCCAGCTCGGAGATGCGCGCCATCAGCCGCTCCTGCACATCGGTGACCGCCTGGTTGTAGACCAGCGGCGCGATCTCCTCCAGGAAGAAGCCCAGCAGCGCCCCGGCGGCGATGTTGCCGATCTTCTCCTCCATGTGGGCCTCGAAGTAGCGCTGGATCGACGCGATGGCCTGCGTGCGTGCGTCCTTGGGGATGTCGATGCTCATGGCGGACGATGCTAGCGGATGGGGCCTGGCAGCTCCAGCCCGTCGCTGCTACATTGCACCGTCGACCTAGCCCGAGGTGCCTCCCGATGACCCCTGACGACATCGTCCGGCTGGACGCCGTCACGCAACGCCGCCTGATCGGGCAGCGCGCCCTGTCGCCGGTGGAGCTGATGCAGGCCTGCATCGCCCGCATGGAGGCGCTGAACCCGGGCGTCAATGCACTCGCAGAGACCGACTTCGCGCGCGCGATGGGCGCCGCCCGTGCCGCCGAGGCGCAGGTGATGCGGGGTGACGCGCTGCCGCTGCTGCATGGCCTGCCGCTGGGCGTGAAGGACCTGCAGGACACCGCCGGGCTGCGGACCACCTACGGCAACGTCGCCCGGCGCGACTACGTGCCGCAGGAGGACATCGGCCTGGTGGCCCGGCTGCGCCGCAGCGGCGCCATCGTCACCGCCAAGACGAACGTGCCGGACATGGGCGCCGGCGCCAATACCCGCAATCCGGTCTGGGGCGCCACCGGCAACCCGTTCGACGTGCGGCGCAATGCCGGCGGGTCGTCCGGCGGCTCCGCCGCCGCGCTGGCCACCGACATGCTGCCGCTGTGCACCGGCTCGGACACCGGCGGTTCGCTGCGCATCCCGGCCGCGCTGTGCGGCGTGGTCGGCCTGCGGCCGTCGCCGTCGATGGTGGCCAACACCGCCCGCCCGCTCGGCTGGTCCGGGTTGTCGGTGCTCGGGCCGATGGGGCGCACCGTGGGAGACACCGCGCTGCTGATGGCGGCCTCGGTCGGCTTCGATGCGCGTGACCCGCTGTCCGCGCACGTCGCAGCGCAGGACTTCCTGCACCTGCCGCCGGTGGACCTGTCGACGCTGCGCGTTGGCTTCACCGAGGATTTCGGCCTGTGCGCGGTCGATGCCGGCATCCGGCAGACCTTTCGCCAGCGCATGCAGGCGCTGGGGCGCCATGTCTGGGTCTGCGAACCCTGGCAGCCGGTGCTGGGCGATGCCGACCGCGCGTTCGACGTGCTGCGTGCCGAGTCCTTCCTGGCCGCCTTTGCCGACACCTACCGCAGCGCGCCGGACACGCTCGGGCCCAACGTGCGCGCCAACGTCGAGATGGCCGACCGCATCACGCTGAGCGACCGCGCCTGGGCCCATCTGGAGCAGACGCGCATCTCGCGGCAGTTCACGCAGGCGCTGGGCGGCTACGACCTGCTGCTCGCACCGGTGACGCCGCTGTCGCCCTTCCCCTGGACGGAGCTCTATGCCCGCGAGGTCGACGGCCAGCCGATGCAGAACTACTACCAGTGGCTCGCGCTGACCTATGTCGTGACGCTGGCCACGCATCCGGCGCTGTCGCTGCCCTGCGGCACCGACGCGCAGGGCATGCCCTTCGGGCTGCAGGTGATCGGGCGGCTCAACGACGACGCGGCGCTGCTGGCCGCGGC
>JAEUOX010000272.1 GCA_016790475.1 Rhodoferax sp. | reverse complement strand
GAAGTGGTGATCGGCTTCGAGACCCACGCCCAGCTGTCCACCCGCTCCAAGATCTTCAGCCGCGCGTCCACCGCCTTCGGCGCCGCGCCCAACACCCAGGCCTGCGCCGTCGACCTGGCGCTGCCCGGCACGCTGCCGGTCATGAACCGCGGCGCGGTCGAGCGCGCGATCGCGTTCGGCCTGGCCATCGGCGCGCACATCGCCGAGCGCAGCATCTTCGCGCGCAAGAACTACTTCTACCCGGACCTGCCCAAGGGCTACCAGATCAGCCAGTTCGAGATCCCGGTGGTGCAGGGCGGGCGCATCGAGTTCTTCCTGGACGGCCGCAAGCATGCGGTGCGCCTGGTGCGCGCCCACCTGGAGGAGGACGCCGGCAAATCCCTGCACGAGGACTTCGCCGGACAGTCCGGCATCGACCTCAACCGAGCCGGCACGCCGCTGCTGGAGATCGTCACCGAGCCCGACATGCGCTCCAGCCCCGAGGCGGTGGCCTATGCGCGCGAGCTGCACAAGATCGTCACCTGGATCGGCATCTGCGACGGCAACATGCAGGAAGGCAGCTTCCGCTGCGACGCCAACGTGTCGGTCCGCAAGCCCGGCGCCGCGCTGGGCACGCGGCGCGAGATCAAGAACCTGAACAGCTTCAAGTTCATGCAGCAGGCGATCGACTACGAGGTGCAGTGGCAGATCGACCAGCTCGAGGACGGCCATGCGATCCAGCAGGCCACGGTGCTGTTCAACCCGGACACCGGCGAGACCCGCGCGATGCGCACCAAGGAAGACGCCGCCGACTACCGCTACTTCCCCGACCCGGACCTGCCCCCGCTGGAGATCGAGCGCTCCTGGGTGGACCAGGTGCGCGCCGGCATGGCCGAGCTGCCGCGGGTGATGGCGCAGCGCTTCGTCGCCGACTACGCGCTGCCGGAGTACGACGCCGACACGCTGACGCAGAACCAGGCGCTGGCCGCCTACTTCGAGGCTGCCGCCAAGGCCTGCGGCCAACCCAAGCTGGCCAGCAACTGGGTCATGGGCGAGTTCTCGCGCCGCATCAACGCCGCCGAGCTGTCAGCCGCGCAGGCGCCGCTCCCTGCGCAGACGCTGGGCCGGCTGATCACCCGGATCGCCGACGGCACGATCTCGAACAACGCGGCGAAGCAGGTCTTCGACGCGCTGTGGAACACACCCGGCCAGGAGGTCGACACGCTGATCGATACCCTGGGCCTGCGCCAGCTCAACGACACCGGTGCGCTGGAGAAGATCGTCGACGACGTGATTGCCGCCAACGGCAAGTCGGTCGACGAATTCCGCCAGGGCAAGGACAAGGCCTTCAACGCGCTGGTCGGCATGGTCATGAAGGCCAGCAAGGGCAAGGCCAACCCGCAGCAGGCCGGCGAGCTGCTGCGGCGCAAGCTGGCCTGAGGCGCCTTCGCCGTCAGGCGGACAGCACCAGCGGGGCCGGGTCTCCGTCGGGCGCCAGCACTTCACCGATCACCGCGGTGGCGCCGTAACCCGCCGTCTGCAGCGCGGCCACGCAGGCCGCGGCCTGGGCGGCCGGCACGCTGGCCAGCAGGCCGCCGGCGGTCTGCGGGTCGAACAGCAGCGGGTAGGCCGGGTGTGTCGCGAAGGCCTCGGCATTGCGAAGCAGGTGGCGCGCACGCAGGTTGGCCGACTGCAGCGAGCTCGTGATGCCCTGTGCAGCGCATTCCCGGGCTCCCTCCAGCAGCGGCAGCGCACCGAGCGCGATGCGGGCGTCCACGCCGGACGCACGGGTCATCTCCGTCAGATGACCCAGCAGGCCGAAGCCGGTGACGTCGGTGCAGGCCGACACCCGGTGCGCGCGCAGCAGCTGCGCAGCCGACTGGCTGGACTGCGCCATGCTGTGCAGCGCGGCCTGGACCCAGCGCCCGCGCGCCGCCAGGCGGGCCTGCGCGGCCAGCAGCGTGCCGGTGCCCAGCGGCTTGGTCAGCAGCAGCAGATCCCCCGGCCGCATGCCGCCCTTGCGCGTAAGGCCTTGCAGCTGCGCGTCCACCAGGCCGTTGACCGCGAACCCCAGCGCCAGCTCCTGCCCCTCGCCGGTATGGCCCCCAACCAGCGCGCAGCCGGCGGCATCCAGCACCTCCAGCGCGCCGCTGAGCATCTGGCGCAGTTCCTGCTCGACCTGGGCGTCCAGCCCCGGCGGCAGCGTGGCCAGCGCCAGCGCGGTCTGCGGCTCGGCGCCCATCGCATGGAGGTCCCCCAGCGCATGGTTGGCGGCGATCCGGCCGAACAGGTAGGGGTCGTCGCAGAAGGCGCGGAAGAAGTCCACCGACTGCACCAGCGCCTTGCCCGGCGGCACCTTCACCACCGCCGCGTCGTCCGGCGACTGCAGCCCCACCAGCACATCCGGGTGCAGCCGCTGCGGCAACCCGGCCAATGCACGCGACAGCACCGAGGCGCCCACCTTGGCGCCGCAGCCGCCGCAACGCATCACCTGCACCGCCGCCGCCTGCTGCGACTCTTCCGCAGACAGCACGACGCCGGCGGACGGCTGGGCGCCACCGGGAGCGGCCGCCGGCATCGGCGGGAACGCGGAGAACCGGCGCATGAAGCGGCGGTCGATGCCGTCCTTCCAACGCCAGACCCAGTCGCCCCAGAAACCCAGCGGCCCGCGCGAGGCCACCGCATGCCGGTCACCGGTGCTGATCAGCGCCAGCCAGTGGCGCTGCGGCCGGTAGGGCCGCAGCGGCTGGCCGGTCAGCGCCCGGCGCAGGTTGTGCGCCAGCGGCGGCCCCATGCGCACCGCGAACACGCCGGCCTTCTCCAACGGCCGTGCCTGCAGGCTCGCGACGTCGCCGGCCGCGAACACCCGCGGGTCGGTGATGGACTGCAACTGCGGGTTCACGACGACGAAACCATCGCCATCCAGCGCCAGCCCGGTACTGCGCAGCCAGGCGCCGCCCCCCGCCTGCGTGACCCAGACCGTCTCGTCGACCGGCACCGACAGGCCGGACTGCGTGCGCAGCGACCCGGCATCCACCTGCGTCACCCGCGCCTGGCGGTGCACCTGGACGCCACGGGCCTGCAGCACCGCGTCGAAGCGGGCGCGCACGCGGGCCGCATGCGTCGTCAGGATCTGCGCGTCGGCGGTGAACAGGTGAAAGTGCAGCTGCGCCGGGTCCCGCCCCAGGGCACGCAGCTCCTGGCCGAGGCGGTACTGCATCGCCAGCAGCAGCTCGACGCCGCCAGCCCCTCCGCCCACGATGGCGATCGTCATCGGCCCGGCATGGGCGCGCACCCGCGCCAGCAGCGCCAGCCAGCGCTGGTTGAAGCCGGTGATCGGCTTGACCGGAACCGCATGGGCCGCAGCGCCCGGCACGCGCGTCATCTGCGGCGTCGAGCCGGTGTTGATCGAGACCAGGTCGTAGCGGATCGGCGGGCGGTCCCGCAGCAGCACCGTCCGCGCATCGCGGTCGATCCCGGTCACCTCGGCGCACAGGAAGCGCGCACCGGCAAAGCCGGCCAGGCGGCCCAGGTCGATGTGCACGTCGTCGTAGTCGTAATGGCCCGCCACATAACCGGGCAGCATGCCGGAGTAGGGGGTATGGGCATCGGTGCACACCAGCGTCAGCCGCACGCCGGGCATCGGGCGCATGCCGAAGTTGCGCAACACGCCGACATGGCTGTGCCCGCCTCCGACCAGGACGATGTCGCGCAGGATGGGCCCGGCCGCGGTCTGCATGCGGATCAGCCCGGCCGGCGGCGACACCGCGTTGCGGGCATCAGGGGGTCTTGCGCGCCGCCGCAGGCGCGCGGCCGCCCGACTGCGCCGCCCACAGCGGCTGGAGGCGCTCGAGCTCCTCGTCGAAACGCGCGCTGATGCGCTTGAGCTCCTGCTCGCGATCGGCGATGAAGCGCTTCTGGGCCTGGACGCCGCTGTCGATCTCGTCGATCTGGTGGCGCAGCGAAGGGGGGGCCTTGCTCGGGTCCTTCTTGTAGAACTCCATCTCCTGGTCGAGCTTGCGGCGGTCGAGCAGCAGCTCGTCGATGCGTTTCTGGGCCGCCTGCGCCACCGCGGACACCTGGCTGAAGGCGGCGGCGCGCTCCCGGTCGTGCACTTCGCGGCTCGGGTAGCGGACCAGCAGCGCACGCTCGCGGCGCCTTTCCTCCAGCTGCACCGCCCGGGCCTCCGCCTCCTGCTTCTCGCGGGCCTCCTGCTCGGCGCGCTCCTTCTCGGTCAGCGTCGGGCCGACGCGCGAGCGCACCGTGCCGCTCGGGTTGAGCACCTTCTGCTCGCGGTCCAGGCAATCGGCGATCGGACGGTCGGACGTCAGCTTGCGGCCCTTGGCGTCGATGCAGGTGTAGATGCCACCGACCGGTACCTGGCCCTGGGACTGCGCCCAGGCGACGGCGCCTGGCGCGGCCGCCAGCCACGCGATGCTGCCCTGCAGCAGGAGGGCTCGGCAACAGTGAAGGTTGGCTGCCATGTCGGCCTGGGTGCTCCCGGTGTCAGGACGGGTCGTCGTCCACGCCATACCGCTGGCGATAGGCCAACACCCGCTGGTGATCGGCCGCCAGCGCCGCGTGGCTGTCCTGCGACAGATACTGCAGCAGGTCGGCGAGTTTCGCAATGCTGCAGACCTGCAGCCCGAGCTCGGAACGGACATATTGCACGGCACTGCGCGGACTGTCGACGCCGTTCTCGGTGGCCTTCTCCTGCCGGTCGAGCGCGATGACGACCGCGTGCGGCGTCGCCCCGGCGGCCCGGATCACGGCGATCGACTCGCGCACCGCAGTGCCGGCGGACATCACGTCGTCGACGATCAGCACCCGGCCCCGCAGCGGCGCACCGACCAGCGAGCCGCCCTCGCCGTGGTCCTTGGCTTCCTTGCGGTTGTAGGCAAAGGGCACGTTGCGGCCCATGCGCGCCAGCTCGACCGCCAGCGCCGCGCCCAGCGGGATGCCCTTGTAGGCCGGGCCGAAGATCATGTCGAATTGCAGCGCGCTGCCCTGCAGGCGCCGGGCATAGAATTGTGCGAGCCGGCCGAGCCGGGCCCCGTCGTCGAACAGCCCGGCATTGAAGAAATACGGGCTCAGGCGGCCGGCCTTGGTCTTGAATTCACCAAACCGCAACACCCCGCAATCCACCGCAAACTGGACGAATTCCTGCGCCAGCGGGTCCTGCGGCGGCACCCCTGCCACCGACCGCCCTGCGGGCCCGCCCGACGCATCCGACATGGAGTCTCCCTTGTTCAAACTGACCAGCCTCAACCTCAACGGTATCCGCTCTGCCACCACCAAAGGGCTGGAGCCCTGGATCGCGGCCGCGCAGCCGGATTGTATTTGTGTGCAGGAAGTCAAGGCCCAGGCCGACGACGTGGCCGGCCGCTTCGAGTCCCTGGCCGGGCTGCGCGGCCATTTCCACTATGCCCAGAAGAAGGGCTACTCCGGCGTGGCGGTGTACTCCCGGCTGGAGCCCAGCGATGTCGTGATCGGCTTCGGCTCGCAGGAGTTCGACGCCGAAGGCCGCTATGTCGAGCTGCGCTTCGACACGCCGGCGCGCCGCATCTCGGTGATCAGCGCGTACTTCCCCAGCGGCTCGTCCGGCGAGGACCGCCAGCAGGCGAAGTTCCGCTTCCTGGACCAGTTCTATCCGCACCTGCAGTCGCTG
>JAEUOX010000238.1 GCA_016790475.1 Rhodoferax sp. | reverse complement strand
CCTGCACTCGCTGTTCGAGCTGATCTGGCAGTACCGCTTCCTGTACCGGGACCTGAACGACCTGCTGTCCAAGAACCGCCGCCTGGAGACCCATGTGCAGGCGATGCTCCGGAACAAGACGCGGGCCCTGCGCGCCATGCTCGACGGCATGACCCGGGCCGGCGCGCTGCACATGGACAGCCGCGATGCCGAGCCCACGGCCACCAGCATGGTGGTCGTGCTGAGCTACTGGCTGAGCTTCGAGTACGTGCGCGATCCGCGCAAGGCGCTGGAGCCGGAGAGCGCGCAGGCGGCCCTGATGCGCGGCGGGCAGCATGTGCTGAGCCTGCTGCTGCCCTACCTGGAGCCGGGTCAGCGCACCCATTTGTTGACGCTGGTCGACGCCTACGGCAAATCCGTCTAGTACAGTCGCACTGTGCGCCCGTTGCGGCAGCACACCCCTGGAGCCTGGCACCGGCCCGGCCTACTGAGGAGACAGCGATGGCCAGATGGACCGCCTTTCCCTATGCCGGCGAGTACCAGTTCGATGCCCGCAGCGTGCAGCGGCACTGGAGTCGCCTGCACAGGGGCGACGCCGAGCCGCTCCCTGAAGACCCCCGCCTGCTGGAAGGCTGGGCGCTGTTTCACAGTGGCGAGTTCCAGAAGGCCATGGAGACCGGCCTCCAGTTGGGCCTGAGCGGCCTGACGCTGGCGCACAAGTCCGCCTGCATCTACGCCACCTACCTGGAAAAGAAGGAAAGGGCCCGCCTGGAGCTCTACCAGGACGTGGTCCAGCGCGCTGAGGCCCATGCGGCGCAGGATCCCGACAACCCGAACGCCCACTACTGGCATGCCTATGCGCTGGGGCGCTACAGCCAGGGCATCAGCGTCGCCAAGGCACTGGCCCAGGGCCTGGGCACCCGGGTCAAGACCTCTCTGGAGCGCACCATCGAACTCCAGCCCCGGCATGCGGACGCCCATGTGGCCCTGGGCGCCTTCCATGCGGAGGTCATCGACAAGGTCGGCGCGCTGATCGGCAGCATGACCTACGGCGCACGCAAGGAGGTCGGCCTGACGCTGTTCCAGGAGGCGCTGCGCATCAACCTGGAGTCCGCACTGGCGATGGTGGAGTATGCGCACGCGCTGCTGATGCTGGAGGGCGACCAGCGGCTCCAGGACGCGACCCGGCTGTTCCGTCAGGCCGCCGCGTTCGCCCCGCTGGATGCCGCCGAACGGCTGGATGTGGAGATGGCCCGGGCCGAGCTCAAGCCGTGACCCGGCGGCGACATGCCGCGGCGTTCACTCGCCCCAGGGCAGCATCAGCGTCAGCAGCGAAAGCTTCGCGAACTCCGGCGCGAAGCCGTCGATGATGCGCTGCGGATCCGGGCACAGCGTGCCGTCGGTGATGACGCCGAACTGCACGCCGCCGCCGTAGCTCAGGATCGACACGCCCAGGCCGACGGTGCCGCTCTGCGGCACCCAGAACAGGTTCTGCTCGACCGTCGCCCCCAGGAAACGCACCTTCTCGCGCGGACCCGGCACGTTGGTCATGACCGCGGTCGTCTTGCGCGAGAACAGGTTCAGCAGGGCGTCCTGTGCCGGCTTGATCAGCAGACCGGCCACCGCCAGCAGCGCAAAGGCCATCAGCGGCTGCATGCTGCCCTTGAGCTCGCCCATGCGCCGGCGGACCTCGTAGATGCGCTCGATCGGGTTGTCGACCCCGATCGGCAGCACCACCGGCGCCAGGCCGAAGCGGTTGCCCAGCTTGTGGGCCTGGTCCAGCGGGCGCAGGTTCACCGGCACCATCGCACGGATCTCCTGGCCTTCCACCGCGTCCCCGTGGCTGCGCAGGTAGGCCGCGAGCGCGCCGGCGACACAGCTCAGCAGCACGTCATTGACCGAGCAGTTCAGGGCCCGACCGATGGCCTTGACCTCGTCCAGCGGGATCGGCGCGCACCAGGCCACCCGCTTGGTGCGGCCGGGCATGCCCTTGAGCCGTGTCGCGGAGTCATCGGGCATCAGGGCCAGCGACGCCGCGTCGCGCAGCACCTGGTAGGCCATGCGCGCCAGGTCGGCCGAACCGGCCAGGCCTTTCTCCATGCCCTTCTGCGGCTCCAGCAGCAGCTCCAGCGCCTGGCTGGCACTGGTGGACGCGCTGCCCATGGCCTTGATTGCCACGTCGGTCAGCGGCTTGAGTACGGTGTCGGCCAGCCAGTCTTCCGCCGCCTCCAGCCCCTCCCGGCGGGCCTTGCCGCTGCGGCGCGGCGGCGGTGCGGTGCCGCCATCGACCAGCGACTGGGTCACCGCGATCAGCGCGATGCCGTCGGCAATGCAGTGGTGGATGCGCACCATCATCGCGGAGCCGCCCTGGTAGTCCTCGACCAGGTGGAACTGCCACAGCGGGCGGTCCTTGTCGAGCGGGGTCACCGCGAGTTCGGCCAGCCGGTCCTGCAGGGCCTCCTGCTCGCGGCCGCGCGGCGTGCGGCGCAGCTTCTCGCGCACCACCTGGCGGTGGATGTCGAACGCGGTGTCCTGCACCCAGGTCGCGCCGGCGGCATCCTGCACCACCCGCTGCCCGAAGCGCGGGTACTGCAGCAGCCGCTCGCTGACCCGCTCGCAGAGGGCCTCGTAGGTGATCCCCGGCTGCAGCACCCAGACGCCCACGATCATCATCAGGTTGCTCGGGGAGTCCATGCGCAGCCAGGCGGTATCGACCTTGGTCATGCGTTCGCCACTGAGGCCCAGCGTGCCGCTGAGGGCATCCTTGACGTTGTCGCCCACCTTCAGCGCCACCTTGCGGGCGTTGATCCGAGTCACCATGGTCGCGTCTCCTGCCGCAGCGGGCCCTGTGGCCGGGACTTCGCGCAGACCCGGGCCGGTTGTTCGCCGGTATTGTGGCGGCAAAAGCGGCCTTAAGATACTGCGCACATACCCGCATCGGCGCACCGGCGCCGCGGCGCACCGTCAACCCCGCATGGAGCCCCTATGGCCGACCTGAAGAAACAATTCGAAGCCGCCGCCGCCAACTCGAAGAACCTGAGCGAGCGGCCGGACAATGCCACGCTGCTGAAGATCTACGCGCTCTACAAGCAGGGCAGCGTCGGCGACAACACCGACAAGAAGCCGGGCTTCGGCGACATGGTCGGCCGCGCCAAGTGGGATGCCTGGAACAGCCTGAAGGGCACCTCGAAGGACGACGCCATGCAGCAGTACATCGACCTGATCGAATCCCTCAGCTGATCACGCCACGCGCCCGCAGCGCTTCGAGCTGATCGGGCGTCACCCCCACCTCGCGCAGCACCGCCTCGGTGTCCTGCCCCAGCGCCGGCGCGTTGCGCCGGTGCCCGCCCGGCGTGCGCGAGAGCTTGGGCACGAAGCCCGGCACCGTCAGCGTGCTGCCGTCCTCGAGCGTGACGGACTCCAGCATGCCCCGCGCCGCGAAGTGCGGGTCCGCCGCGATGTCGGCCACGGTGTAGATGCGCCCGGAGGGCACGCTGGCGCGCTCCAGCACCTCCAGCACCGCGCTGACCGGCAGCGTGCGGGCCCAGTCGCCGATCGCTCCGTCGATCTCGTCGACACGCCGCACCCGGCCGGTGTTGTCGGCCAGCTCCGGATCCTGGCCGAGGTCGTCCCGCCCGATCGCATGCATCAGCCGCTTGAAGATGCTGTCGCCATTGCCGGCGATGATCGCGTAGCCGCCATCGGCGCAGGCATAGGCATTCGTCGGCGCGATGCCCGGCAGCGCGCTGCCGGAGGGGCCCCGGACGGCGCCGAACATCGCGTACTCCGGCAGCAGGCTTTCCATGCAGTTGAACACGGCTTCGTACAGCGCGACATCCACCACCTGCCCCAGGCCGCGCGGCGCCTCGGCAGAGCGGGTCGCGTGGCGGTGGTGCAGCGCCATCAGGATGCCGATCACGCCGTGCAGCGAGGCCAGCGTGTCGCCGATGCTCACGCCGACCCGCACCGGCACGCGGCCCGGCTCGCCGGTCAGGTGGCGCAGGCCGCCCATCGCCTCGGCGACGACGCCGAAGCCGGGGCGGTCCCGGTAGGGGCCGGTCTGCCCGTAACCGCTGATGCGCAGCATGATCAGCGCCGGGTTGGCCGCCTGCAGCACCTCCGGCCCCAGACCCCAGCCCTCCAGCGCCCCCGGCCGGAAGTTCTCGATCAGCACGTCCGCATCCCGGGCCAGCAGCCGCACGATGTCCTGCGCCTCGCCCTGGCGCAGGTCCAGCGTCACCGACCTCTTGTTGCGCGACTGCACCTGCCACCAGACCGAGGTGCCGTCCTTCAGCAGACGCCACTTGCGCAGCGGGTCCCCCCCCTGCGCACCGGCGCCGCCCGGCGGCTCGATCTTGATGACGTCGGCACCGAAGTCGGCCAGCGTCTTGGCGGCGAAGGGGCCCGCGATCAGCTGCCCCATCTCGATGACGCGCAGCCCCTGCAACGGTCCGCCGGACGCGCTCATTTCCGGCCTCCGGCGGACTTCTTCGCGGCGGCCCGGGCCGGGGCGGTCGCAGGCGCCAGCAAGGCGTCCAGGTTGGCCACGATCTCGGCCTCGATCCGGCCCTTGAAGGCGCCCAGCAGGAAGCCGAGCCTGGCGTCCAGCTCGAACCGGTCCTTGGTCACATGGAGTTCGCCCTGGACGCCGGAGCGCGAGAAGCGCACAACATCGGCGATGCGGCCCTCCTCGTAGGTGCATTGCATGTCGAAATCCTTCTCGGCCTGTTCGGCCCAGAGAAAGGCCATCTTGCGCGCCCGGGCCATGCCGAGCGTGTGCGGACGCAGAATGTGCAGATCAGCCACCGTGTTGTGTCCCTGTCGA
>JAEUOX010000143.1 GCA_016790475.1 Rhodoferax sp. | reverse complement strand
CCCGGTGACCGTGAACAGTGTGCCGGAGCCGGAGTAGACGATCTGCAGGTCCGCCCGGTTGGCGGCGTACACCACGGTATCGGTGCCCGTGCCGCCGTCGATCGTGTCGGTTCCCGCATTCCCGGTCAGCGTGTCGTTGCCACCGTAGCCCATCAGGTAGTCCGCGCCGGAGCTGCCGTTGATCACGTCCGCGCCCTGCAGCACATAGGCATGCGTGCTCTGCGTGTCGCCAAACGACTCGGCGTAGGTCTGCATCTGCGTGGCGTTCGCCGTCATGCCGGTGACGCTGTAGACCAGTGCCCCGCTTACCGAAAACGTCGTGGCCGTCACGGTTCCGCTGACGATGCCGTCCGGGCTGTAGCTGAAGCTGCCGGCAAAGGTCTGGGTGTTGATGCCGTTGGACAGCGTGATCAACGAGGCGGTATTTCCAAGCACCTGCCATTCCCAATCCTGGTCGGAGGCAAAGCTGAAGCTGCTGGAAAGGTTGACGGTGGGCATTCAATCTCCGGTGATTCGTGAAAAACAACGTCTCCGCCAGTGCTCGGGTACCGGCAGGCGGTTCCAAAAGAGGGGGATGCCGGCGTCGTCCGGCACAGGCACGCAGGGGGCCAGGCACAGTGCTCACGGTGAGCGCTTCATGCCCCCTCGCGCGACGGATTGTGCCCGAGCGGACAGCCGGATCGCGCCCGATCTCGGGCGCGGCGCGTGAACTTCGTCACGAAGGTGGGGGCGACAGGTTGCAGCCGCCGTGGTGCCGGCGTGGTCAGGCCATCGTGAAGTCTGCCACGCTCAAGGCGAGGCCGGTTCCGAGGATGGCGAACTGCACAGCCGGCAGCGCGCCGCTGCCATCGGCGTCGTAGTACAACGCGCCGGTGCTGCTGTTGTAGATCAGACGGTCATTGGCATTGCCCGCCGTGGTGGCCCCGGCAGCGCTGCGCAGCACCCCGGCGACCAACGCGCCGGGCATCGCCAGCGCGGTGAACTGCGACCCGGCCAGCTGCAGCGTATCGTCCACGGGGTTGAAGTCCTGCAGGATGTCGATATTGCCGGGTCCCGGCGCCGTGTCGAAAACGAAGATGTCCGCTCCGGCGCCGCCATTCAGCGTGTCCGCGCCCAGGCCGCCGGCCAGCGTGTCGTTGCCGCTGGCCGCGTAGATCTGGTCGGCGCCGCCTTGCCCGGACAGCCGGTTGTCCGCGTTGGTGCCGGCCAGCAGGTCCGCCTGGGCCGACCCGGACAGGTTCTCGATGTTCCACAGGGCGTCCGTGCCGCCGCTGCCATCGTTCAATGCGAACGCGCGCCACAGTTCCGCGGTCACGCCCCCGGTGGCGGCGCCGTAGTCGGCAAGATCGGTGCCCGCGCCGCCATCGAGGGTGTCGGCGCCCGCACCGCCAGACAGCGTGTCGTTGCCCGCCGCTGCATAGATGCCGTCATTGCCAGCACCGCCGATGAAGGACTCGTTGTTGGCAGCGCCGGCCAGCAGGTCGGCTTGTGCCGAGCCGATGAGTGACTCGATGTTCCACAAGGCATCCTGCCCACCCTGGCCATCATTCAAGGCGTAGGCGCGCCACAGCTCAGCCGTCACGCTGCCGGTGGCGTTGCTGTAGTCGACGGTATCGACGCCGGGGCCGCCGTCCAGCGTGTCGTGGCCGGAACCCCCTGCCAGGGTGTCGTTGCCACCTGCGGCATAGATACCGTCGTTGCCCGCGCCGCCGAAGAAGGATTCGTCGTGGGCTGCGCCCGCCAGCAGGTCGGCCCAGGGGGAGCCCGACAGGCCCTCCAGGTCGCGCAGAAGGTCCCGGCCACCCGCGCCGTCCTGCAATGCCCAGCCACGCCAGAGTTCCGCGGTGACCGGCCCGCTGGCGGACGCGTAGTCGGCGATGTCCCGGCCGCCGCCGCCGTCCAGCGTGTCATTGCCGCCGCGCCCCGCGAGGGTGTCGTTGCCGTCGGCACCCGACAAGCCGTCATCCCCATTGCCGCCCGCCAGCAGATCGTTGAAGGCCGTGCCGATGAGCCCTTCGATGTTCCACAAGGCATCCCGCCCGCCGGTGCCGTCGGCCGTCGCCAGCGCGCGCCAGAGTTCGGCCACGACCGGTCCGCTGGCGGCCGAGTAGTCGGCAGTGTCCCAGTCCGCACCACCATCCAGCGTGTCGTTGCCGGCGCCCCCGACCAGCGTGTCATTGCCACCCGCCGCATAGAGCCCGTCATCGCCAGCGCCCCCGGTCAGGGCGCCTGCAGCGTTGTCGCCCGCCAGCAGGTCGTTGAAGGCGGAACCGGTCAAGCGCTCGACGCCGATCAGCAGGTCCGTTCCGCCCTGTCCGTCCTGGGTGGCGAGTTGGCGCCACAACTCGGCGGATACCGGCCCCGGTGCGCCGCTGTAATCGACGAGATCGGAACCGGTGCCGCCGTGCAGGGTGTCGTTGCCCGCGGCACCCGCCAGCGTGTCATCACCCGGGCCGCCCGCCAGCGAATCGCCGGCGCCACCCCCCACAAGCACGTCATTCCAGCCCGACCCGAGGACCCGTTCGATGTTCCAGAGGGCATCCTGGGCACCGTGGCCATCCTGCGGTGCCAGGGAGCGCCACAGTTCCACCCGGATCCCGGCCGGTGCCAGGCTGTAGTCGGCCAGGTCGGAGCCGGTTCCACCGTCCATCGTGTCGGCGCCGGCATCGCCGGCGAGCGTATCGTCGCCGCCGGCGGCATAGAGTCCGTCCGCACCGTCGCCGCCCTGCAGCGATTCCGCCCCGGCGGCACCTGCCAGCAGGTCGGCATGGGAGGAGCCCCACAGCCCTTCGATCTCCAGCAGCACATCCTGGCCGCCCTGGCCATCATTCAGGGCGAACTGGCGCCACAGTTCTGCCGATACGCCGGCAGTTGCCTGGCGGTAGTCCGCGATGTCGAATCCGCCGCCACCGACGAGCGAGTCGCGTCCGGCGCCGCCTTCCAGCGTGTCCTTGCCATCGCCACCCCGCAAGGTGTCGGCACCGGCTCCACCCCGCAGCTGGTTGTCCAGCGTATTGCCGGTCAGCAGGTTGTCGAGCGCGTTGCCAGTGCCGTTGCGGGCGCGCGGACCGTCAAGGAACAGGACCTCCAGGTGATCACCGAGGCTCTGGTCGACCTCGGACCGCACGGTGTCGAGGCCGCCCAGCGGACGGTCGGGGTTGCTCTCCCGGACTTCGTCGAACGGGTTGTCCACATAGTAGAGATCGTCGCCGTCGCCGCCCTCCAGCGTGTCGATGCCGGTCCCGCCGCGCAGCGTGTCGCGGCCCGCGTCGCCCTGCAGGTAGTCGTGGTCCGGGCCTCCGTCCAGATCGTCGTCACCCGCGTCGCCGCGCATGCGGTCGTTGCCCGCCGCCCCCTGCATCCGGTCGTTGCCACCGCCGCCGCGCAGCACGTCGCCCCAGTAGGCCCCGACGATGATGTCGTCCACGTCCAGGACAGCGGGCGATGCGGTGGCCGCGAAACCGAAATCCTGGTCCACGGCATTCACACCCGCCAGCACCTCCACGCTGCGCGAGGCCTGGGGCTGGAGCGCCAGGATGGCTTCCGCCAGCGCCAGCATGTCCGCCCGGCGAAAGGTGAGGCCGGTATTCGCGACCGTGTCGTTCTCGTTGTCGCCGTCCAGGATCGGGGCGCCGGTCGACGACAGCAGGTCCCGGATCTCGTCAAAGGACAGGCTGCGGCCCAACGTCTCCCGGGCCAGTTGCTGCGCCAGCGCGACCATGCCGCTGATCTGCGGTGCGGCCATGCTCGTGCCGCTGTAGGCCACCTGCGATCCACCCGCCTCGGCCGAGGTGATGAACACCCCCGGCGCAAAGATGTCGGACTGGGTGTCGTCGCGCTGCGAGAAGAATGCGATGACGTCGGTGGTGCCGACCTGCCCGCGCAGGGGCCAGACACCGGGCCCTGCCCAGACGGCGCCGACGGACAACGCATTGGGATCGGCAGACGGATAACCGACACCCTGCTGTTCAATGGATGGGTACCGGTTGCCGGAGGATGCGACCGCGACCACACCGAGGTTGGCCAGAGCCTGGAGCTGCGTGGAGAGATACCCGTTGTACGCATCCGCGTAGCTCCCCGCACCGAGCGACATGTTGACCGCAACGATGTTGTACTCCGCAGCGTGCTCCACCACCCAGTTGGCCGCCTCGATGAGGTCGGCGGTGGATGCACCCCTGCTCCGGTCGCTCGAGAACACCTTGAGCATGATCAGATTCACGCCGGGGGCAATCCCTGGATAGGCCGGGTCGGACGATCCCACGATGCCGGCAACATGGGTGCCATGCCCCCTCGTGTCTGATGCATCCGGGCCATTGGCTCCAGTGAAGTCATACTGGAAGACGATGCGGTCTGCGGTACCGTCGTGGTTCGCATCGGCACCGAAGGACGGGTGATCCCGGTCGATGCCGGTATCAATGAGGACGACCGCACTGCCGCGCCCGTCGATGCGCGCGAACCGCGGGTCGGCGTGGAAGTCGGCAATGCGGGTGGCAAGACCCAAATTTGCGTAGTCGGCCAGTGTTCCGGCGCCGCCCTGCGGGCCGACGATCGGCCCTTCCAACTGGACCTCGCCGTCGGCTGCGGTGTAGGCGATGGCGGTGGCGCGGCTGCCGCCGGCAGCCTGCGCGCTCGGCAGCCACCCGGTTTCGGGGACGGCCACCAGCGTGTGAACGCCAGGCGCCAGCCCGCCCAGCAGGTACTGGCCCAGTGCGTCGGAGACGGTGCGGGGCTCGTCGCCGTCCGGGACACCGTTGCGGTTGGTGTCGTCGAAGACGGTCCAGCCCTGCAGCCCGACCTCCGAGGCATCGATGACACTGTCCTTGTCGAAGTCATGCCATAGCCGCCCCCGCACACCGCCAGTCGTGGCGTTGTCGTTCCCGTTGTCCGAGATGCGGTAGGGCAGTGCCACGTCGTCCACAGTGGCGTACAGCGGGTCGCTGGTGGTGATCGCCAAATGCAGCACGCCGGTCTGGTCCGCCTCATGCGCGGTGTCGTCGATGGCGCGCACCTGCACGAACTGCGGCGTCGCCCAGTTCCGGGCATCGAAGTGGAGCTGGCCGGCGTCCGTGGAAAGTTGCAGCCCGGCGGACAGCGTCAGCGTGACGGGCTGGCCCGGGGCTGCCGCGAGGGACACCTGCAGCGTGGCCGCCGGGCCGCCTTCATCCAGCGCCGAGTTGCTGGAGCGCAGCACCAGCCCCGGCGGGTTGGCCACCTCGATCGCGCCGTCCGCAAAGCGCAGCGTCTCCACATGGCGCGCCAGGAGTGTCTGGCCCGCATAGGCTGAACCCGGCTTGCCGGTGACCGTCACCGCCGACGAGCCGGCACCGGGGTAGCTGATCGTGAAGTTGTCGACGCGGTCGAAGAACAGCACGCTGTCGCTGCCGGCGCCCCCGTCCACGGTGTCGTTGCCGCCCTGTCCATCAAAGGTCTCGTCGTCGGCCGTGCCTGTCCAGCGGTCGTCGCCGGCTACGCCGAAAATCACCGCGCCACCCGTGCCCGCCAGCGTGACGGTCTGCGCCTGGTCGAAGGCCAGGGCTTCGACATTCCAGGCCTTGATGGTGGTGCCGGCGTACTCCTGCGAGGTGCCCTGGATGCGGGTCACCGGTCCGACCGTCATCAGCGCGAAGGCGCCGCGCAGTCCGAGCAGGGCCAGCGTGTCATTGCCACCTTGTCCGTTGATCAGGTCGTTGCCGCCCCAGCCGTCCAGCAGGTCGTCGCCGGGCGTACCGACAAGCACGTCGTCGATCCGCGTACCGATCAGCGGAACCTGTGCGCTGGTCGGCAGCGCGATCAGGCTGTCGTCAGTGCGCAGCGTTTCGACCTGCCAGATCCGGCTGACGGAATAGGCGTGCACGCCCGCCGCGAAGTTCCCGCGGACTGCCGTCAACCCGGCCGCCGATGCGATGTCGAGGTTCAGCAGGCTGCTCTCGAACACCAGCGTGTCCGCGCCGGCCCCTCCGCTGATACGGTCGTCCCCACCACGGCCATAGACGCTGTCGCCTACCTCCGAGCCCTGCAGCAACTCGCCGGCCTCGGACCCGAGCAGCGCGCCCGACGGCGGGGACACGGTTTCGCGGCGGTTGACCTGCAAGCTGTAGGTTTCCCCACTGAAGGTGATCTCGCCAACGGCCACCGCGATGTCGTAGGTGCCCGCCGCCAGCACACCGGTACGCAGGGCTGCGTCGGTGCCGGTAAAGCGGTGCAGCAATGTGGCGCCCAGGCTGTCGCGCAGCGTGATCTGGAAATGGGGGGTGTTCAGGCTGTTGGTCGGCGCGTCGAAGTCGATCGCCAACATGCCGCTGGCGGCCAGCGTCACCTGGTAGTGGTCGGCATCGGCCTCCGAGGAAAGCGCACCCTTGATCCGGCCTCCCAACTGCAGCACGTCGGCCGTGGCGCTGGTGTCGTTGCCCTCGGACTCGAACAGTTCGCGGCTGGGAACCGCATCGACCGCCAGGCGGTAGGCCGGGCTGGCACCGAAATCCACCCAGTACGGCTCCGGCCGGATCGTGAAGGTGTAGTCGCCCGGGCTGGTGACGCCGAGCATCCAGGTGTCCGACGCAGAGCCATCGGCAGGACCGGTGTGCACACCCAGCAAGGTGCCGGCGCTGTCGCGCACCTCCAGGAAGATGTCGCTGAACGTCGCGGTGTAGTCCAGGTCAATCAGCAGGGTGCTGGCCTGATCCACCTGCAGCACGAACTTGTCCAGATCCCGCCCGCTGTGCAACTGGCCCAGGATG
>JAEUOX010000125.1 GCA_016790475.1 Rhodoferax sp. | reverse complement strand
CTGAACTCCGCGTCGCCCGGCACCAAGCAGGCCGCCGCGGCGCTGATCGATGCCGCCGGCGCCGTCTATGTCGAGGCCGGCGTGATGACCTCGGTACCGCCGTACGGCATCCGGGTGCCGATGCTGCTCGGCGGGGCCCGGGCGGAGGAGCTCGCCCCGGTGCTGCAGGGCTGGGGCATGGATGCCCGACCGGTGTCCGACCGCCTGGGCGTGGCCAGCGCAATCAAGATGTGCCGCAGCGTCATGATCAAGGGCCTGGAGGCGCTGGTGATCGAGAGCTACGCCACCGCGCGGGCCTACGGCGTCGAGGAGCACATGATCCCGACACTGGAGGAAACCTTCCCCAGCATCGACTGGCAGAAGCAGGGCGCCTATTTCTTCAGCCGGGTGGTGCAGCACGGGCAGCGCCGGGCCGAGGAGATGCGCGAGGCGGCCAACACCGTGCGTGAGGCGGGCTTTGAGCCCTTCATGGCGGCCGCCATCGCCGACAAGCAGCAGTGGGTGGCCGACCAGGCCCGCGCCGGCACCTTCGCCGGTGTTGCGCAGGGCGCACCCTGGCAGGGCTTCGCCGATCCGCTGCTCGCGCGGCGCCCCGGCAAGGGCTGAGCACCTTCAGCGCCGCGCCAGGTGCCTGCGGGCCCAGCTCGCCAGCGCGAACCCGAGCACCGAGGCCAGCACCGCCGGACCGACCAGCCCGCCGATGCCCCATTGGGCGCTGCAGGCGGCCAGCAGCGGCGGGCCGCAGCTGGAGCCCAGGTTGCCCATCTGCGCCACCGCGCCGTTGGCGCGCGCCTGGGTCCGGCTGTCATGGCACAGGTAGGGAATCAGCGCAAAGGCCGAGCCGCCGGCCAGCCCGGACGTGAACAGCAGCGCCAGCGCCGGCGCGCCCAGGCGCTGGCCGGCCGCATGGCTCCAGCCCAGCCACAGCGCGGCCAGCGCGACGGCGCTGAACGCGACGCGCGCCAGCTGCAACGGCGCCAGCCAGTGCTGCACCAGCCAGCCGGCGCCGAAGTTGCCGGCGATCACCATCAGCGGCAGCACCACCGCCAGCCAGGCCCGGTCCGCACCGGTCCAGGGGGGCACGAAGGTCAGCAGCGCCACCGCCACCGCGGTGTAGCAGAAGAAGGTGAGGCCCGGCAGCACGGTATGGAAATCCGTGTAGACCGCGGCATGCTGGCGCAGCAGCGTACGCAGGGGGGGCCAGGGGGCGGGTTCCGGGTGCGGGTCCCGGCGCGTGGCGGCCAGCAGCCAGACCAGCATGCCGGCCATGCCCAGCGCATGCAGCTGCAGCAGGCCGTCCAGCCCGCTGCGCGCGATCACGCCGCTGCCGACGGCCGCCATCAGTGCAAAGGCGACGCCGACGAAGGTGCTCCACAGCCCCATCGCGATCGCGCGGTGCTGCGGAGCGCAGCTGGCCCCGATCAGCGTCGGCGCCGCGACCACGATCGCCAGGTGGGAGGCCCCCTCCAGCATCCGGCTGACCAGCAGCAGCGGGAAGGGCGGCAGCAGCGACTGCGCCGCGGACAGCGTCGCGCCCAGTGCCAGCCCGCCCAGCAGCAGCCGGCGCACGCCGATCGCGGTGGCGAAAAGACCCATCGTGACCCCCAGCGCCAGCCCGACCAGACCGACGGCTGAGAGGACCCAGCCCATCGGTGCGGGCCCGACCCCGTACAGGACCTGCAGCGGCTGGAAGGCCACCGAGATCTTCGCGAACTGCATGCCTCCCAGGATGCCGCAGGCCCACAGCAGCAGCACCCGCGACCAGCGCGTGCGCGCTGGCGCCTCAGCCGGGTGCGCTCGCGGCGGCGTCAAGCGAAAGGTCCACCATCAGCTCGTTGGCCAGGCCCTCCAGAGCCTGCTGCAGCAGTGCCGGATCCAGGCCTGGCGGCAGGCTCAGCGACGCCTCCATGCGAAAGAGCTGCTCGCCCGACATCGCGCCGCTGATCAGGTGCGTGTTGAGCTTGTCGATGCCCACGCCGTGGCGTGCCAGCTGGCTGGAGATCGACTGGATGATGCCCGGCCGGTCGTGCCCGAGCAGATCCAGCTTGATCCGGCGGGCCGCGCCGGCCGGCCCGGCGCCGCGGGTCGTCGTGACGGTGATCTGCAGGTCCGGCGCCTGCAGGCTGCGCAGGTCCGCCACCAGCGCGTCGCACTGCGCAGGGGCCACATCCAATTGCACGATGCCGGCGAACTGCCCGGCGAAGTTGGCCATCAGGCTGTCGGTCCAGTTGGCGCCATGCGCGATGGCCTTGTCCGACACGGCATTGACCATGCCGGGCCGGTCCGGGCCGATGAGGGTGACGACGAGGGTGGTCATGGGAGTCTCCAGCGGGTGGGGCATTATCAGGCGGGTGCTGCGCCGGAGTGCGCAGCCGGCGAGCCAACGGTTAGCATGCGGTGCAGGAGGGAAGAACACCATGGGTCAGGGACGGACACTCTGGATGATTCTCGGGGCGGGCCTGCTGGCGGCCTGCGCGACGCCGGGCGGCGCGCCGCTGCAGGTGCAGGGGGACGCGCTGGTACCCAGCCGTCTGCAGTTCGTCGGTCCGCGGCTGGAGCCGCTGGCGGCCGCGCAGGGCGCCCCGGCTTCGCCGCTGGCGCCGCGGATCCCGGAGCGGCTCTGGCTGGTGCTGGGGCACACCGACGGCCGACCGGCCGGGCCGGCCGCGCCCGACATCTACCTGCGCTTCCCGCTGCAGCAGCAGCCGCCGCCGATGGAGCGCCGTTCCTTCGACGGCTTCGAACTGAATGCCGGATTCATCGCGCGCTCGCTGGCGGGGTCGGCACAGCCCCTGTGGCTGCGGCCCGAGGACGATGGTCTCGCAGTCCAGCCAGCCGACGCGCGAATCTCCCGTTTGCTGCTGGGCTTGCTCGACAGCCTGCAGTATCCGATGGCGTCCGTCACCGGTCTGCGCGACGACACCACCGGCGAGCAACTGGTGCTGCTGTACGCCGACCGGCCCTGTCGCATCACCGGGCGCATCGACCTCTCGCAGACCGGCACCTTCGTGGACAGGCATCCGGTGGCGCGGTCCACCTTCAGCGGCGTCTTTGCGCATGACATCGTGCTGCCTCAGGCCGGCCTGCACTGGCTGCGGGTCCGCGCCGAGGGGCCGGGGCGCTTTCAGGTGAGCCGCACGGACGCACCGTCCCGGGTGTCGGTGTTCGTGCTGCTGCCCGCGGCGGCGCCGGGCGGCTGAGCCTGCCCGGCCGTCAGGCCGCGGTCCGCTCGGCCAATGTCTCGCGGATCAGCTGCTGCGTGGCCTGCTGGGTCAGCGTGGCGGGTCGCTGGGCGCTGGTGGCCAGCGCGATCTGCGTGCGCAGGGCCGGATCGCGGATCGCGCGCAGCTGAAAGCGTGCCGGCCGGATCGAACTGGCCACCGCATTGCGCGACAGCACCGCGCTGCCGGCGCCGTCGGCTACCAGGTCCAGGATCGCCGCGACGCCGTCGATCTCCAGCGCCACGGTCGGCCGGCAGCCGATCGCCGCCATTTCCGATTCCACCTGCATGCGGATCGCGTTCGGCCGGCTCGGGATCACCAGTGGCAGCTCCGCCACGGCCTGCAGCGTCACGGGCGCTGTTGCGGCAGCACGGCCCGCGCGCGTGCCGCGCGGCTGCACCAGGAAAAGGTCCTCCTGCTGCAGCGCCTGGATGTCGAGCTCATGGCTCGGCCGCGGGTTGTACAGCACCGCAATGTCCAGACGGCCGTTCACCAGCGACTCCTGCATCGCGGTGGACAGGCCTTCGCTGATCGACAGCGTGGCCTCCGGCATGCGGGCGCGGAATGCGCGGGTCAGCGGCACCGTGAGCATGCGCGCCAGGCTCGGCGGCAGCCCGACCGCCACCCGCCCGGCCAGCGCGCCCCGCACCCGGCCCAGTTCCTCGCGGGCGCGCTCCACCTGGTGCAGGATGCCGCGCCCGTGCGCCAGCAGCAGGCGCCCGGCCTCGGTGGGCACGGCGCCGCGCCCGTCGCGGGCCAGCAGGTTCTGGCGCAGCTCCACCTCCAGCAGCCGGACCTGGCGGCTCAGCGCCGGCTGGGCCACGCCCAGTGCCGCCGCGGCCCGCGTGAAGCCGCCCAGCTCGGCGACGCGGACGAAGTATTCGATCTGCTTGAGGTCCACGGCACACCCCCGGAAGTTGAAATAGCCAACGCGCGGCCATGCCGATATCTTATATCTGCTAGTGGCCCGCCACGGCTTCATCTTTGCTGGCGGCGGGACCACAATGCCGGCATCCCAACCGAGGAGTGATTGCCGATGCGTGCCCCCCTGATCATCGATTGCCATGGCCACTACACCACCGCGCCGAAGGCGCTGGAGGCCTGGCGCAACAAACAGATTGCCGGTATCCAGGATCCGGCCTCCATGCCGCGCGTGTCCGACCTGAAGATCAGCGACGACGAGCTGCGCGAGTCGATCGAGACCAACCAGCTGCGCCTGATGAAGGAGCGGGGCTCCGACCTGACGATCTTCTCGCCGCGCGCGAGCTTCATGGCCCACCACATCGGCGACTTCAACATCTCGTCGACCTGGGCGGCGATCTGCAACGAGCTGTGTTACCGGGTGTCCCAGCTGTTCCCGGACAACTTCATCGGCGCGGCCATGCTGCCGCAGTCCCCCGGCGTGGACCCGGCCACCTGCATCCCCGAGCTCGAGAAGTGCGTGAAGCAGTACGGCAACGTCGGCATCAATCTGAACCCGGACCCGAGCGGCGGTCACTGGAATTCGCCGCCGCTGAGCGACAAGCACTGGTTCCCGATCTACGAGAAGATGGTCGAGTACGACATCCCGGCCATGATCCATGTGTCGACCAGCTGCAACCCCTGCTTCCACACGACCGGGGCGCACTACCTGAATGCCGACACCACCGCCTTCATGCAGTGCCTGACCTCCGACCTGTTCAAGGAGTTCCCGACGCTGCGCTTCCTGATCCCGCACGGTGGCGGCGCGGTGCCTTACCACTGGGGCCGCTTCCGTGGCCTGGCGCAGGAGCTCAAGAAGCCGCTGCTGTCCGAGCACCTGCTGAACAACATCTACTTCGACACCTGCGTGTACCACCAGCCCGGCATCGACCTGCTGAACACCGTGATCCCGGTGAAGAACGTGCTGTTCGCGTCCGAGATGATCGGCGCGGTGCGTGGCATCGACCCGGAGACCGGCCACTACTACGACGACACCAAGCGCTACATCCAGGCCTCGAAGATCCTGAGCGACGCGGACCGGTTCCAGATCTATGAAGGTAATGCGCGGCGCGTGTTCCCGCGCCTGGATGCCGCCCTTCAGAAGAAAGGCAAGTGAACACCATGAGCACCCAACCCCTGAACCAGCTTGGCGTCGTGCGGCGCAACATCGTGCGGGCTGATCGGCCCGCTGTCGACCAGCTCGCCAAGGTCGGTGTCGCGACGATCCATGAGGCCATGGGCCGGGTCGGCCTGATGAAGCCGTACATGCGGCCGATCTATGCCGGTGCGCAGCTGTGCGGCACGGCCGTCACGGTGCTGCTGCATCCTGGCGACAACTGGATGATGCATGTCGTGGCCGAGCAGTTGCAGCCCGGCGATGTCGTGATCGCCGCGGTCTCCGCCGACAACGCGGACGGCTTCTTCGGCGACCTGCTGGCCACGTCCTTCCGGGCCCGCGGGGCGGTGGGCCTGGTGATCGACGGCGGCGTGCGCGATGTGCGCGACCTCACCGCGATGAACTTCCCGGTGTTCTCCAAGGCGATCCATGCCAAGGGCACGATCAAGGCCACGCTGGGCTCTGTGAACATCCCGGTGGTCTGCGCCGGGGCGCTGGTCAACCCGGGCGATGTCGTGGTGGCCGACGACGACGGCGTGGTCGTCGTGCCGGCCGCGATCGCGCAGCAGGTGGCCGACGCCGCCGCGGCGCGCGAGGCGAACGAGTCCGACAAGCGCGCCAAGCTGGCCGCCGGCGTGCTCGGCCTGGACATGTACAACATGCGTCCGGCGCTCGAGAAGGCCGGCCTGCGCTACATCGACTGACCCCATGAGCGCCTTCACCAAGACTCCCGGCTGGCTGGACTGGTACGCCGGCCCGAGCCGCCCCCGCTTCCAGCTGCCGCCCGGCGCGGTCGACGCGCACTGCCATGTGTTCGGTCCGGGCGACGTGTTCCCGTACGCGCCGGAGCGCAAGTACACCCCCTGCGATGCGTCGTGGAAGCAGCTGTTCGCGCTGCGCGACCACCTGGGTTTCGACAAGAACGTCATCGTGCAGGCCACCTGCCATGGCAGCGACAACCGCGCGCTGGTCGATGCGCTGCAGCGCTCCGGCGGCAAGGCCCGGGGGGTGGCGACCGTCAGCCGGGACGTCACCGACGCGGAACTGCAGCAGATGCATGCGGCTGGCGTGCGCGGCACCCGCTTCAACTTCGTGCGCCGGCTGGCGGACTTCACGCCGCGCGACGTACTGCTGGAGATCGCGCAGCGCATCGCGCCGCTGGGCTGGCATGTGGTGGTGTACTTCGAGGCGCAGGACCTGCCCGAGCTCTACGACTTCTTCACGGCGCTGCCCACCACGGTCGTCGTGGACCACATGGGCCGGCCTGACGTGCGCAAGCCGGTGGACGGGCCGGAGTTCGGACTGTTCGTGCGGATGATGCGCGAGCACCCGAACATCTGGAGCAAGGTCAGCTGCCCGGAGCGCCTGTCCGTCAGCGGCCCGCCGGCCCTGCAGGGCGAGCAGCGTGCCTACCAGGACGTCGTGCCGTTTGCGCGCCACCTGGTCGAGACCTTCCCCGACCGCGTGCTGTGGGGCACCGACTGGCCGCATCCCAACCTGAAGGACCACATGCCGGATGACGGCCTGCTGGTCGACTTCATCCCGCAGATCGCCCCGACCGCCGCGCTGCAGCAGCGGCTGCTGGTGGACAATCCGACCCGTCTCTACTGGAACAGCTAGGCACCCCCATGGCCCTCGACAAACCCTACCTCGACGTGCCCGGCACGACGATCTTCGACGCCGAGCAGAGCCGGCGCGGCTACCACCTGAACCAGTTCTGCATGTCGCTGATGAAGGCCGAGAACCGGGCCCGCTTCAAGGCCGACGAGCGCGCCTACCTGGATGGCTGGCCGATGACGGAGGAGCAGAAGCAGGCCGTGCTGGCCCGTGACCTGAACCGCGCGATCGCGCTGGGCGGCAACATCTATTTCCTGGCCAAGATCGGCGCCACCGACGGCAAGAGCTTTCAGCAGATGGCTGGCAGCATGACCGGCATGACCGAAGAGGAATACCGCACCATGATGATCAACGGAGGCCGCTCGGCCGAAGGCAACCGCTACGTCGGCGAGGACGGCGATGCGCAGGCGCACCGCCAGCCGCAGGGCAGCGCCGGCCGCAAGGGGGGTGTCTGATGGCCCGCATCACCGCCAGCGTCTACACCTCGCATGTGCCGGCGATCGGCGCCGCGCTCGACATGGGCAAGACCCAGGAGCCCTACTGGCAGAAGGTCTTCAGCGGCTACGAGTACTCCA
>JAEUOX010000051.1 GCA_016790475.1 Rhodoferax sp. | reverse complement strand
CGGCCAAGAAGGCGGCGCCTGCGAAGAAGGCCGCCCCGGCCAAGAAGGCTGCTGCGGCCAAGAAGCCCGCTGCCAAGAAGCCCGCCGCCAAGAAAGCAGCCAAGAAGCCGGCTGCGAAGAAAGCCGCGAAAGCACCCGCTGCCCCTGCAGCGTCTGCTCCCGCTGCCCCTGCAGCCCCTGCGGCTCAGACCACGCTGAACCCGCAAGCGGCTTGGCCGTTCCCCACGGCCAGCAAGCCCTGACGGCTGCTGCACGTCGTGCATCAAGCCCGGTGTCGCAAGGCATCGGGCTTTTTTTTGCCGGTCAGACGCGGAAGTCGGACAGCGCGCAGTGGTAGTTCTGCGGCCCGCGCTGCGCGATCTTGACGGAGCCCAGGTGGTTGCCCAGCGCCGCGCAGCGCTCCAGGGACCAGCCGTTCTCCAACCCGTACAGCAGCGCGCCGCGGTAGGCGTCGCCACAGCCCGTCGGATCAACGACCGCTTTTGCAGTGATCGCCGGCACATGGGTCATGCGCCCGTCGACCCAGACCTCGCTGCCCTCGGCGCCGATCGTGACGATCAGGCCCTTCACATGGCGCGAGATCTCGGCGTTGTCCCAGCCAGTGCGGTCGCTGAGCATCTTGCCCTCGTAGTCGTTCACCGTGACCCAGGTCGAGAGCTCGACGAACTTGCGCAGCTCGGCGCCGTCGAAGCGCGGCAGCTGCTGGCCCGGATCGAACACGAACGGAATCCCTGCGGCAGCGAACTGCTCCGCATGCTGGACCATCGCGTCACGACCGTCCGGCGCGATGATGCCCAGCCGGATGTCGCCGCGTGGCGTGATGCGGTTCTGCCAGGCCTGCTCCATCGCGCCCGGGTGGAAGCCGTTGATCTGGTTGTTGTCGATGTCGGTGATGATCATCGCCTGCGCGGTGTAGCTGTCGTCGATCGTGCGCACGAACTCACTGCTGATGCCCAGCTTGGACAGGCGCTCCAGGTAGACGCCACCATCCTGGCCGATCGTCGCCATCGGCAACGGCACACCGCCCAGCAGCTTCAGGCTGTAGGCGATGTTGCCGGCGCAGCCGCCGAAATCCCGGCGCAGCGAAGGCACCAGAAAGGAGACATTCAGGATGTGCAGCTGGTCGGGCATGATCTGTTGCGAAAACTTGCCCTCGAAGTTCATGATGGTGTCGAACGCGAGCGAGCCGCAGATGATGGATGCCATGGAATGCCTCGGGATGGATGAAGGGGAAGGTCAGGGGTAGAACGCGAGCAGCCGGTAGCCGGCGATGCGTTCCGTCGTGGCGCCGGGCCGGATGCCAAGGGCCAGCGTGCCGCTCCAGTCGGCACCGGCCGCCAGCACGGCAGGCGCCGCGCCGAATTCCGTCGGCAGGATCACGCGCCGGATCACGGGCTGGTCCTGCGTATCGGTGAGCGACAGCTCGATGGCCGGCATCGCGATGTCGATCGGCGCCTGGTTGCGCAGCGAGAACGCGAGGCGGTAGGCGTCGGCACGCAGCCGGCCAAAGGACGAGCTGTCGATGACGACCGATTCGATCTGGCGCAGCGGGGTGATTTCGCAGTGTGCCAGCTGGCACAGGGCCTGCACCACCGGCCGCAGGGCCGGCTCGACCAGCACGATGCGGTTGCGCTCCTGCAGCAGCACCTGGCCCGCCAGCAACCCGGCCAGCAGCAGTGCCAGCGCGATCAGGGCCAGCCGCACCGGGCGGCGCTGCCACCGGCTCGGGGCATCGTCCGGCTGCATGAAGGAAGGCGTCGGCGGCTGCAGTTCATCGTGCGGCGGTGCAGAAGGGGGCGCTACGGCTTCGTCCCGGGGCGGGATTGGCGTGCGTGCATCCCCTTCCCGCGTGTCGGGCGGTGCTGCCGGTGCGGCGTCGTCCCAGACCGGCTCGCGGGCCACCGGGTCGACGAAGGGGGCCGTTGCGGCCTCTGCAGCCGGGGCCGACGGCAACGGGTCCGCGATGGGGTCGGATGCCGGCGATGGTTCCGGCTCGGGCTCGGGCTCCGATGCCGATTCCGGTTCCGGCTCCGTTGCCGGATCATCGATGGCCGGCGCCATGTCCCAGACCTTCTGCTCGAAGGGGTTCGGCGCTGCCGCGCCGGCGGCCGGCGTCACCCAGGGCGAGGGCGACGGGTGACGTTCCTCGGGTGGGGGCGCGGGTGCCGTCACAACGGCGGGAGTGGGTGCGGGCGTGGGAGCGGGAGCGCGGTCCGCGGCGGACGGCGGTGCCTCGGGCGCCACCAGATGCTGCGACGCATTGAAGATCTCGCCGCACTGCCCGCACCGGACCCAACCCTCCGAGATGCGCAACTGGTCCGGCACGACCTTGAACATCGTGTCACAGGCCGGGCATCGTGTGATCAGGCTCATCGCGGGCGGATTGTAGTTGTGCGCCCAACGTGCATTCGCGGAGGCGCCAGGGCGCTCAGAGCGTCGCCGTCATCAGGATCCAGCCCTCGCGCAGCTGGGCGACCTGGAGCTGCGCGTGGGGTGCATAGGCATCGATCAGCTCCTGCGCCTGCCGCTCCAGGATGCCGGCCAGCACCAGGTGGCCGCCGGGGGCCACGCGGCTGCACAGCAGGGGGGCCAGCACCTTCAATGGCGTGGCCAGGATGTTGGCGAGCACCGTGTCGTAGCGGCCCTGCGCCGCCTCGGGCAGCCCGCAGCGCACCGCGACCCGGTTGGCTTCCGCGTTGCGTGCCGCCGCCTCTACGGCTGCGGCGTCGATGTCGACCGCATCCACCTGCGTGGCGCCGAACATCGCCGCCGCGATCGCCAGGATGCCGGAGCCGCAGCCGTAGTCGAGCACACGGCCGAGCGCGGCCGCGCCACGCGCCTCGGCGATCCAGTGCAGGCACATGTGGGTGGTGGGGTGTGTCCCGGTGCCGAAGGCCATGCCGGGGTCCAGCCGGATCAGCTGCTGCGCACCCTCCGGCGGCTCATGCCAGGTGGGCACGATCCAGAACGAGGACGTGATCGGCACCGGGGCGAATTGCGCCTGCGTCAGCCGCACCCAGTCCTGCTCCTGCACGGCGGCCACGCCGACCACCCGGCAATCCCCGAAGAAGTCCTGCGCCGCCAGCACGGCCGCCGCGTCGTCGGCCTGGGGCCGGCTCGTGAACAGCGCGCGGATCCGGGAATGGCGCCAGCCGATCTGCTGCGGCACCATGCCGGGCTCACCGAACAGCGCCTGCTCGGCGTCCGTCAGCGCATCGGCGTCCTCGACACTGACGCTGAGCGCGTCCAGCGCCTCCAGCGCATCGGAGACATCCTCCAATGCAGGCTGCGGCACCTGGAGCGTGAGCTCAAACATCCGGCGGCCTGCTCAGCGCTTGTGGTGGCCCAGCCACTCTTCCAGATAGTGGATGTTGGTGCCGCCCCCGACGAACTTGGCGTCGACCATCAGCTCCCGGTGCAATGCGATATTGGTGTTGATGCCCTCGACGACGGTTTCGCCCAGGGCCGTGCGCATGCGGGCGAGCGCCTGGTCACGCGTATCGCCATGCACGATGATCTTGCCGATCATCGAGTCGTAGTTCGGCGGCACGAAGTAGTTCGTGTAGACATGGGAGTCCACGCGCACACCCGGGCCACCGGGCGGGTGCCACATCGTGATGCGGCCGGGGGAGGGCACGAAGGTGTAGGGTTCCTCGGCATTGACGCGGCATTCCATCGCGTGCCCGCGGATCTGCACCTGGCGCTGCGTGAACGGGAGCTTCTCGCCCGCGGCCACCATGATCTGCGTCTTGACGATGTCCACGCCGGTGATCAGCTCGGTCACCGGATGCTCCACCTGCACCCGGGTGTTCATCTCGATGAAATAGAACTCGCCGTCTTCATACAGGAACTCGAAGGTGCCGGCGCCGCGGTAGCCGATCTTCTTGCAGGCTGCGACGCAGCGCTCGCCGATGCGCTCGATCAGCTTGCGGGCGATGCCGGGTGCCGGCGCCTCCTCGATGATCTTCTGGTGGCGCCGCTGCATCGAGCAGTCGCGTTCACCCAGGTAGACCGCGTTCCTGAACTTGTCCGCCAGCACCTGGATCTCGATGTGGCGGGGGTTCTGCAGGAACTTCTCCATGTAGACGGCCGGGTTGCCGAAGGCCGCGCCGGCCTCCGCCTTGGTCATCTGCACGGCGTTGATCAGCGCGGCCTCGGTGTGCACGACCCGCATGCCGCGCCCGCCGCCACCGCCGGCAGCCTTGATGATGACCGGGTAGCCGATGGTGCGCGCGATGCGCCGCACCTGGGCCGGGTCGTCCGGCAGCTCGCCTTCCGAGCCGGGCACGCAGGGCACGCCGGCCTTGATCATGGCCTGCTTCGCGGACACCTTGTCGCCCATGATCCGGATCGACTCCGGCGTCGGGCCGATGAACTGGAAGCCGCTCTTCTCGACGCGCTCCGCAAATCCGGCGTTCTCGCTGAGGAAGCCGTAGCCCGGGTGGATCGCCTCGGCGTCGGTCACCTCCGCCGCGGAGATGATGGCCGGCATGTTGAGGTAGCTCTGGGCCGACGGCGCCGGGCCGATGCAGACCGCCTCTTCGGCGAGCTTGACGTACTTGGCCTCGCGGTCGGCCTCGGAGTAGACCATCACG
Source organism: Rhodoferax sp. (assembly GCA_016790475.1). GTDB lineage: Bacteria > Pseudomonadota > Gammaproteobacteria > Burkholderiales > Burkholderiaceae_C > CAISIP01. The sequence goes on along the minus strand of JAEUOX010000051.1, from coordinate 1,018 downwards.
GCCCGCACGCCCAGCTCGCGGCAGGCGCGCTGGATGCGCAGCGCAATTTCGCCGCGGTTGGCGATCAGGATTTTCTTGAACATGGGGTGTCGACGCCTGCCCTTATTCGATGACGAACAGGGGCTGGCCGTATTCGACCGCCTGGCCGTTCTCGCACAGGATCTTCAGGATCGTGCCCGACTTGTCGGCTTCGATTTCGTTCAGGATCTTCATGGCCTCGACGATGCAGACCGTCTCGCCGGCCTTGATCGAGTCGCCCACTTCGACGAAGGGCTTGGCGCCGGGCGAGGCGGCCCGGTAGAAGGTGCCGACCATCGGGGACTTGACGATGTGCTCGTTGCTGGCCGGTGCGGCCGGTGCCTCGGCTGCCGCCGGCGCGGGTGCCGCGGCCACCGGGGCCGGCATCGTGACGACCGGCATCGGCGGCGGTGCATAGTGCGCCACCTGCCCGCCCACCGGGCCCTTGACGATGCGAACCTTGCCTTCGGCCTCGGTGATCTCGAGCTCCGACACATTCGAGTCGGAAACCAGGTCAATCAGCGTCTTGAGTTTTCTCAGATCCATGGATGCTCCAGCGACTATGGTTATCGTTCCTCGAATTTAACCGAAAACCACCCGATTTGCCGCCAACTGCAGGCAAATGCCAAAAAAAGCAGGGGGAGAAGTGGTCGCCAGGGAGCCCGGTCCGGGGGTTGGAAGCCCTGCGGGGCGCTCAGCGCAGCTGGCGCCAGAGCTGCAGGTCGTCCGCGGTGACGCGCCCGATTCTACGGTGCAATACCGCCCCGTTGTGGCCCAGGACCACCGTGAAGGGCAGTCCCCCCGTCAGGTTGCCGAGCGATTTGCTGAGCTCGATGCCCGGAAATCCGGCCAGCGCGACCGGAAACCGCAGCGGCATGCGCTGCAGGAAGCTCTGGACCGGCGCTGCCTGATCCACCGCCAATCCGAGCACTTGCCAGCCGTTGGCGGAATTTTCGGCGAAGAAGCGGTCCAGCAGGGGCAGCTCCTCGACACAGGGGGG
>JAEUOX010000218.1 GCA_016790475.1 Rhodoferax sp. | reverse complement strand
GGCTCGGGTGCCGGGGCCGCCGGCGCGTCCGCACCCGGCCACGGCAGCGGAATGCGGCGCTCTTCCAGCCGCAGCGCATCGGCCGCCTTGCGGAAGCTTTGCGCCGACCAGGGCGTCGGGGCCGACTGGGCGATGTCCTCGACCCAGCGGGCGAACTGCTCCATCGCCTCGCCGGCCAGCGCCAGCAGATCCGGACCGGCCGGCTTCTGCTCCGCCAGCCAGGTGTTCGCCAGTTGCTCCATCGCCCAGGCCGCCTCGCCGAACTCGGTGAGACCCACCATGCGCGAACTGCCCTTGAGCGTATGGAAGGCCCGCCGCAGCGTGGTGCCCTCGGCCAGATCGGCCGGATTCGCCCGCAGCGCCTGCAGCGCATTGGTGCCGTTGTGCACCACCTCGCGGGCTTCCTCCAGGAAGATCTCCCGCATTTCCGCATCGTCGTCGTCCAGCACCGGCGGCGCAGCCGCTGCGACTGGTGCCACCGGTGCAGGCGGCGCCACGACCGGCTGGACCGGTTCAGCCGGAGCCACGGGCGCCGGCGTGGCGGCGGGAGCCTCGACAACCGCCGGCAGGTCGGTCGCAGCGGTCGGGGCAGGCACGTCGACCGCGGGGCTCTCGTCCTGCGCCGCCTTGTCCCGGCCCATCACCGGCCGCAGCTCCCCGGCCTCCTCGTCGTACACGAACAGCTTCTTGGCCAGCGCACGCTGGTAGCTGAGCATGTCGATCAGGAAGCCCATCGCCCCCAGGCTGTTGCCGATCTTCTCGAACATGCCGCTCGCGCCGCGGCCGTCGATCGTGTCGACCAGGAACTTCTCGACGCTGTCGCGCATGCGCAGCGCGGCCAGCGAGGCCTGGTCCAGGCCCAGCACCGAGAACACGCCGCGCATCTGCGACAGCTGGCTGGGTACCTCATGCAGTGGTACGCGGTCCTGCGGGTTGCGGAAGAACTGGTCCAGGGACTTCTCCACCAGGCCCAGCGTCGTGCGCAGTTCGTCGACGACGCTGCCCATGGTCTGCCGGTCGCTGACGCGCCGGTAGAGCTCCTCCATCCAGGGCTCGAGCGGCTCGGGCTGCGCGCCGCTGCAGACCTGGTCGAGCCTTTGCGCCAGCCGGTTGCTGCGCTCGGCCATCGTCGCATCGGTCGGGTCGAGATCCTCGTAGGCCGCTTCCAGGTAGAGCACGGCCGTGGCAACTTCCATCGCCACGGAAGCGGTGGGCGGCTCGCCGCTGCGCACCGCGGTGTCGACCGCACGCGTCAGCGCGCGGGCCAGGTCGGCACGCTCCGGATGCAGCTTCACCATCACCTCGGTCACGCCGGCGAACTGGTCGGCTGCCGCCTTGAGCCGGTTGGTGTCGCCGCCCGCGAGCGCCGCCCAGGTCTCGGTGGCGGACGCGATGCGCTTGCGCGCCTGCACCAGCAGCGCCGGATCGAAGCGGCCGAACTGCGGCGTCGCGTAGTCGACCGGGCAGGCCTGCGTCAGGCCATAGGCGGTGCGAACCGCCTGCAGCGCGGGCGCCGGCGCCTGCGCACCGGGCACCGCCTGCGCGCAATAGAACAGCAGGTCCAGCGCCAGCCGCTCGACGATCCCGGGTTCGCCCTTGGCCAGCGTCGTGTACTGCGCGATGATGCGCGACGCGGTGCGCTTCACATAGACATCCTGCGGGCACAGGCCCAGGCTGACGGCCTCGAAGAAGCCGGCCGAGAGAGCCCAGAAGACCTGCGGCTCCAGCGCATCGGCCGCCGCCGCGAGCCCCAGGCTGATGTCGGTCATCGCATGGGCGCCCTGCACGTCGCCCGTACGGACCACCTTGAGCACCGCCTGGTCCACCCGCGAGCGCACTGCCGGCCCGTACGGCAGCGGCGCCACGCCAGCCGGCAACGGCACCTGCAGCCAGCGCCACTCGACCGGCCACAGGTCGGCCGGATGCACCCGGTCGCCACCGACGAGATCCAGCACCTCGCGGTACTGCGGGAACAGAGCGACCGGCGAGGCATTCTTGCCCTTGAGCACGCCTTCCAGGTATTCCGTCAGCGCAAAGCTGGCGCGCTCGACCTTGTTGGCCGCATCGTCGCTGCACAGCTCCGGGCGCTGGACGAACTTCTGTGCCAGCGCCTCCATGACGCGCAGCAGCTTGGCCGGCGCACCCAGGCCGACCATCTCCAGCGCACCGACCGCCTGGTGCAGTTGCTGCCGCGCGATGCGCAGCTGGCTGGCGTCCAGCTCGGCCAGGTCGGAGCCCCGCGCCAGCTCGGCGTCCCGCACGAAGCGGCGCAATGCCTTGGTGGCACCGTCCAGCGACTTGCGCAGCTCGTCGAGCACCCAGGCCAGCGGGCCGAGGTCGGTGGTGGCCGATTCCAGCTCGCCGGGAGCGGTCATTGGTGTTTGCATCTGCTTGTCCATTCCTGCCCGTGCACAGCCCGTCAGGCGATCTTGAACCGGGCCACCGACTGGCGCAGTTCCTCGGCCATGCGCGACAGCTCGCGGACCTGACCCGCGGTCGCCCGCGTGCCATCACTGGTCTGCTCCGTCACGGCAAAGATGTTCTGGATGCTGTCGGCCACCGCGTTGGCCAGATTGGCCTCGCGGGACGTGGCGTCGGAGATCTGCTGGATCAGCTCCGACAACTGGCGCGACACCTGGTCGATCTCGGCCAGCCGTGCGCCGGCGTTGTCCGACAGCTTGGCCCCCTCGACCACGCCTTGCGTCGAGCGCTCCATGGCGGCCACCGCGTCCTGCGTGTCGGTCTGGATCGCGCGCACCAGCGCGGTGATCTGCCGCGTCGCGTCGGCGGAGCGCTCCGCCAGCCGCTGGACTTCCTCCGCCACCACCGAGAAGCCGCGTCCCGCCTCACCGGCGGACGCCGCCTGGATCGCGGCGTTCAGCGCCAGCACGTTGGTCTGCTCGGTAATGTCGGAGATCAGCTCGGTGATCTCGCCGATCTCCTGCGAGGACTCGCCCAGCCGCTTGATGCGCTTGGAGGTTTCCTGGATCTGGTCGCGGATCGCGTTCATGCCGCCGATCGCGTTCTGCACCGCGGTCAGCCCGGACTCGGCGGCGTTCAGCGACTGGCGCGCGACCATGGCGGATTCCTGGGCCTGGCTGGACACCTGGTTGATGCGGGCGGCCATCTCCAGCACCGACTTGCCGGTGGCCTGGATCTCGTTCATCTGTTCGTTCGAGGCGGCCAGCAGCTCGGTCGAGGTGTTGTCCACCTCGGAGGTTGTCTGGGCCACGCGGGCGGCGGTGTTCTGCACGCTGGCCACCAGCGTGCGCAGCTCCTCCACCGTGTAGTTGACCGAGTCGGCGATGGCGCCGGTGATGTCCTCGGTCACGGTGGCCTGCTGGGTCAGATCGCCCTCGGCGACCGTCTGCAGCTCGTTCATGAGCCGCAGAATCGCGGCCTGGTTGGCGTCGTTGACGCGCCGGGCCTCCTGCTGGAGCCGCTCGGCGTCGACCATCTGCAGCTCCGCCACCGACTGGCGCTTGCGGCCCTCCAGCAGCGGGATGTAGGCCAGCCCGACCGCGCACAGCACCGCCAGCGCCGCCGCGACAACCAGCGTGATCAGCGAAGCGGTGCCGATGCCGGAGCCCGCGCCCACCCGCTGCTGCAGCTGCTCCAGACTGCGGCGCAGCGGCTCGCTGTCGTTGATGATCGCGTTCTGGGCGTCCCGGGCCGTCACCAGGCCCTGCAGGTTGGCCAGCACCGCACCGGCCTGCGTGCGCGTCTGCTCGAACAGCTTGATCAGCGCCTCCAGCTGCTGCCGGACCTGCGGATCGCGCGCACCGGCCAGCCGCAGCTCGCCGCTGCCCTGCAGCAGCCCCTGGGCCAGATCCTTGAAGGTGTTGAGGTCCTTGCCCATCAGGAACACCGCCTCGGCACTGACACCGTCGATCGTCAGGAATTCGGTCGAGGACTTGCCGATGCGCTGCGTCAGCATCACCAGCTGCCCGGCGGCCGAGATCTCGTTGGCCGGGGCGTTCTGCTGCAGCTTCAGCGTGGCCACCGACTCCGCCAGTTCGAGCAGATCGCCGGACTGGCGGTTGATCTGGCGCAGCGATGCGCCGATCTGCGTCAGCACCTTCTGCTGTGCGATGACAACCGCCGCGCTCTTGTCGGCCCGGTCGACCAGCGGGACGATCTTGTCGAGCTCCTCCTGGAAGCCGCCATCGAGCGCGTCGATCCGCAGTGCGTCGTCACCGGCCTTGAGGCCGCGCACATTGCGGCCCAGCGTCGAAGCGCTCTCCTGCACGTCGGGGAACGCCTGCGGATTGCCGACCACCGCCTGCGACACCGACTTGGCCAGCCGCTGCGACTGCATCAGGGACTGGCCGATCGCTCCCATCTGCTGGCCGATCCGATCGGACGAGTGCAGCGTGAACGCGGCCACCGCGGCCAGCAGGACCAGCGAGACCGCCAGGCCGATCAGCAGGATCTGCTGCTGCTGCTGCACCGGACGCGCACCCAGCACCGGCAGCGCCACATGGCCATCCGGCAGCGCGGCCGCGGGCGCGACCGGCACCGCATCGCGCTGGGTCACGGGCGCCTGCTCCGTCACCGCAGGCTCCATGTCCGGCTGGATCGATGTTTCCTGCTGGCTGAGCCTGGATCCGTTGTCGGACTCCAGGACCGTCTTGGAAAAAAACCGCTTGAGCCGGTCAACGGACATGGTGAGGCCTTCTGTAGCTTGACTTATGCAGTGATGTTCAGGAACCGGGGGTACTGGGCGAGCTTCTCCAGGTGGATCTCCTGCCAGGCTTCGCCCGATGCGTCGGTGAAGCGGCTGCCGAAGTACGCGGGCGCGCCGTCGGCCGGCGCCTGGATCGACGCGAAGGCGTCCGCATGGCGCAGCCCGGCCAGCGCATCGACCAGCAGCGCACAGTTGACATTCAGCCCGGGATTGAGCGTGACCACCACCGGGTCCGCCGCCGCCGCGGCGCCCGCCGGCCGCTCCGTCGCCGGCAGGTCGCCCGCCACGAAGTCCGCGAGCTGCACCACGCCGAACAGCCCCCCGCGCAGGTTCACGACACCACGGAACCAGGGCCGCGCGTAGGGCACCTGCTGCAGGCTGCCCAGCGGAAAGATCTCGCCGGACTGGGGCAGCGGCAGCAGGAAGCAGCGCCCCCCCGAGCGAACTGCCAGCCAGGACACCGAGGGGCCCTCGTCACGGGCTGCCTGCAAACGGCTCGCGAGGCGTGCCTGGAGTTCTCGGATGGCTTCGCGGTTGGCCATGGTCTGCGGTTGGATCAGCCCAGGGCCTTGATCTTGGCCAGCAGTTCCCCCGGATCCACCGGCTTGGTCACGTAGTCGCGCGCGCCCTGACGCATGCCCCAGACCCGGTCGGTCTCCAGGTTCTTGCTGGTGCACATGATGATCGGGATGCCGCTGTACTCCGGCATGCGGTTGATCGAGCGGGTCAGCTGGTAGCCGTTCTGCCCCGGCATCACGACGTCCATCAGGATCAGGTCGGGGCGGTCCTCCGCGAGGCGCTTGAAGGCCTCGTCGGCGTTCTGCGCGGTACGCACCGACATCGCGTTCTTCTGCAGCAGGTCCGTCAGGAACATCAGTTCGGTGCGCGAGTCATCGACGATCAGCACTTTCTGGATTGCCATCACGCCACTCCCGTGGATGCCAGCCCGACCTGGCCGACGGCATGCAGCAACTGGTCCTTCGTGAAGGGCTTCGTGAGATAGTCCTGGGCGCCGACCATGCGGCCCCGCGCCTTGTCGAACACGCCGTCCTTCGAGGACAGCATCACGATCGGCACCTGCGCGAACTTCGGATTGCGCTTGATGATCGCGCAGGTCTGGTAGCCGTCGAGCCGCGGCATCAGGATGTCGCAGAAGATCAGCTGCGGCTGGTAATCGTTGACCTTGGCAAGCGCATCGAATCCGTCCTCGGCCAGCATCACCTCGTGGCCGCCCTGCTTCAGGAAAATCTCGGCACTGCGCCGGATCGTGTTGCTGTCATCGATGACGAGGACTTTGAAGGGAGATCCGGTAGTACTCACAAGCCTGCGCTCCTGCAATGAAAGTGCTCACATCCGCATGTGAGACGCCCGCGACACAAGCGGTCAGATCTGGACCATCTCGAAGTCTTCCTTGCGGGCACCGCACTCCGGGCAGGTCCAGTTCATCGGAACCTGGGCCCAGGGTGTTCCGGCGGCAATGCCGTCGTCCGGGGAACCGGTCGCCTCGTCATAGATCCAGCCACAGATCAGACACATCCAGGTTTTAGATTCACTCACAGCTTAAGGGGCCTTCGAATAGAATGCAAACATTGTATAGAGACGGTCCCAGCGAATCGCGCATCCTGCGCCAGAACCCAGCGTATTCTGCCCGATGACCTCCCCCGGCCCGCAGTCTTCCGCCCCGCCCGGGCCGACCGATCCAGACCACGACCCCCTCGACGAAAGCCCGCCCTGCGTGCTGGTGTTCAACGCCAGCGATCCCAGCGGCGCCGGCGGCCTGTCCGCCGATCTGGGTGCGATCGCTTCGGTCGGCGTGCACGCACTGCCGATCGTCACCGGCGCCTACACCCGGGACACGGCGGAGATCCTCGACCACCATGCCTTCGACGACGAGGCCGTCAGCGAGCAGGCGCGCACCGTGCTGGAGGACATCACGGTGCAGGTCATCAAGGTCGGCTTCGCCGGATCGATCGAGAACCTCAGCGTGATTGCCGAGATCGCGGCCGACTACGCCGACGTGCCGGTGATCGCCTACATGCCGGACCTCTCCTGGTGGAACGAAGTGCAGATCGACCTGTACCTGGACGCCTTTCGCGACCTGGTGCTGCCACAGACCACGGTGTTGGTTGGAAACCACAGCACGCTGTGCCGCTGGCTGCTTCCGGACTGGCAGGCCAGCAAGCCGCCCGGCCCGCGCGACATCGCCCGCGCCGCCCAGGCAGCCGGTGCGGCCTACACGCTGGTCACCGGGATCCCCCTGCCGGACCACCGGATCGACAACGTGCTGGCCTCGCCGCAGTCGGTGATCTTCAGCGGGGGGGTGGACCGCCTGGGGGCCGGCTTCTCCGGCGCCGGCGACACCCTGTCCGGCGCGCTGGCCGCGTTGCTGGCCACACAGAGCGAACTCGGCGAGGCCGTCCAGGAAGCCCTGGGCTACCTGGACCGCTGCCTGGAAGCCGGCTTCCGCCCCGGCATGGGTCATCGGGTGCCGGACCGCCTGTTCTGGGCGCAGCCCGAACCGGACGAGGAATCCGCGGACAATGCCGACGACTCCACCGACCCGCGCATCGACTTCCCTGACCATGACACCAAACACTGAAACCAACGACAGCCTGTTCGCCCGCGCCCAGCGCGTCATCCCCGGCGGCGTGAACTCCCCGGTGCGCGCCTTCCGCGCGGTCGGCGGCACGCCCCGATTCGTGCAGCGTGCCCAGGGCGCCTGCTTCTGGGACGCCGAGGGCCGGCGCTACATCGACTACATCGGCTCCTGGGGCCCGATGATCCTGGGCCACGGCCACCCGGCGGTGCTGGCGGCCGTGCAGGCCGCCGCGCAGGAAGGCTTCTCGTTCGGCGCCCCGACCGAGCGCGAGATCGAACTGGCCGAGGCCATCCTGGAATTGGTGCCTTCGATGGACATGGTGCGCCTGGTCAGCTCCGGCACCGAGGCCGCGATGAGCGGCATCCGGCTGGCGCGCGGCGCCACCGGGCGCAACAAGATCATCAAGTTCGAGGGCTGCTACCACGGCCATGCGGACGCGCTGCTGGTCAAGGCCGGCTCCGGCCTGGCGACCTTCGGCAACCCGACCAGCGCCGGCGTGCCGCCGGAGGTCGTGCAGCACACGATCGTGCTGGAGTACAACAACATCGAGATGCTGGAGCAGGCCTTCGCGGTGCATAGCCGGGATCTCGCCTGCCTGGTGATCGAGCCGATCGCCGGCAACATGAATTTCGTGCGGGCCAGCCTGCCCTTCATGCAACGCTGCCGGGAGCTGTGCACGCAGCACGGCGCCCTGCTGGTGTTCGACGAGGTCATGACCGGCTGCCGCGTGGCCCTGGGCAGCGCGCAGAGCGTCTATGCCCGCGCACTGCCGGGATTCGAACCCGACATGACGATCCTGGGCAAGGTGATCGGCGGCGGCATGCCGCTGGCCGCGTTCGGCGCCCGGCGGGCTGTCATGCAGCAGCTCGCGCCGCTCGGGCCGGTCTACCAGGCCGGCACTTTGTCCGGCAACCCGGTGGCCACCGCCTGCGGCCTGGCAACGCTGCGGGAGATCCGCAAGCCGGGCTTCTTCGAGGCGCTGTCGGCCCGCACGCGCAGCCTGGTGGACGGGCTGACCGACGCGGCGAAGGCCGCCGGCGTGCCCTTCAGCGCGGACTGCGAGGGCGGCATGTTCGGCTTCTTCCTGCTGCCGGAGCTGCCGCAGAACTACGCCCGCGTGATGCAGTCCGACAGCGCCCGGTTCAACCGGCTGTTCCACGGCATGCTGGAGCGCGGCGTCTACCTCGCGCCGGCGCTGTACGAGGCCGGTTTCGTCAGCGCGGCCCACACCGACGCCGACATCGCGGCCACCGTGGATGCGGCGCGCGAGGTGTTCCGCAGCCTCTGACGTCCCGGCCCGGGCACCCGGACCGTGGCAATTTGTTACCAGTGGCCACGGCCAAGCGCTGGCAGGTGGGCACCGGCAAGCATAGACTTGGGGGCGTTGGGCAGACATCCGTCCGCCGGAGACTTTCCATGTACCGCATCACCCTGGCAATGCTCCTTGCGCTGACGGGCGGCCTCGCCGCCGCCCAGGAGGTGGGGCGCGTGATCTCCAGCACCCCGGTGATCCAGCAGGTCCAGGTGCCGCAGCAAGTCTGCACCCAGGAGCTCGCGCAGGTACCGGCACCGACCTCCGGCGCCGGCGGCGTGCTCGGCGCGGTGGCCGGCGGCGTCATCGGCAACACGATCGGGCAAGGCTCCGGGCGGGCCGCCGCGACGGCGCTGGGCCTCTTCGGCGGCGCGCTGCTCGGGGATCGCCTGGAGGGCAGCAACAATGTCGCGAGCACGCCGGTGCAGCGGTGCACGACGCAGATGCTGACCGAAAGCCGCGTCGTCGCCTACCAGGTCGTCTATGAGTACGCCGGCCGGCAGTACAGCGCCCAGATGCCCCGGGATCCCGGTCCGCAGGTGCAGTTGCAGATCACCCCGATCGCCGCGACGACCGCTCCGGTGAACACGCCACCCGCGGTCGTGAGCGCGCCGCCTGCCGTGGTGGTCCCGGCAGCCCCCCCGGTGATCGTCGTGCCCGCTCCAGCCGTGATCAGTTCGACCACCACCTGGTATCCCGCCTACGGGTATCCCACCTACGCCGTCCCGGTCGTGCGGCCCCAGATCGGCCTGGATCTACGCTTCGGCTACGGCGGGCATCGCCACTGGCGCTGACCCGTCGCCAGGTGCGGCGGCCGGCGCCCGCCGGTCTCAGTGGCGGAAGTGCCGCACGCCGCTGAAGACCATGGCCACGCCGCGCTCGTCCGCCGCAGCAATCACTTCGTCATCGCGCATGCTGCCGCCGGGCTGGATCACGCAGCGCGCACCGGCATCGACGACGACATCCAGGCCGTCGCGGAACGGGAAGAACGCATCGCTGGCCACCACGCTGCCTTCCAGCGTGAGACCGGCATGCCCGGCCTTGATGCTGGCGATGCGTGCCGAGTCCAGCCGGCTCATCTGACCGGCGCCGACGCCCACGGTGGCGCCCCCGCTGCAGAAGACGATCGCGTTCGACTTGACGTACTTCGCGACGGTCCAGGCGAACAGCAGATCCTGCAGCTGCGCCGGCGTGGGCTGCAGCCGGCTCGCGGTGCGCAGGTCGGCGAGCGTCAGGCTGCGGTTGTCCGCCGTCTGCATCAGCAGGCCCGAGCCGACCCGCTTCACGTCCATCGCATTGCGGCCCTGCTGCCAGGCGCTCTCGCCCCCCGGCGGCAGCGCGATCAGCAGCAGACGCACGTTCGGCTTGCCCCGGAACACCGCCAGTGCCTCCTCGGAGAAGGCGGGCGCCATCAGCACCTCGACGAACTGCTTGCCGACCAGCTGCGCGGTCGCACCGTCGACCGGGCGGTTGAACGCGATGATGCCGCCAAAGGCCGAGGTCGGGTCGGTCCGGAAAGCCTTGGCATAGGCGTCCAGCGGATCCGTGCCCAACGCGACGCCGCAAGGGTTCGCATGCTTGACGATCACGCAGGCGCAGGCGTCGAAGCTCTTGACGCATTCCCAGGCGGCATCGGCATCGGCGATGTTGTTGTAGCTCAGCTCCTTGCCCTGGACCTGCGTCGCGCTGGCCAGCGAGCCGGGTGCCGGATAGAGGTCGCGGTAGTAGGCCGCCTGCTGGTGCGGGTTCTCGCCGTAGCGCAGGTCCTGCAGCTTGACGAATCGGCCATTCGACTGCGCAGGAAACAGCGCATGGCTGCCGTCGGGCTGGATGCCGGAGAGGTAGTCGCTGATGGCGCCGTCGTACTGGCTGATGCGGTTGAAGGCCGCCACCGACAGCGCGAAGCGCGTGGCCTGCGAGACGCGCCCGTCGGCCTGCAACTCGGCCAGCACCTGGGGATACTGCTGCGCGTCGGTCAGCACCGCGACATCCTTCCAGTTCTTGGCGGCGCTGCGCACCATGGCCGGGCCGCCGATGTCGATGTTCTCGATCGCGTCCTCCAGCGTGCAGCCCGGCCGGGCGACGGTTGCCTCGAACGGGTACAGGTTGACGACCAGGATGTCGATCAGGTCGATGCCGTGGGCCTGCAGCGCGGCCATGTGCTGCGGCAGGTCACGCCGCGCCAGCAGGCCGCCGTGCACCTTCGGGTGCAGCGTCTTGACCCGGCCGTCGAGCATTTCCGGGAAGCCGGTCATCTCGGCCACCTCGGTCACCGGGAGGCCGTGGCTCGCGAGCAGCGTGGCGGTTCCCCCGGTGGAAAGCAGGCGCACGCCCAGGGCGTGCAGTGCGGTGGCAAATTCGACGATGCCGGACTTGTCGGATACGGAGAGGAGCGCGTTCATGGGGAAGGGTTTCAGTTGAGCAGCTTGTGTTCGACCAGCTTCTTGCGCAAGGTGTTGCGGTTCAGGCCAAGCCACTGTGCGGCCCGGGACTGGTTGTTGTCGGCCTGCTGCATGACCACTTCCAGCAGCGGCTTCTCGACGACGCGGACCATCATGTCGTACATGCCGTCGGGCTCGGTGCCGCGCAGGTCGCGGAAGTAGCCTTCGAGACTGTTGCGCACACACTCTTCGATGTGCTTCTTGCTCATTGCGTTGTCTCCAGAGGATGTTCGGAGCCCCCGTCCTGCGGGAGCGGTGCCGGTTCGGGCAGACGGTCCATCTGCGCTCCCAGCGTGTCGAAGTAACGGGCCACGGCGGCCGACTGTGCGGCGCAGTCCGTCAGCTGCAGCATGTGAGCGCGGAAGGCCTCGCCCCCCGGCAGATGGCGCACGTACCAGCCGATGTGCTTGCGTGCGGTCAGCATGCCGAGATGGCTGCCATAGAGCTGGTAGTGGTCGTCCAGGTGCTCCAGCAGCCAGCGGCGGACCTCCGCGACGAGCGGCTGCGCCAGGTGGGTGCCGGTGGCCAGGAAATGGGCGATGTGCCGGAAGATCCAGGGCCGCCCCTGCGCGGCGCGGCCGATCATCACCGCATCGGCGCCGGTACGCTCCAGCACGTCGCGCGCCTGCTCCGGCGTCGTGATGTCGCCGTTGGCCACGACCGGAATGCGCAGCGCGGCCTTGACCGCGCGCACGGTGTCGTGTTCCGCCTCGCCGCGGTAGCCCTGCTCGCGCGTGCGGCCGTGCACCGTGACCATCTGCACGCCGGCCTCCTGGGCCGCCAGCGCGATCGCCAGCGCATTGCGCTGCGCCTGACACCAGCCGGTGCGCATCTTCAGCGTCACCGGCACGCCATGCGGTGTGCAGGCCTGCACCACCGCGTCGATGATGGACAGGGCCAGGGGCTCGTCCTGCATCAGTGCGGAGCCGGCCCACTTGTTGCAGACCTTCTTCGCCGGGCAGCCCATGTTGATGTCGATGATCTGCGCACCGCGGGCGATGTTGTACTGCGCGGCCTGCGCCATCAGTGCGGGCTCGGTGCCGGCGATCTGCACCGCGATCGGCCCGGGCTCGCCGTCATGGTTGGCGCGCCGGGCGGTCTTGGGCGTGTTCCAGAGATCCGGGCGCGAGGTGACCATCTCGCTGACCGCATGGCCTGCACCCAGTCGCCGGCACAGCTGCCGGAACGGCCGGTCGGTGACACCCGCCATCGGGGCGACCATCAGGCCATTGGAGAGGGTGAAGGAGCCGATCTTCATGTGCGCTGGGCGGTGGGGCAGATGGGGAGGACGGGCTCGGGGTGCGCGGCGGGCGCCCATTCTAGCTGCCCACAATTTCAGCAATTGAAATCAGCGCCGGTGCGGATGCGCTGCCTATACTGCGCGACCCATGGAAGCCTGGATCGACGCACTCATCGCACTGCTGGCGCTGCCGCGCTTCGGCCTGAGCACGGTGTTCTTGGTGTCCTTCGTGTCTGCCACGCTGCTGCCGCTGGGCTCGGAGCCGGCGGTGTTCGGCCTGGTGAAGGTCAACCCGGCGCTGTTCTGGCCCGCGATCCTCGTGGCCACGGTCGGCAACACCATGGGAGGCGCGGTCTCCTGGGGCATGGGCTACGGTGCGCACCAGGTGGTGGACCGCTATGGCCGCTCGGGCATGCACCTGCGCGCCCTGCGCTGGCTCGAACGCCTGGGTCCGCGGGCCTGCCTGCTGTCCTGGCTGCCGGGGGTGGGCGATCCGCTGTGCGCGGTGGCCGGCTGGCTGCGGCTGGCCTTCTGGCCCTGTGTGCTGTACATGGCCATCGGCAAGTTCTTGCGTTATCTCGTCATGACGTCGCTGCTGCTGTGGGTGTTTCCGGACCCGCATCGGCTGCTCTGGTGAGGCGCCGCGCCGGATCGTCCACCCGCATAATCGCGCCATGGAAACCAAGTGGCTTGAAGATTTCGTGAGCCTGGCCGAGACCCGCAGTTTCAGCCGCTCCGCGCAATTGCGCCATGTCACGCAGCCGGCCTTTTCCCGCCGGATTCAATCGCTGGAAGCCTGGGCCGGGACCGACCTGGTGGACCGCAGTTCCTACCCCACCCGCCTGACGCCTGCCGGCGAGACGCTGTACGACCAGTCGCTCGAGATGCTGCAGGCCCTGCAGAGCACGCGCGCGATGCTGCGGGGCCACACCTCGGCCGCGCAGGACGTGATCGAGTTCGCGGTGCCACACACGCTGGCCTTCACGTTCTTTCCGGCCTGGGTGTCCGGGTTGCGCGAGGCCTTCGGGCCGATCAAGAGCCGGCTGATCGCGCTGAACGTGCATGACGCGGTGCTGCGCCTGGTCGAAGGCAGCTGCGACCTGCTGATTGCCTACCACCACAGCTCGCAGCCGTTCCAGCTCGACCCGGACCGCTACGAGATGGTCAGCCTGGACGAGGAGGTGGTCGCGCCCTATGTGAAGCCCGATGCCCAGGGGAATCCGATGTACCTGCTGCCGGGGCGGGCCGGGCAGCCGCTGCCCTACCTCGGTTATGCGCCCGGCGCCTACCTGGGCCAGATGGTCGACATGATCCTGAAGCAGTCCGGTGTGCCGATCCACTTCGACCGCGTCTACGAGACCGACATGGCCGAGGGCCTCAAGGCCATGGCGCTGGAAGGGCACGGCATCGCGTTCCTGCCCTACAGCGCCGTCAAGAAGGAACTGCGGGCCCGTCGGCTGGTCAGTGCCGCGCCGCCCGAGATGGCCTCGATGCAGATCACGATGGACGTGCGCGCCTACCGCGAGAAGCCGGCCGGGCACGATGGGCTGCGCCAGGGCGCACGCCATGCCAAGCCGGTGGCCACCACCGGCAAGCCGCGCGGCCAGGCCGCCAAGACCAGTGCCCAAGCACTGTGGGACTTCCTGCTGGCACAGAACCCGCAGCGCTGACAACCGCCCCGACCTCCGCTCCATGACCACCTCTTCCACTCCCGCCAGCCAGCTCACCCTCACGCGCCCCGATGACTGGCATCTGCACCTGCGCGACGGCGAAGCGCTGCAGGCGGTCGTGCCGCACACGGCGGCACAGTTCGCCCGTGCCATCGTCATGCCCAACCTCCGTCCGCCGGTGACGACGGTGCAGCAGGCACTGGCCTACGCACAGCGGGTGCGCGCCGCCGTCCCGCCCGGCGCCGACTTCGAACCGCTGATGACGCTGTACCTGACGGACAACCTGGATCCCGAGGAAATCCGGCGCGCCCAGGCCAACCGCGAAGGCGGCGCGCCCGCGCAGGTGGTCGCCGTCAAGCTGTACCCGGCCGGCGCCACGACCAACAGCGACGCCGGCGTGACGGACCTGCGCAAGATCTGGCCGGTGCTGGAGGCGATGCAGCGCAGCGGCATGCCGCTGCTGGTCCATGGCGAGGTCACCTCGCCCGACATCGACCTGTTCGACCGGGAGGCGGCGTTCATCGACACGCACCTCACCGGGCTGCGACGTGACTTCCCGGATCTGCGGATCGTGATGGAACACATCACGACGCGCGAGGCGGCGCAGTATGTGCGCCAGGCCGGGCCGAACACCGCCGCCACCATCACCGCCCACCACCTGCTGTACAACCGCAACGCGATCTTCACCGGCGGCATCTGCCCGCACTACTACTGCCTGCCGGTGCTCAAGCGCGAAACCCACCGTCTGGCCCTGGTCGAGGCCGCCACCAGCGGGGACCCCCATTTCTTCCTCGGCACCGACAGCGCGCCGCACGCGACGCACCTGAAGGAGCATGCGCAGGGCTGTGCCGGCTGCTACACCGCCCATGCGGCGATCGAGATGTATGCCGAGGCCTTCGAAGCCGTCGGTGCGCTGGACCGGCTGGAAGGATTTGCCAGCCACCACGGGCCAGACTTCTACCGCCTGCCCCGCAACACCGGCCGCATCACGCTGCAACGGCAGGCCTGGCAGGTGCCGGGCGACTACGCGTTCGGCCAGGCCCGGCTGACCCCCCTGCGCGCCGGCCAGACCCTGCCCTGGAAGCTGGCCACCCCGGTCTGATGGGCGAGCCGCAGGCTGCAGGGCCGCGGTGGCTGCCCACGCACTGGGACCCACCCTGGCTGGACTTCTGGCGCGCCGATGCCGCGGCGGTGGCCGCGGGCGTCGAGGCCGGGCAACCGGTCTGGCAGGCGCTCAACGACAACCTGCCCGCACCGGTGCGCTTCGTCGCGCAATCCATGCTGCCGGCCGACACCCCCTATGAATTGTTCATCGCGCGCACATCCTGCTGCCCCACCCGCGACGGCCTGCATGACCTGTTCAACGGCCTGTGCTGGACCCGCTTCCCGGCCAGCAAGCATCGGCTGAACCAGTTGCAGACCGAACCGCAGTGCGAGCGCGGACGCCCGGGCACGCGCGGCGCCGTGCGCGATGCGGCCACGGTGTTCGACGAGAACGGCGCGTTGCTGCAGGCGCCGGAAGCGCTGTGGCAGGCACTGGTCCAAAAGCAATGGCGCACTTTGTTTCAGGATCTGCGCCCGCTGTGGCGGCAGGCCCGGCTGGTGCTGTTCGGTCACGCGCTGCTGGAGAAGCTGTGCACGCCGCGCAAGGCAATCACCGCGCATGTGCTGCGGGTCGATGCCAGCGCCGGCGACGACCCGGCTGGTTGGGACCCCTGGCTGGCCGCCCACCTGGAGGGCGTCCGTCTGGCGGGCAAGCCCTTCGCCCCACTGCCGGTGCTGGGCGTGCCGGGCTGGTGGCCGGACAACGCGTCCCCGGCCTTCTACACGGACGCTGCCGTGTTCCGCCCGCCGAGGGCCGGCCAATAACCGCAATTCTTGTGCGCATTCGATGTCCCGGTCTTGATTTCGGGTCAGCAGCCCCTAACATCCCCGGGTCGCTCCCGCTGCAGGGAGCTCAGCCAAAGGAAAACAATGAAACGCATCCTTCTCTTCGTGATGACCAACCTCGCGGTCGTGGTGGTGCTGGGCATCGTCGCGAGCCTGCTGGGTGTGAACCGCTACCTGACGGCCAACGGCCTGAACCTCGGTGCGCTGCTCGGCTTCGCGCTGATCATGGGCTTCGGCGGCGCGATCATCTCGCTGCTGATCAGCAAGCCGGTGGCCAAGTGGAGTGCCGGCGTGCAGATCATTGAGCAGCCGCGCAACGCGGACGAGGCCTGGATCGTCGACACGGTGCGCAAGTTTGCCGACAAGGCCGGCATAGGCATGCCGGAAGTCGGCATCTTCGAGGGTGCACCGAACGCGTTCGCGACCGGCGCCTTCAAGAACTCCGCGCTGGTCGCGGTGTCCACCGGGCTGCTGCAGAGCATGACGCACGAGGAGGTCGAGGCCGTGATCGGCCATGAGGTGGCGCACATCGCCAATGGCGACATGGTCACGATGACGCTGATCCAGGGCGTCATGAACACCTTTGTCGTGTTCCTCAGCCGCGTGATCGGCTACGCGGTGGACAGCTTCCTGCGCCGCGGCAGCGACCAGCAGTCCGGCCCGGGCATCGGCTACATGATCACGACGATCGTGCTGGACATCGTGCTGGGCTTTGTCGCCGCGATCATCGTGGCCTGGTTCTCGCGTCAGCGGGAGTTCCGGGCCGACGCCGGTGCCGCGCAGCTGATGGGCCGTCGCCAGCCGATGATCAACGCGCTGGCCCGCCTGGGCGGTCTGCAGCCGGGTGAATTGCCGAAGAGCGTTGCGGCGATGGGCATCTCCGGGGGCATCGGCAAGATGTTCTCGACCCACCCGCCGATCGAGGAGCGCATCGCCGCGCTGCAGAACGCCCGCTGACGGGCGACGCCGGAGCTCAGTGGCCCGCCAACGCGCGGGCCACGGCTTCGGCAACGCGAATGCCGTCGACGCCGGCCGAAAGGATCCCGCCGGCATACCCTGCGCCTTCTCCGGCCGGAAACAGTCCGGCTGCATTGAGACTCTGAAAATCGTCCGCGCGCGTCAGCCGCAGCGGGCAGGAGGTACGGGTCTCCACGCCGGTGAGCACCGCATCCGGCATGTCGAAGCCCCGGATCTTGCGCCCGAACACCGGCAGCGCCTCCCGGATCGCGTCGATCGCGAAGGTCGGCAGCGCGCCGGCCAGATCCCCCGGCCGCACGCCCGGCTTGTAGGACGGCAGCACCTCGCCCCAGGCATCGGACGGCCGCCCCGCCAGGAAGTCACCGACCTTCTGGCCCGGTGCCTGGTAGTTGCTGCCCCCCAGCACATAGGCCCCGGACTCCAGCTGCCGCTGGAACACGATGCCGGCCAGCGGATGCGCCCCCCGGTCTGCCGGCCACAGCGCTGCATCGACGCCCAGGCTGTCGTGAAGTTGCTGGGCATCGACGGGATAGTCCCGCGGATCGATGCCGACGACGATGCCGGCATTGGCATTGCGCTCGTTGCGCGAGTACTGGCTCATGCCGTTCGTAACGACGCGCCCCGGCTCGGAGGTTGCCGCAACGACGGTGCCGCCCGGGCACATGCAGAAGCTGTAGACCGAGCGCCCGTTCGCGGCATGGTGCACCAGCCGGTACTCGGCCGCGCCCAGCCCCGGGTGGCCGGCATGGCGGCCCCAGCGCGCGCGGTCGATCAGCCCCTGCGGATGTTCGATCCGGAAGCCGATCGAGAACGGCTTGGCCTCCATCGTGACGCCCAGCCGGTACAGCATCGCAAAGCTGTCGCGCGCACTGTGCCCGAGCGCCAGCACCACCTGGCTGGCCGGCAGTTCGGAGCTGCTGCCGGTGGCCGCATCCAGCACCGTCAGCGCCCGCACGCGGCGTGTGCGGCCCGAGCCGTCGTCGGCACAGGGGCTGAAGTGGATGTCGGTCACGCGCTGCTCGAAGCGGATCTCGCCGCCCAGCGCCTCGATCTGTGCGCGCAGGTTCTCGACCACCTTCACCAGCTTGAAGGTGCCAATGTGCGGATGCGCCTCCACCAGGATCTCCGGTGGGGCGCCGGCCTGCACGAACTCCGCCATGACCTTGCGCCCGAGGTAGCGCGGATCCTTGATCTGGCTCCAGAGCTTGCCGTCGGAGAACGTGCCGGCGCCGCCCTCGCCGAACTGCACGTTCGACTCCGGTTGCAGCACCGCGCGCCGCCACAGGCCCCAGGTGTCCTGGGTGCGCTGGCGCACGGTCCGGCCCCGCTCCAGCACGATCGGCCGCAGGCCCATCTGCGCCAGCAGCAGCGCGGCGAAGATGCCGCAGGGCCCGAAGCCGACGACAACCGGTCGCGGCGCGCCCTCCGGCAGGCCGCTGGCCGCCGGCTGCACCGGGAAGCGGTAGCGCATGTCCGGTGAAGGCCCGACATGCGGCACACCGGCCAGCCGCTGCAGCACCGACTGCGCCAGCGTGTCGCTGGACAACACGACGTCGACCACATAGACGCGCTGCAAGGCCGCCTTGCGGGCATCGACGCTGCGCTTGTGCAGGTCGATCCGCAGGATGTCGGCGGCCGGCACGCCCAGGGTGCGGCGCACCAGGTGGTCCAGGTCCTGCGGCGCGTGGTCGAGCGGGAGCTTGAGTTCGGAGAGTCGGATCATGCGCCGTGCGGCCCCCAGGCTTCAGGTGGGCAGGAAGCCTTCAATAGAAAGATAGCGCTCGCCCGTGTCGTAATTGAAGCCCAGGATCCGGGTGCCGGGCGCCAGCTCCGGCAGCTTCTGCGCAATCGCGCTCAGCGTGGCGCCGGACGAGATGCCCACCAGCATGCCCTCCTCGCGGGCGCAGCGCCGGGCCATCTCGCGCGACGCCTCGGCATCGACCTGGATCACGCCGTCCAGCAGTCCGGTCTGCAGGTTGGCCGGGATGAAGCCCGCGCCGATGCCCTGGATCGGGTGGGGGGACGGCGCCCCGCCGGAGATGACCGGCGAGGCCGCCGGCTCCACCGCGAACACCCGCAGCTGCGGCCAGCGGGACTTCAGCACGCTGGCACAGCCGCTCAGGTGGCCGCCGGTGCCCACGCCGGTGATCAGCACATCCAGGCCCTCCGGGAAGTCGGCCAGGATCTCCTGCGCCGTGGTGCGCACATGGGCGTCGATGTTGGCCGGGTTCTCGAACTGCTGCGGCATCCAGGCACCCGGAGTGGCAGCCAACATTTCCATCGCCCGCGCGATGCAGCCCTTCATGCCCTTCTCGCGCGGCGTGAGCTCGAAGCTCGCGCCGTAGGCCAGCATCAGCCGGCGGCGCTCGACCGACATGCTGTCCGGCATCACCAGAACCAGCTTGTAGCCCTTGACGGCCGCCACCATGGCCAGGCCGACACCGGTGTTGCCCGACGTGGGTTCGATGATCGTCGCGCCCGGCTTGAGCGCGCCGCTGCGCTCGGCCGCTTCGACCATCGACAGCGCGATGCGGTCCTTGATCGAGCCGCCGGGATTGCTGCGCTCGGACTTGATCCACACCGCGTGCGAGGCCCCGAAAAGACGGTTGATCCGGACATGAGGCGTGTTGCCAATGGTCTGCAGGATATTGTCGGCGCGCATGGGGTGCTCCTGGCGGGTTGGTGGGACCGGTATTGTGTCAGCAGTGGATAATGCTGGCGTGAAGCCCGCCAGACTGCCGCTGGTGCAAGCCGCAAGGCCGGTGCGCAAGCACCGGGTGGAAACACCGCACTGGAGGAACGTCCGGACTGCACAGGGCAGCGTAGCAGCTAACGGCTGTCCACCGAAACCCGCGCGCGCAAGCCTGCGGGCCAAGGTGAGGATCAGAGCAACAGAGACGAGTCGCCGGCGGGGCAACCTGGCGGCGGGTGAAACGGGCAATCTCTACGCGCAGCAATACCAAATAGGCACACGCTCCGCCGCGCAGTCCGCTGCATGGTGGTACCCGGGGCCCCCGGGAGTGTGCGGGTAGGTAGCACCGAGCCGTCGGGTGACCGGCGGCCCAGAGTAATGGCAGTCACATCCGGGGCGACCCGGGTGCACAGAATCCGGCTTATCGGTGGGCTTCACACTTTTTTGCGAGGCAGCGATGGACACAACAGCAGGAA
>JAEUOX010000025.1 GCA_016790475.1 Rhodoferax sp. | reverse complement strand
CGATGGCGATCGTCAGCATCAACGACCTGAGCTACCTGGCCGTGACCTACCAGGATCCGAACCGCGTCGGCCTGAACGACGCGTCGATCCTGGATTCCGCCGCCGAATTCCTGGTCACCGTGTCGACCAGCACCGGCACCGCGATCCAGGGCTTGACGGTAAAGAACGGCTCCGTCGTGAAGTCGGTCGACGCCACCAACGACCGCACCTTCCTGTACCAGCTGGAGATGACCGACGCCTTCAAGGCGGCGGTGCAGAACGCCGGTGCCAACGGCGTCACGGTGTCGGTCACCTTCGTCGACGCCGGCTGGTCGGATGCGCGTGGCGCCAACGGGGCTGCCGAGGTCGAGCGCTTCACGCTGTACACGCCGGCACCCGCCACTGCGGCGCCGTCCCTGAAGCCCTACGCCACGCTGGCCAGCCCGACCAACGGCGCCGTTGCCAGCCTGACGACGCTGAACGCGCAGCGTTACCTGGACGTGACCTTCTTCAGCCCGACCGGCGCCGTCATCGATGCCAGCAGCATCAACGGCGACGAGCTCAAGATCACCGGGACCGGCGCCGCCAACCTGGCCCGCAATGCCGACGGCACGGTGATCGCGACGGTGCTCAATGTCACCGGCAACACCTACCGCTACCTGCTGACACCGCGCACCGGCGTGGATCCGAAGGACACCTTCGTGGCCGGCGACGTGCAGGTGCAGATCGCTGCCGGCAGCTGGCGTGTCGGCAGCGGTGACACCGCGGTGGCCGCCGCCCGGGTCGACGAGGTCTTCACGATCTCTGCCGTCGCCACGGCCGCCACCGGCACGAATGCACTGGCGCTGGGCCCGCTGTCGCTGCAGGGCCCCTCCGTCACGCTGGCCAAGACGCAGTTCAAGGGCGGCAAGCTGATCCTGACGGTCGCGATCGGCGTCGATGTCGCCACGCTGGGCTTCGGCGGCGGCACCGCGCAGAGCAGCAGCGGCATCACGGCGCGGCTGACCGGCCTGCTGGGCACCTTCGACATCAGCGTGGACGTGATCAAGGCGCTGGGCGCCATCACCGGCGGCGGCAGCCTGCGGGAGGCCTTCGACGTGCCCGGCAAGTTCGGCGTGCAGATCGGCGGCCTGGCCATCGAGATCCCGAACGCGCTGAAGGTCACGGCCAGCGGCATCATCTTCACCTGGGACCCGAACTACGACCCGGCCGAGAACGGCGGCGCCCGCCAGCGCCTGCTGGTCGTGCAACAGGCCTCGATCAGCTTCCCGTCCTTCGGCATCACCGGCCAGATCAACCCGAACAACGGCCCGGGCCTGGTGGTCTACATGGACGGCTTTGACATCGGCGAGGCGCAGCTGATCTACAAGCCGGGCACCACCGGGCCGAACGCGATGCAGCAGACGTCCGGCGGCACCGGCAAGATCGGCATCGCCGGCATCCTGGAGTTCGACGACCTGCGCGTCGGCGTCACGAACTTCAAGGTCACCTTCGGCCAGAGCGTCACCTTCGACGGCACGATCTTCTTTGCCTCCGGCGGCGCGCGCTTCCTGCCGGGCAAGCCGGTGTCGGCCATCATCAGCGACCGGCTGTCCGAGCCGGACATCGCGCCGGGCGTGCCGAACACCGAGGCCATCCGCCTGGGGCTGGAGTTCGAGGGCGGCAAGGTCAAGGGCTTCATCTTCCGGGCCGACACGCTGAAGATCACGCTGGGCTCGGTGCTGACGCTGAACGCCACCGATGTCGCGATCAACACCTCGGCGTCGGCGACCGAGGAGATGGTCAGCTTCCGCTCGGTCGGCGCCGAGGTCACGATCGGCTCGCTGGTGCTGGGCGGGGAGGGCCGCAACTTCGCGTTCCTGGGCGACGGAACCTTCGTCACGAAGGCCGGCTTCGGCGTCTTCATCAGCGTGGGCTCGGCCACCGGGGCCAGCTTCAAGTGGCCGGCCTGGCTGCCGATCAAGATCACCGAGATCGGCATCACCTGGCGCGACATCCAGGACGACCCGAGCGACTTCGTGCTGACACTGTCGGCCGCGGTGACCGGGCTGCAGGGCATGTCGGGCCTGGAGTTCTCCGGCGCGATCGAGGGTGTCAAGATCGACGTCGGGCTGCTGCTGCAGGGCAAGTTCCCGATCATCGACATCGGGTCGATCGGCGTGCAGCTCAAGGGCGACATGTTCGGCGGCCAGATCACGGCCGGGCTGATCGGCGGCATCATCAAGCTGGACGCCAACGGCGCCGAGATCACCAGCTTCGACACCACGACACCGGTGGTGGACCGGGTCTTCTTCATCGGCGTGGAGGGCGGCTTCGCGTTCGCCGGCATCGGCGGCTTCACGATCAAGTTCGCGGTGTCCGAGCTCGGCCCGCTGGGCGTGTTCATCAGCGCGTCGATCCCGGGCGGCATCCTGCTGGAGCCTAACACCGGCCTGTCGATCAACGACTTCTCCGCCGGCGTCGAGTTCTTCAAGACGCTGCCCTCGATCGACCAGCCGGAGGAATTGCGCGGGCCGGACTTCCAGCTGCCGACCGCGCAGACCGCCGACCAGTGGCTGGCCGGCGTGCGGGCTCAGGTCATCAAGCAGTACCGGGCGATCCAGGCCGACCCGTCCAAGAACGGCTTCACGGCCGCCTTCACGGCGCCGATGCTCATCACCGGCGGCGCCAAGATCTTCACGATCTACGCGTCCAAGGAGGTCTTCAACGGCGAGATCATCCTGCGCATCTCGACCGACGGCAAGCTGCTGGTCGTCGGCAAGCTGAACTTCGCGGCCGACAACCTGAGCATCAGCGCCCGGCTGTATGCCGATCTGTCCAAGATCGCGGCCGGCGAGGCCACGGTGCTGTTCCTGGCCGACATTCCGGACCAGGTCCAGCTGCTGACGATCGACGGCCGCTTCAAGATGGGCTTCCGCAACCCGAACACCGGCGAGGAGGCCACCTTCACCGTCGTCGATCCGAAGACCGGCAAGCCCTATGTGCGCCTGGTCGGCCCGACAGATGCCGGCACGATGGGCACCGGCTCGCTGAACGGGCGCGGCTACCTGGTGGTGGACATCCCCGGCGGTCCGCAGGGCGCCACGCTGAACCTGGCCTCGGTCACCGACCTGGCGCCGGAGTTCCGGCTGGGCGAGGCGAGCAAGGTGCGGCTCGACACGACCCAGGCGCCGGTGCTGGTGGACGGCAAGTTCTGGTTCTGGGTCGAGGGTGATCCGACGGCCGGCCCGGTGGACATCATCTGGCTCAAGGAGGCCTGGTCCTTCACGGCGGCCGACGGCCAGGAGGTGTTCTCGACGACCGGCGCGTTCCAGGATGCCAACAATGTCTGGCAGGGCGTCACCAGCAGCACCGTCTCGGCGGTGCCGGTCTTCATGCTGCCCTACATCGATGTGCGCCTGGTGTCCTCGTCCACCGGCCAGATCAATGACGCCGCACTGCAGAGCTTCGCGGCCAGCGGCGCCACGCTGCAGCGCCGCGGCGACAGCAATGCGCTGACCCGCGTGGTGTCCGACAACAACGGCCGCAAGTCCTGGATCTCGCTGGGCGACGGCAAGGTGCGGATGTTCTTCGAGCCGGCCGGTGTGACCGCCGGCACCTACACGCTGACGCTGGCCACCGCCGCCGCCTCCTGGCAGGATTCCACCGGTGCCAACGCCGACCGCAACGTCACCTTCAGCTTCACGCTGGTCGATCCGGTGGCCGAGGTGGTTTCGCCGTTCAGCGCCAACCGGCCTGCCGTGGACGTGCATGTGGCCAACGCGGCCGGCACCACCTACCTGGACGTGATGTTCCGGCCGACCCCGGGCGCCGGGCTGGACTACGCGTCGATCCTGGACAGCGGGCAGGAGTTCACGCTGTCCGGCCTGGGCACGGTCGGCGGCACGCCGACGCCGATGGAGATCATCGTCGACGCCAATGGCGTGGCGACCGCCCAGCCGCTGACGCAGGATGTCGGCCAGAGCGACGCCGACTGGTACGCCGAGCTCGCCAACAAGGGCGTGACGCAGTTCCGCTACACCTCAACGGCCACGGCCTTCACGCCGGGCACGATCACTGTCAGCTTCCTGGGCTATGACGAGGCCAACAACGGCGAAGGCTGGCGCGACAGCAGCGACAACCGCTCGATCGATACCGCCGCCCAGACCTTCACGGTCGAGGGCCCCACGGTCAACATCGTGTCGCCGGGTGCCAATGGCCAGATCGACATCGGCGTGTTGACGAACCGCGGCTACCTGGACGTGACCTGGAACTTCGGCGGCGCCGGCTACCGCCTCGACACGGCATCGATCACCGACCTGGCGCCGGAATTCACGCTTGGCGGCGCCGGCCTGGGCACCGTCAAGCTCGACGCCGGTCAGGCGCCGGTGCTGCTGACACCGCTGACCAATAGCTCGACCAGCGTCACCTACCGCTACTGGACCACCGGCAACTATGCTGCCGCCGCCGGCACCGACGATGTGGTCGACATCACCTTCATCGACGGCAGCTGGTCCTTCACCGAGACCGGCAGCCCGGCGCCGGCCCAGGCCAGCGTGACACTGACCAGCGCCCAGTGGCTGACGGTCAACTTCGACGCGGTCGTGCCCGCCGGCTTCACGCTGGATGCCGCGTCGATCCTGGATCTGGCCGCCGAGTTCACGCTGAGCTACAGCGGCCAGAACGCCGCCAAGTCCGGCAGCGGCACGATCGCGCTGGTCGGCACGGTGGCGCCGCAGCGCATCGGCGACGGCAACACCTACCGCTACCGGGTGTCGGGCGACTTTGCCGTGGACGGCACGCAGAGCGTCACGCTGGTCTACGCGCCGCAGGCCTGGTCCTTCACCAGTGCCACCGCGGCAACCGCCGCTGCGCAGGCGGCGGACGCCAGCACGCTGGCCGCAGCCAGCCACAGCTATATCGACATCGCCTTCACGCCCTCGGTGCAGGTCAACCCGGCCAGCGCGCCGTACACCATCACGGCCGTGCCGCAATCCGGCGACATCACGTTGTCGGGTGCCGGCATCCTCGGCCCACCGGCGGGCATCCATCCGGTCGACATGGGTCTGGTCGATGCCACGCCGCTGGGCAATGGCGTCTATCGCTATTACGTGAACGCCAGCCAGTTCCAGGTCGCCGGCAGCGGACAGGTCACGGTGCAGGTGGATGCCGGCTCCGTCACCGACTCCAGCGTCGGCGGCACCACGACCAACCGCGAGACCCGCCAGACCTTCACGCTGCAGGGCACGACCGGCCGCGTCACCGGCCCGGCCGATGGTGGCCTGGTCGGCATGGCCTCCCTGAACGCCCGCGGCTTCCTGGATGTGACCTTCGGCTTCCCCTCCGGCAAGACGCTCGACCTCGACAGCATCTACGACCTCGCACCCGAATTCACGATCAACGCCGCCAGCGGACACGCGATCCGCCTCGACGGCACCCAGGCCCCGGTCCTGCTCCCGTCCACCGGCAACACCTTCACCTTCCGCTACTTCACGCTGGGCTCCTACACCAGCGGCGAGGTCACCGTCACGCTGATCGCCGGTGCCATCGGGTTCACCGACGGCAGCCAGAACACCGCCGCCGACACGCTGCAGGTCGCCACCCCGGCCACGGCCAACACCAGCTACATCGACATCCGCTACCAGCCGGTCACCGGCATGGTGCTGGATGCCGACTCCATCACCGACCCGGGTGCCGAGTTCGCGATCACCGGTGAAGGCCGCGGCACGGTCAGCTTCGCATCGATCGCGCTCCCGGTGCTGCGGCTGACCAACAGCAATACCTTCCGCTACTTCCTGCAGGGTGACTTCGCTGCGGGCGAAGTTCGCATCGAGATGGCCCCCGACAGCTTCCAGTCGGCGGCCACCGACACCGCCGGCGTCGTGGAGAGCGGCGCCGTCGTAGGCAACCTGGGCACCAGTGTCGCAGCCGGTACCGCGGAACGCTTCACGGTCGTCGTCCTGACCGCCGCGCTGGCCGACCCGGTGGCCGGCGGCAGCGTCGACGCCGACCTGCTGAACCAGCGCGGCTGGTTCGATGTGACCTTCGGCCTGAACGGCTTCGACAGCCTGGATGTCGCCAGCATCACCGACCTGGACGCGGAGTTCACCGTCACGATCGCCGAGGGCAGCGGCACGCTGGTGCTGGACAACAGCCAGGCCCCGGTGCGCATCGGCGAGACCGGCACCACCTACCGCTACTGGTACACCGGCACCTTCAAGACCGGCAAGCTCAA
>JAEUOX010000501.1 GCA_016790475.1 Rhodoferax sp. | reverse complement strand
CCATAGGCACCGAAGAGCCACCAGGGGGCTCGTGGCCACCTGAGGCGCATGAGGTGCAGCCCCGCCGCCGGCAGTGACATCACGGCCAGCCACGCCGCCAGCATGACGCGCGGCGAAAACCAATCCGGCAGGCCGAGAAAGCGCAGGGACGCGCCGCGCAGCGCCTGCGCTCTCGCGGCAAGACTCCAGGCTGTACATGGGCGGTGACGGTCGGCGGCAAGCTGTGGCATCGAGAGCAAGCCGCCCCCGAAACGCAAGCCGCTACTGTCACCGCATTGCGGGTGGCGCGCCCGTCACGGTTGTGGCGGAACCCAACGGGCTAACGTGCCTAACGGGACTGACCGGCTCATCGGCAGAAAGAATTGAAGCTGGTCGTGTGGCGATGCGCACGCGCAACGGCCCAGCCGCGCGCCTGCAGTGCAAGTGTCGGCTGGGCGACGACGCTGAGCACGAATCCCGTGGGACAACGAACCGAATAGCGGTGCATTGAGATGATCTCGCGGCCCGAATTGCCCGTGCATCGACGAATAGACCCTGAGACCATGCGTGCGCGCAAGCCCATTGATGACGTTGTCATGTTCGCATCGAAAGGAAAACGCGCTTGTGGCGCGGCGCCCTGCAGGTAGCCTCCCGCCCTGACTTCGTTCGGGCTCGCCGGCGCGCAGCGCACAGGCCCACCCTCTTCAACCCGCCCTCTCGAGCACATCAATGCCGACACCGAACCATGGATTGCGCCTCGCGCTAGCGGGGGCCTTCGTTGCAGCAAGCGTCAGCGCGTTTGCTGGTGAAGAGGTCGGTCAAGTGACAAACCTCTCGGTGCGTGCCTCTGACGGCCTTGTCTACTTCTGGCTGGGCGGCGGTTCGGCGACGGGCCGGCCGGCCTGTGCTACGAACCCGTACTGGGTGATCAAGTCCGAAACGTCAAGTGCCGGCAAGCAGCAGCTGGCGATGTTGCTCACGGCAAAGGCCACTGGAAAGCGTGTCAGAGTGTCCGGCAGCGACACCTGCTTGCGTTGGTCTGACGGCGAGGATGTCAACGCGGTGTTCTTGATTGATTGACAGCATTGCCCATGCATGAACGTTAGTTCCTCACCAAAGCGATCGACGGTCCGGGCATCTTGGAGCTTGAGCATGAAAGACAGACGTACTGGGCGTCTTGGTGGTGCTGTGCTGTTGGCACTGGCGGCGTTGCCTTGTGCGGTCACCTATGTGCCGTTCCCCAGACTCTCCAATCGTCTCTGTCAGCACGATCTACGCGAATGAACACGGCTCACCGTTCGTCGTCTTTTCGGCGACCGTTCACAGCGCCTGCAGCGCCGTCGGCAAGGGGTTGTATCTCTACAACCTGGAAGTGGCTCCGAACGCGCAGTTGCGCAACAACAAGATGTCGATGGTTCTAACCGCGATGGCCACCGGTAGGCGCGTCAGGCTTGACTACTTCTATGACTCGACCAAGACAGGCTGGGAGGCTTGCTGTATCCACGGCATCTACTTGGGAGACTGACCCGGCGTTCGAGGTGCGCTACGAGAGCCCCCACCGGCTGCACTGGCGAGCAGGCCACGCCGACATCGGCGTGGCGGCCCAGGGTCGTGCGCGGCCTTAGCTGGCTTGGGGCGTGGGCTCGGCCGCATCGGCGCGCGATCCTGCCCCCTCGAGTCGCCTGGGTGCTCTGGAGCGCTGGCGTTGCATTGGCGTGCGCAGCCGCGGCCTGGGCTGGCCTGCGTCTTGTCACCCTCCGAGTGGAGCTTTCCGATGCCCTCGCGCATCTGGACGACGCGCGCCGCCAAACCGCGCTTGCGCCCCAGCCAGCCGCCCAGCCGACACCAGCTGACTTCGTGCATCTGCTGCCGCAGCAAGCGCCGGAGGCGGCAGAGTTGGTCAGCCGCCTCCAGGCCTTTTGCGCCGCAGGCGGTGTCACTCTGGCAAGTCTTTCGGGCAGCCGTGCAGCAGCGACTGCGGGCACCCTGGGCCGACAGGATCTGGAGGTGGAGCTTCACGGCGACTACCGTGCGGTGAAGCACGTGCTCGAGCTGTGGGTCAACCATGCCGAGAGCGCCACCGTGCGCTCGATGCGGCTGCGCGCTGCCGGGGCTGGTGACGACAAGCTACAAGCGCAGGCCGTGCTTGCGGTGTGGGCGCGGGGTGCGCAGGCCGACGCGCCAGAGGGCGCGGCCGTTGCCGTGCCGGGGCGCTGAGCCATGCGCCCGGCGTTGCGATGGATGTTGCTGGTGACCTTGGGTCTGACTGCCGTCGCGCTGTGGATGCCGCGTCTCGAGCAGGCGCCCATCGTGCCCGCCGCCGACCAGCGGGCACGAGAAACGCCCGTGCGGGGCGACGCAGCGGCTGTGCGCGTGCTCGCGGATAGGCTCGCGAAGGAGGCCAGCCCCGCCTGGCCGCAGCCGCTGCCGCAGACCGTACCAGCCTTGCGTGTGCTGCCGGCGAAGTGCGACATCTTCGCGCCGCCGTCGCAAGGGCCGGCGAGAACGACTGCGTTGATACAAGCCAAGCCGGCCAAACCCCAGGCTGAGCCGGTATCGCCGCCCCTGCCCACCGTCTCACCGCCGGTCGGCGCGGTGGCCGCGCCTCCGCCCCGCGTGCGCTACCTGGGCACGATGCGCACGCCTGAAGGTGAGCGGCTGGTGCTGCTGCTGCGCGGCGAGGTGGCCATCGTGGCCCGGGCCGGATTGCAGCTGGAGGATGGCTATTCCATCCAGTCCATCGAGACGGCTGCCGTGCGCTTGCTCCATGGCGCGAGCGGACAACTGGTCGACGTGCACACACCCGCGCTCGACGAACGCACGGCAGCGCAACCATGAGTGCGTCCGGCAGGCAGGCCCGGGTCACAGCGCAGGCGGGCTACCGCCGCTGGGGCAAGGCATTCGCGGTCCTCGCCCTTGCGGCGGCCCTGGCGGCCTGTGCGCCGCAGCGAATCCGCCAGCAGGCCGACGAGCTGATGCGCACTGCGCGCTATGAGCCGGCTGTGCAAGCGTTGGAAAGAGGCCTAGTGGATCACCCGGACAGTGCGCTGTTGCGCTCAGGTCTGGTGTTGGCGCGCAATGAAGCGATGCTGCGCCTGACCACCGAGGCGACGCGCGAGCGAGCCGCGGGCCGCTTCGCCGAGGCAGAAGCCCTGCTCAAGCGCGCGTTGGTGTTCGACACCGGCGGCAAGCGTGTGGCGGCGCTGCTGGCGGATCTGGCCGTGGAAAGGCGCCAGCAGGAGGCTCTGGCGCAGGCCGAAGCCCTGGCTGCCCAGCAGCAGCCGCAGACGGCATTGAGCGTCATCAATCAGGCGCTGAAGGACAACCCGCGCCACACGGAGCTTCAGGGTCTGCAGCGGCGCCTCTTGGCCGAGCAGCGCCGTTCGCAAGTGAAGGCCGCGCAACTCGGTCTTGCCGAGACGCGCCCGATCTCGCTGGACTTCCGCGAGGCGAGCCTGCGCACGGTGCTGGATGTCGTCACGCGGCACAGCGGCATCAACTTCGTGTTCGACAAGGACATCCGCCAGGACGTGCGGGTGACGCTGTTCCTGCGCGCGGCGCGGGTCGAGGATGCCCTCGATCTGATCGTGAGTACGCACCAGCTGGCCAAGAAGGTGCTCGACGAGAAGACCGTCCTCATCTACCCGAACACGGCCGACAAGCAGCGCGAGTACCAGGAGCAGGTGGTGCGCGTGTTCCACCTCGTCAGCGCCGAGGCCAAGGGGGCGGCGGCGTTCCTGCGGTCGATGCTCAAGGTTCGCGAGCCCTTCGTCGACGAGCGCGCCAACATGGTGGCGATTCGCGAGCCGGCGGAAACCATCGAGCTGGCCGAGCGCCTGATCGCGCTTTACGACACCAATGACGCCGAAGTGTTGCTCGAGCTGGAGGTGATGGAGGTACGCACGACCCGCCTCACCGACCTCGGCCTCCACTTCCCCGACACCATCGGTCTGACACCTCTGAATCCCTCGGGCGCCGCCGGCGGCCTGACGCTGGGCAACCTGGCCGGCTTCAACTCCAACCGCGTCGGCGTCAGCGTCGCTGGGCTGATGCTCAGCTTGAAGCGCGAGGCGGGCGACTTCAATACCTTGGCCAACCCGAGCATTCGCGTTCGCAACCGCGAAAAGGCCAAGGTACTGATCGGCGACAAGGTGCCGGTGGTCACTGCCACGGCGGGGCAGGGCGGCTTCGTCGCCGACAGCGTGAGTTATCTGGATGTCGGCCTGAAGCTGGACGTCGAGCCGACGATCTTCGCCGACGACGAAGTGGCCATCAAAGTGAGCCTGGAGGTGAGTTCGCTGGCGCGCGAGGTGCGCACTGCCTCGGGCTCGCTGGCCTACCAGATCGGCACCCGCACCGCGAGCACGTTGCTGCGCCTGCGCGATGGCGAAACGCAGCTGCTGGCGGGCCTGATCAGTCGCGACGAGCGCAGCAGCGCAGCGCGCGTGCCGGGCCTCGGTGACCTGCCGCTGGCCGGGCGCTTGTTCTCCAGCCAGCGCGACGAGACCCAACGCACCGAGCTGGTCCTCGCGGTGACACCGCGCGTGCTGCGCAACATCCGGCGTCCCGAAGCGGCCGATGCGGAGTTGTGGGTGGGCACCGAGTCGATGCCCCGTGTGCGGCCCGTGGGCGGCCTGGCACCCCACCGCGCCCCCAACGCAACGGCTGGTGGCGGAGCCGCCGCATCACCCGGGACTGGCCCCGCGGCGGTCAGGCCCAGTGCAACGGCCGCGTTGCCCTCGGCACCTGATGCCGCATCAGTGCCGCCGAGCGCGCAACCGAACGCACAGGTGGCGGCTGCGCGGGGCGCCGTTCCAGCGGCTGCGTCCGCGTCGATGGCCGCGCCGTCGCCCGCATCGACCCCTGTGGGCGCCGCAACGCCCGGCCCTGGGCTGACGTCGCCTGCCGCGCCAACGGCGGTTTCGTTGCGCTGGAGCGCACCCGCCGAGGCGAAGATTGGCGAGACCTTCACCGTTGCACTCGAGCTGGACAGCAGCGCCGCGCTTCGCGGAGCACCGATGCACCTGCGGTTCACCTCGGCGACGCTGCAGCTCCTCGAGATCGAGGAGGGCGACTTCTTCCGGCAAGGGCAAGCAGGTGCGACCTCGTTCACCCGAGCCATCGACGCGTCTGCGGGAGCCGCACGCGCCGGTGTCCTGCGCAACCAGGCGGACGGGGCCAGCGGTCGCGGCACGGCGGTGACTCTGCGTCTGCGTGCATTGGCCGCCGGCGTGGGCGAGGTGCAACTGCTCGGCTTTGAGCCCGTGGCCGCTGGTGTGCCCGTCCCAGCGGTGCCGCTGCCGCAGCCCCTGAGGTTGAACATCAAGTGAATACGGGCACCCGGCGATCGAGGCTTCGTGGGTTCACGCTGGTGGAGCTGCTGGCGGTGATGGCTGTGATGGGCATCCTTGCGGCCATGGTGCTGCCGCTGGCGGAGCTGAACCTGCGACGCGAACGCGAGCGGGAATTGAAGCAGGCGCTGTGGCAGATTCGCGAAGCCATCGATGAGTACCACCGTGCCACGCTGGAAGGTGGCATTGCCGTGCCGGCCGGCACTGCCGGCTATCCCCCGAGCCTCGAGGCACTCGCGCAGGGCGTGCCCGACACGCGCCGCGGTGGACAGCTGTCGTACATCCTGCGCCGCATTCCGCGCGACCCGTTTGCCGACCCCTCGCTGCCGGCGGAGAAAACGTGGGCCCTGCGCAGCCACGCTTCGCCGCCCGACCGCCCGGCGCCCGGCACGGACGTGTTCGATGTGGCCTCACGATCCGAGGAAGTGGGGCTCAACGGCGTGCCGCTGAAGCAGTGGTGATGGCGATCATGCGTTCGCCTCGCGGCTTCACGCTCATTGAACTGCTGGTCGTGCTCGCTGCGCTGGCGGCGCTGCTGGCCATTGCAGCGCCCAGGTACTTCCAACACGTCGACCGCAGCCGCGAGGTGGTGCTGCGCCACAACCTGGCCGCCATGCGTGAGGCGATTGACAAGTTCCACGCCGACCGCTCGCGCTATCCCAGCGGCTTGCAGGAACTCGTCAACGAGCGCTACCTGCGAGCGCTGCCGCTGGACCCGCTCACCGAGCGCGCCGACAGCTGGCTGCCGCTGGGCCCGAACGGCCAGCCGGCCACGGCGGTCATGAGCGATGTGCGCAGCGGCGCACCCGGGCTGGCGCGCGATGGGACGAGCTATGCAGACTGGTGAGTGGCGCGTCGTCGTGGCGCCCCGCGGCTTCACCTACGTGATGCTGCTGACGACCGTGGCGCTGGTCGGTCTGGGGCTGGCTGCGCTGGGGCCGATATGGGCCGAACAGGCTCAGCGCGAGCGGGAGCAGGAGCTCCTGCGCGTGGGCCAGATCTACGCCGCGGCGATCGCCAGCTACCACCAGTCGTCGCCCGGCAGCCAGCGCCGGTACCCGCGTGCCTTGGAGGATCTGGTGCTCGACACCCGGTTCGTGGGCACGCGGCGGCATCTGCGGCGGCTGTACGCCGACCCGTTGAATCCGCAGCGGCCCTGGGGGCTGGTGCGCGCGCCCGATGGGGGTGTTGCCGGCGTCTATTCGCGCGACGACAGGCGACCCTGGCAACGCAGCGGCATCGACACGCCGGTGGTCCGCTTGGTCGAGGCCGCGCGCTACAGCGACTGGAAGTTCATTCCGAAGGAGCCGTGACCGTGCTTGAACATCGACCATGCGCTTGCCGAGCGCGCGGCTTCACGTTGCTGGAGCTGCTGGTGGTGGTGCTGATCATCGGGCTGCTGACGGCGATCGTGGCGCCTCGCTTCCTGGGTCAGGTGTCGAAGTCGGAGGTCGTCGCCGCGCGGGCACAGCTGGACATGTTCGACAAGGCCCTGCACGCCTACCGGCTGGACGCTGGGCGCTTCCCGAGCAGCGCCCAGGGACTGAGGGCGCTGGTGTCGCAGCCCACCGACGAGCCGCGCTGGCGTGGGCCCTACCTTCAAGGTGACGTGCCGCTGGACCCTTGGGGCAGCCCTTATCAGTATCGGGCGCCGGGTTCGGCCGGACACGAGTTCGAGTTGCTCAGCCTCGGCCGCGATCGAGCTGCCGGCGGCAGCGGCGACGATGCGGACATCGTTCGATGAGCCGAGCGTTTCGCGTGCGATACCTGGTGCCCGGCGGGGCCGCGGTGATCGAGGAGGTATGGCGTGCAGCGTCCGCCGATGAGGCGCGTGAGCGCGCAGCCCAGGGCGGCGGTGTCGTCCTGGGCGTTCGTCCGGTTGCCGCACAGGGGTGGAAGCTGCCGGCGCCGCGGCGGGCGACGTTCGATGCGGCGGCGTGGTGCCGCGAGTTCGAGACCTTGCTGCGTGCCGGCATGAGCCCGGTGGAAGCGCTCGAGACCCTGGCGGCAGCGAGCGCGAGCATGAGCGAGGGTGACGCGAGACAATCGGTCCACCACCGGCTGCTTGCCCGGCTTCATGAGGGCGCGGCGTTGTCCCAGGCGATGCGCGAGACGGGCGCGTTCTCGGAGGTGCTGGTGGCCGGCGTGCTCGCGAGCGAGCGCACCAGCGGGCTGGCCGACGCGCTGGCCGAGTACCTTCGCTACGATGATCTGCTGCAGCGGCTGCGCAGGCAGATGGTGAGTGCTGCGCTCTACCCGGCGCTGGTCATCGGGCTCGGAGCGCTGATCGCCGGCTTTTTGCTGCTGTACGTGATCCCGCGCTTCTCGCTGATGTATTCCGGCTTCGCCGGCACGCTGAGCCCGGCCACCGAGTTCGTGCTTGCGCTGAGCCGCATGCTGCGCATGCATGGGTGGGCCTTGGTGCCCGCGGCGGTGGGATTGGTGGCCCTGGTGCTTGCGGCTTGGCGCGGCGGGGTCGTGCAGGCACGGGCGGCCGCCTGGCTCGAACGGGCGTCGCTGCTGCGCAGACCGGTCGAAGACTTCAGGCTTGCCAACTTCTTCCAGGCCATGAGCCTGCTGGTTCGAGGCGGCTACACCATCGAAGAGACGCTTCGCATGGCCGCGGCCGTGGCGCTGGGGCCGCACCTGGGCGCCCGGGTGGCGCGGGCGCGCGAGATGGTGGCCGCCGGCAAGACGGTGTCGGAGTCGCTGGCTGCCGCCGGCTTGGCCGATGTCATGGCGCAGCGGCTCCTGGCGGCCGG
Organism: Rhodoferax sp.; assembly: GCA_016790475.1. Taxonomy (GTDB): domain Bacteria; phylum Pseudomonadota; class Gammaproteobacteria; order Burkholderiales; family Burkholderiaceae_C; genus CAISIP01. The sequence continues at coordinate 16,147 of JAEUOX010000501.1, read as the reverse complement.
CGAGCGTGGCGGGTCGTTCGCCCTGGTGGTGCAGACCTTGGCCACGCGCCATGCCAACGCGTTCGTGACCTTCGTCGAGCGCGCAACGCGGCTCGTCGAGCCACTGCTGATGCTGGCGGTGGCGCTCGTGATCGGCAGCCTGGTGGTCATGATGTACATGCCGATCTTCGACATCGCAGGCAGCGTGGGTGGGCCGCGATGAGCGGCTCCGCGGTACCGATGGCCGACCTGGCCGATGCCATCCGCCTGGCGCGCGAGCAGCACCGCGCCGGGGGCGAAGCGGTACTGGACTTGCTGCTGCGCTTGCCGGGCGCGCGCGCTGAAGATGTCGCGGCAGGGCTTCGCGCCCAGGCCGGAGTGGAAGTGGTGCTGCGCGCCGACGAGGCCATTCCCGACTTCGAGGCACTGGACATGGCCACCGCCCGCGAGTGGCGCTGCGTGGTGGTGCGGCAGCTCGCAGGGCCGCTGCCGCATGCACGCGTGGTGGCCGCGGAGGACCCATGGGATGACGCGCTGGTGCAGCGCGTGATGCGGCGCCTGGGGATGCAGCTCGAGCTGGCCGCCACCACGAGGGCGGTGCTGTCGACGTGGGTCGGTGCGGCGCCGAGGTCGGGTGAGCCTGGTGACGGGTTGACAGCTGCGGCGGCGAGCGCGGCAGGTCCGATCGTCGGCTTCGTCGACCACGCCTTGCGCGCGGCGTACGAGCTCGGCGCCAGCGACGTGCACTTCGAATGCGACCGCCGCGGCGTGACGGTGAAGCTGCGTCAAGACGGCGTGCTGGTCACACACGCGCGAATGGAAGGATCGCAAAGGGCGCAGGAGGCCATCTCGCGGCTGAAGGTCATGGCGCAACTCGACATCACCGAGCGCCGCCTGCCGCAGGACGGCCGCTTCCGTTTCGACTTCGGGTCGGCCGGCATCGACCTGCGTGTTTCGATCATGCCCAGCGTGCACGGTGAAGACGCCGTGCTGCGGCTGCTGGACAAGGCGCGCCTGCGCTCGGCGCAGCAGGCGCTGTCGCTGGATCGGCTCGGCTTCGCCGGCAGCGCGTTGACCAGGATTCGCGAGCTGGTGGCGCGGCCCAGCGGCATGCTGCTCGTGACCGGGCCCACGGGCAGCGGCAAGACGACCACGGTCTATGCTGCCTTGTCCGAGGTGAATACGGGCACGGAGAAGCTCATCACGATCGAAGACCCCGTCGAGTACGAGCTGGCCGGCGTGCTGCAGATTCCGGTCAACGACCGCAAGGGCTTGACCTTTGCAAAGGGCTTGCGATCGATCCTGCGCCATGACCCGGACCGCATCCTCGTCGGCGAGATTCGCGACGCCGAGACCGCCGAGATCGCCGTGCAGTCCGCGTTGACTGGGCACCAGGTGTTCACCACCGTGCATGCCAACAGCCTGACCGACATCGTCGGGCGATTCCGGCACTTCGGGCTCGACATGTTCGGCTTCACGTCTTCGCTGAACGGGGTACTGGTGCAGCGCCTGCTGCGTGTGCTGTGCCCGCACTGCGCGCGTAGTCGGCCGCTGCAGCAGCCTGAGGCCGCGTGGCTGCACGGCCTGGGCCTGGAAGTGCCCGATGCCGTGCCGCAAGCCGTGGGCTGCGAGCTGTGCCGGCGCAGCGGGTTCCAAGGCCGCTTCGTCGTGGCTGAGGTTCATGGGGTCGACGACGCGCTGCGTGACCAAGTCACCTCCGGCGCACCGTTGTCGGCGCTGAAGGCCCACAGCGCCGCGCTGGGCGTGGAGCCTTTGCCCGTGCTCGCGGCGCGGCACGTGCTGGCCGGTCGCACGACGCTGGAGGAGGTCCGCCGTGTGGTGGGATGGTGAGCCGCTGGACCTCTACATCGGCCCCGGCCATGTCGGCGCCCTCCAAGCCGGCAGGCTCTTGAGCTGGCACCCATGGCCGGACCCGCTGGAACGGCTGCCATCGCTGCTCGCCGAGGTGGCCGGCGGTCGTGCACGTTGGTCGCGGCGCCGGCGCCTTCGGGCCTGGCTGTCGGGGGCCTTCGCCCGGCCGATTCTGCTGCCGGCGATCGCGGGCCTGAATGGCTGGCACGAAGCCGAGGCGGCGGCGCGAGCGGCAGCGCAGACGCAGTGGGGATGGGCGCAGTGCGTCGCTTGGCTGCAGGACTTTCCGGCCAGGCAGCCTGCGCTGGCAGTCGCCGTGCAAAGCGCGGTGATCTCGAAGCTCCACGATGCCGCACGCGGATCGGGCCTGCGCCTCACGTCGATTCGGCCGTGGTGGGCGCTCGCCACGGCTCAGGTGCACAACGCCGGCGAGCCGCAGTGCTGCGCCATCGAAGATGCCGACAGCCTCGTCTTCCTGGCTGCGGCCGGCCCAGCGTGGATCGAGGCGGCAGCCTACGCGCCGCGCCCATCGCCGGACCAGGCGCGCGCCATCCTGCAACGCCGCGCAGTGGCGGTGCTGCCCGGTGGCGCAGTGCCGGTGCAGCGGTTCGGGTCGGCAATGGTCGATGGGGTCCTGGCGCCGCGGCGGCTGCAAGGCGTGGCCGCAGAAGCATCCGAACGCCGATGAGGCCGGTCGACGGTCAATTCGTGACAGCGGCCGGGCCGACGCAGGTCCTGTGGCTGGCGCTCGCTGCCGTTTGGATCGCCGTCGCCGCATCCGCGGCTGTGGTTCAGGGGCAGGCCGATGAAGTGCGCCAGGCACAGCGCCTGAGCGACCTAGCGCGGCCTGAAGTGGCGCGCCCCCTGAATCCGCAGGCCCAAGCGGCGCGGCCCTACGAGGCCAGTGCACGCGGGTTCTTGTTCGAGCGCAATGGCGCGTGGTCTGCTGCACTCGACGCACTCGAGCATGCACGGGTGGCCGAGGTGGTCGTCATCGCATTCAGCGCTTCGGCCACCGACGCAAGCGTCCAGGTCGAGCTGATGGCTCCCCACCACGCCGCCGCGGTTGCGCTGCTGGGCAAGCTCGAGGCCTTTGAGGCCCGGGAGGGGAGCGGACTGCGCTGGCGACTGGTGCGCTCCGTGGCCGACCCTGACGGACGCACCGTGCGCTGCCACCTGGTGGCAACAGGCCGCTGAGGGTTTGGGGCGGGGCGTTCTCGTGTGCCGTGGAGATCGCACCGGGGGCTGTCATCTTGCGCTCAGGATGCAACCGAACTTGCAGCCCGCACGCCAGGCGTACAGCATCGCGCCCCGAACAAAGGCGAGGAAAGAGAGGAGACCGAGGTGCGGGGCGTTGTTGGGTTCGCGTTCGCGGTTCTGCGCGACTTTCGAGTCTTCGATCAGCGGGAGACAAACCCCATGCGAAGGGTTGCCATGCGAACAGAGAACACCATACGCACGCGATTGGGCCCGCTGCGACGAATGCAGCGGGTGGCACAGGCAGGCATTGCCGCCGCGCTCCTTGCGCACGTTGCCCCGTGCTTGGCGCAGGCTGCTGTGACCGCGACAACGCCGATCTCCACCGTCCAGATCGATGGCCAGAACGCCACCTTCTACGTCACCAGCACTCAAGGCTGGGGGGCACCGGGCTGCCCGGCGGCCAAGCATGTCTACGTTCGCGAGCCCGTTGCGGCTGCCGAGCGCAAGAGCATGCTGGCGCTCGTGCTGACTGCGCGCGCTATCGGCGCAACGCTGCAGTTCTATGGCTCCTGTACCGATCAAGACTACTTCTTGGCCCACTATGTCATTCTCTCTGGGCAGTAGCGCCCTCATCTTGGTTCGCGTGGCCGTGATCCTGCTGGGGGCCTCGGTCTGCGCGCACGCCAACAACGTGACGCCGTTGCAGTTTGCGGTGACCGAAGGCGGGGCTGCCACGCTGTCCATTCCGATCCAGGTGCCGCGCGGCATCGGCGGCATGGAACCGCAGCTGGCGCTGACCTACGGCTCGGGCGCGTCCAACGGCCTGTTCGGGCTGGGGTGGACCTTGAGCGGCGTCTCCGCGGTGACGCGGTGCCCGCGCTCGAAGGCCCTCGACGGCGAACGTGGCTCGGTCAATTTCGATGCCAACGATCGCTTCTGCCTCGACGGGCAACGGCTCGTGCTGGTGAGCCCCAGCGACCCAGCCCAATACGGCGGCAGCGACACCGAGTACCGCACCGAACGCGACAGCTTCTCGCGCATCACGGCCATTGGCTCCTACGGCGCGCCGGGGTTGAAGACGCCGCGCGGATTCAGGGTCGAAACGAAGTCGGGCCTGATCATGGAGTTTGGCAACGTCGATGGTGCGAGCCCGCCTCCCAGCAGCCTGATCGAAACGCTGCCCGTCGCCGGCCAGGCGGCCACCGTCAACCGGTGGATGATCAGGAAGATCAGCGACCGGGTGAACAGCAGCGTCGAGTTCGAGTATTGCAAGGGCCAGATGCCCAACGTGGCCGCACCGGTGCCCGTGGGTACCGGCGGCAGCAGCTGCAACACCGCAATGTTCGCAGGCTCCGCCCCCTTGTGGTACGTGCGGTACACCAACCGCCCCGGGTTGGCCGGCGGCAACGCCGTGGTGTTGCGTTACGAGGCGCGCGAAGACATGGTGCGCTCATTCCTGGCCGGCACCTCGTCGCAGCAGGCGCAGCGCATCAGCGCCATTCAAACCTACCGCAACTTCACGAGCATTGCGTCGCCCGGTGCGCTGGTGCGTTCGTACGACCTCTACTACGACAAGCCGAGAGAGGGTACGGGTGCGAGCCGGCGCGCCACCCTGGCCAGCCGCCTGATCGGCCTGCAAGAACGCGGGGCCGACGGTGACACGCTTCCGATGGTGAGCTTCGCCTGGGCGGAAGACAAGGTGTTCGACATGACCGTGTCCATCGATCCGCCACCGCCACCACCGCCTATCGACCCGTGCCGCGATGCGTTCGGATCCATTCCCATCACTGCGCCGCCACACTGCAGGCGGTGACGGTCTTGGGCAGCCACTTCGTTGAAGCTATGCGGCCAGGCTTCACCCTATTCGTTCGACCACGATGAAAGCCATGCGCAGCATTGGAGCTTGGATTCTCTTCTTCGCCTGCCTGGCGGGCGTGGCGCCCGCACCTGCGCTGGCGCAGCAACTGCACAACGTAACGTTGCCGAGCGTGGGGGTGAACTGGAGCCGCGCCTGGGTGGATGTGAACGGCGACGGACGCGATGACTTCTGCTACCTGGAAGGCCTCTTCGAGCCACACTTGGTGTGCCACCTGACCACGGACGCCGGGCTGGGCGCGGAGAGGCGCGCCTTCAACGACTTGTGGCAAGGGAAGCACGCGGCCTTCTCCGCGGCCAGCATGCGTTGGACCGACGTCAACGGCGACGGATTCATCGACGTCTGCCGCGCCGTCATGCTCGATTCGCCGCGGCTCATCTGCCGGCTGGGGCCAAACTTTGTCGGCACGGGGTTCGAGTTGCCCTGGACATTGGCTTGGGGCGCGGAGCAACCTCCAGGTGTCGCTCACGACGAAGACGCCCAAGACTTCACCCCGGACTTCCAGCTTGCCGACGTGAACGGCGACGGCTTGGCCGACCTTTGTTATTTCTGGCGAAACGAGGCCATGAGCTTCGAGCTGAGGTGCCGCATTGCCTCCACGTCGGCTGACCGAGCCACCGTCACCTACTCGCCCGAAAGCGCTGCTTGGTCCAAGAGTCTGGTCCGTGGTGCCCCGAACTGGCCTAAGGGCTTCTTTGACTTCAACGGCGATGGCCGGGCCGACTACTGCCGCGTGCTGCCGGGCGGCGTGCTGACGTGCGTGATCTCCGGGCCGAGCGGATTCCACGACGCCGAGGTTGCCACGCCGGAGGCCGTGAGCCTGCCGTACAGGGAAGGCGCGGCCTTCGTCGACATCAACGCCGATGGCAATGTCGACTTCTGTCGCATCGACGGCCCCAACCTGGGTGGCTACTACCTCCGGTGCACACTCTCCAATGGCAGGACTTGGCAGTACACCAATCGCCAGGCCGCTGACAACCACGAACTCCGTTCGGTGGCCATCGAGCCCGGCGATGCCTATTCGAGATGGTGGGTCGACATCAACGGCGACGGCTACCCCGACTTCTGCCGCCTGGATAGATCTCCCGACCCCATCGCGGGGGGCAGCACCGTCAGCGTTCCGGGCACCCTGCTTTGCCGCCTCACACGCGGCGGCTCCGCCGTGCTGCCGGCCACCGACGCCTGGGCCTACTCCGACGTCTCGTTCAGCAATGTCAACGTCGGCGTGGCCGATGGTGGCCGAGCCTTCTGCGACCCGTTCGGAAGCGGCCTGCCGGTGTTCTGCCGCGCCACGGCCAGCGTCGTAGACACCGGGCAACAAGAATGTGAAGAGTACATCGATGGGCCACGCTGCTTCGCCATCACGGCCTCCTCCATCGGCGTGTCCGCCGGCTTCTCGAACACACCCTCAGCTCGCCACGCCCTGCTGACCAACTACTCCGACGGCGTCGGCGCCGAGACCCGCATCGCCTACGCGCCGGGCACCAGCCCGCAGGTCTACCTGCGCAGCAATGGTGACGCCAACGCCAATGAGCGGCTGCTCATCGTCCAGCCGCGCCAGCCGCTGGTCTTCGAAACCCGGGCCTACGTGTCCGGCGGCGCCGAGGCCACGCGGAACACGCTCACCGGCGTGGCGCGCTACCTGTACAAGGACCTGGTGGTCGATACCTGGGGCGGCTCGCGCGGGTTCCGCGAGCGCTGGGTCTTTCACGAAGGCAACAACACCCTCGACCATGTGGTGTTCTACCAGGGGCTCGGGCCGCAGGTGGACGCCAGCTCCATCGCGCATGACGCGCGCGAAGTCGGCCTCGTCAAGTGCGAAGAGAAGTTCGCCGTGCAAAGCGGGCTGATACCGAGCTCCGGCGACGTGCCCGCCAGCGCCACCGGGCGCGACAGCCTGGTCTTCGAGGGGCGCGTGGTGCGCCTGCCCGAACGTTCCATCCGGCTGGCCGACTTGCGCACCAAGGTCTATTCGGGGCTGGGCGCGCTGGGCGGATGCACCTCGCTGGCCAGCGAGCCGAGCGCCGACCGCCCGTTCGTGTTGCTGCAGTCCACCGCCAACACGCTGGGCGACACGGTGCCGGCCAACCCGCGCTTCCGGCATGTGGCCACCTCGGTCAGCCACCGGTGGGACTGGGACGGCAGCGCCCGCATTGCCCTGCCCGTGGCCGAAACCACCACCCAGATGAGCCACCTGGGCAACGTGCTCGTACTGGTGGAGAAAACCACCGAGGCGCCCGAGCGCATCTGGTCGAAGAAGACCGTCAATGTCTACGGCGAAGACGACACCAGCAAGTGGCTGCTCGGCCGCCTGACCAGCGCCACCGTCACGGCCACGGCGCCCAGCGTGCAGGCGCAGTTCGGGGCGCGCGCTTCCGCCGCGGGCAACTCGCCCAACGCCACCCTGATGGCCGCGCCGGGCTCGCAGCCGGCCGCGCCGCCGCGCCCGCTTGCGCCCGCAGCGCTGGCGGCGATCCTCGAACTCCTTCTTGCCGACTGAGGAAACCATGCAGCAACTGCTCCGGCTGGCCAAGCGGGGAGGGGGAGGGCGGCCGCCCGCGTTGGCACGCTGGTGTGCCCGCATGCTGGCCATTGCACTGGCGGGCGTGGCCACAGCCGGCTGGGCCCAGGACCTGGTGCGGACCACGGCCTTCACCTACGACCGAGTTTCGGGGCAGGTGAAGACCGAGACTGTCGATCCCGACGGCACGCATTGCGTGCAAACCGTCTACGAGCACGATGGGTACGGCAACCGCTCGAAGGTGACGGTGCAGCCTTGCGCTTCCACCACGGCGCGTTTTGCCCCGCGCGTCACGGTCAATACCTTTGCGGAAAGCACCGGCGCGGCGGCGGGCAACAACCACCCGGCGGGTGCCTACCTGACCAAGGTGCAGACCGGCACGCTCAACGGCACGGCCTTCGTCACCCTGGCGCAGACGCAGGCCAGCTACGACACCCGGTTCGGTCAGGCGAACAGCTCCACCCAGGTGGCCCTGGCGCCCCAAGCTGCCGGCCGCGACCTGACCACGCGCGCAGAGTTCGACTCGTTGGGCCGCCAGACCAAGGCCTTCACCCCCGTTCACCGCGACCCCAGCTCCGCCACCGGCGCGGTGACCGAGAACTTCACCGAAACCAAGACCTACTACTGCCAGGGCACCAAGGTCACCGCCGCCAACCCGGCGCCGGCCGCGTGCATCAACCTCAGCGGGCTGGCGGTGAACGTGAACTACCTCAGCCGGCGGCTGCTGAGCGACGCCTCGGGCCAGACAACGCTGGCCATCCGCAGCGCCTACTTCGTCGAGCATGTGCTCAAGGACGCCGGCGGCAACGCCATCGGCGCGCGCGCGCGCGTGCACTTCGACTCGCTGCACCGCGAGATTGCCAAGGAGAGCGAAACCTTCGACGGCAAATGGTCGCGCACGCTCACGGGTTTCGACGCGCTGGGTATGGCCGCCGCCACCTGGGGCCCGCATGTCGTGGCCAGCGCCAACGAGCTGCCGCCCGAAGAAGTGAAGCAGTGGACGCAGCAGCGCGACTTGCTGCACCGGCCGCTGGAGACGGCGCAGTGGTGGCGCGGCTGCGCCAGCGGCGCCGCGGCCTGCACCAACCCCACGCCGCAGGTGGTGGTGGGGCGCGCGCAGTACCAGGGCCTGAGCGCCACGGCCGTGGTGCCCGCCGAAAGCACCACCGACAACCAGGAGCGCCGCCGCACCACGCACAAGAACGGCGCGGGCCAGGTGGCGCAGACGGTGGACGCCTACGGCGCCACCCTCAACCTGGCCTACGACGCCTTCGGCAACCTGGTGCGCACGCGCAACGCGCTCGGGCACGAGACCACGATCACCTACACGCCCACCACCGCGCGCTTCAAGACCGGCATGGTCGACCCCGACCGCGGCGAGTGGCACTACACCTACGACGCCCTGGGCCAGCTGAAGACGCAGCGTGACGGCAACCTGAACGTCACCACGCTGGAGTACGACGCGATGGGCCGCACCACGCTGCGGCAAACGCCCTCGCTCACCGCGCGCTGGAAATACAGCCTGGCCGACGACGGCACCAACCAGTGCCCGCAGGCCAACGGCCTGCCCCGCCTGTGCAAGAGCTGGACCGGCAACGACGAGAACAACCCCTCCACGCTGCGCCAGCCGCAGTACGACGCGCTGGGGCGCGTGGCCCAGGTGACCGAGAAGCTGGACATCCAGTACACCAGCGTCACCACCTACGATGCGGCCACCGGGCGGCCGGCGAAGTTCAAGTACCCCTCAGGGCTGACGCTGCGCTACAGCTACAACGCGCGCGGCTTTCTCACCGCGGTGGCCGACGATGCCGACGCGGCGCGCAAGTTCTGGAGCGTGGAGGGCATTGCCAGCCCGTACGACGCGCGCGGCAACCTGGTCAAGGCGCAGGTGGGCTACGGCGCCGGCGCGGTGAGCAGCAACCACGAGTTCGACGCCATCAGCGGCAAGGCGCTGCTGCTGCGCGCCGGCCTGGGCGGCTCGAGCAACAACGTGCTGAACCACGCCTACACCTACGACAAGCTGGGCAACGTGGCCAGCCGCAGCGCCGGCTTTGGCGGCGGCACCGAGCGCTTCAGCCACGACTTGCTGGACCGGCTGGTCAGCTACACCGTGGAGGGCACGAACGCAGCCAACCGCACGGTGAGCGTGGCCTACAACGCCATCGGCAACATCCTGAGCAAGAGCGATGTGGGCGACTACCGCTACGACGGCGCGCGGCCGCACGCGGCCACCACCATCGGCACGGTGGGGCTGGCATATGACGGCAACGGCAACGTCTTTGCCACCGGCGGCACGCAGGTGCGCAGCCACCAGTGGACGGACTTCAACCTGCCCCACACGCTGCAGTACGGCGCCAACAAGGTGCGCTTCTGGTACGACGACCAGCTCAAGCGGGTGCAGGAAATCACCACCAGCGGCAGCACCGAGCGCCGGCTGTGGCTGCTGCACCCGGACAACGCCGGCGGCCTGAGCTTCGAGCGCGAAGAGACGCTGGAAGGCGGCGTGCTCACGCGCAACGAAAGCCGGCACTACGTGAGCGTGGGCGGCGTGGTGGTGGCGGTGATCAAGACGCTGAACGCCACGCAGGCCGGTGCGATGGCCACCGCAGCCACGGTGCCCGCCGATGGGCGCCAGCTGCACTACTGGCAGCGCGACTCGCTGGGCTCGGTGGTGGCGGTGAGCGACGGCACGGGGCAGGTGCTGGAGCGGCCGGGTTTCGACCCCTGGGGGCGCCGGCTGCTGGAAGACCGCGCGCTGGACACGCGGGCCAGCGGCCCGGCGCACGGCGACCGCGGCTTCACCGGGCACGAGCACCTGGACGAGCTGGGGCTGGTGCACATGAACGGGCGCGTGTACGAGCCGGGCTGGGGGCGGTTCCTGAGCCCCGACCCGGTGAATGCGATGCCGGAGGACCTGCAGAGCTACAACACGTATAGCTATGTGATAAATGGGCCGTTGCGGTATACGGATCCGAGCGGGCATTGCATCTTCGGCCTGGACACCGCGGTGTGCGTCGCCATGTTCGTCGCCGGCACGGCCATGGCGATGGAGGGCAACAAGTACTGGAGCATGGTCGGCATGGCGATGGCCGGTTTCGCGTTGATGTCGCCCTCCGGCCTTCTGGCCGAAGCCGGTCTAGGCCAGGCCCTTGCGACAGCCGGCATCACCGGCTGGTCTGCGACGGCAGTGACGGGCGCCATCGGCGGTGGCATCATGGGCTTCATCGGCTCTGGGGGCGACATCAATGGCTTGGTCATGGGGGCGTTCTTCGGCGCCGCCTTCGGGGCCATCGGGGGTAGTCCCTTGCAAGGTTATGAAAGGGTGGTCGCCCATGCGTTCGTGGGCTGCATTCAAGGCGAAGTGACCGGCGGCGGATGCGGGCCTTCTGCGATGGCTGCGGCGCTGGGCAAGGCAGTGACCGAAGGCACGCAAACCTGGGGGCTGGAAGCTCAGTTCGTTGCGACGACACTCGCTGGGGGCACGGCGTCAGTAATTGGTGGCGGAAAGTTCAGGAATGGGGCGTTGCAGGCGGGTTTTGGGTACCTCTTTAATGCGCTGACCTCCGGCGAGACGTCGAACTCAAAGGGTGCATCCGGTGAGGATCTTCGTCGCCAAGAGCTGCTCGGTCGCGGGCACGTCGTCGGTGAAACGCTCTTTGAGCAGCCGCGCATGGGTTACTACAACGCGGAAGGCAAGCTCGTAGAGTTCAGGCCAGACTTCGCTTACGGCAACTCTCGACTGACGAGCGTTGAATTCGTGACCGTTGAGGAGGTGAAGAATGGTCCTCGTGCCGCTCTGCGGACCGCGCAACATGGGCACTATGACGCGGTGCAGTCAGGTCGGGCGTTCTTCCTCGACGCCAACGTGGCAGAGCGGCTTGGACAGCGTGCGCTGGTCCCCCTCGAATCCGTTCGACCTTTGTTCATTCCATACGGGGGAAGTCAGGTCGTGGAGCAGCGCCGCCGCTACGAGATGCGGCAGCGAGGCGCTGGGCGGGCTGGTGGTGCTCCGTGAGCCTCAAGTGCTGGTGGCGTCTTGAAGGTACTCGCTGCGCTTGAAGAGTTGCGTAGTCAGTTCGAGACTCGCTACTGCAGCTCCTCCACTTGGCGCCTGGTCGATCTACATGAGCCTTTGGAGAAGACCTTGTCCCTGCGTTGGGAGCAGGACTTATCTCCGACGATTGCGGGGATCTTCTCTTGCAGGGCTTGGTCCCGCCCAAAGTCCAAGTGGTCGGGGATCGATGCCACCCTATCGATTTGCTATTTGCCCCTCGACGAAGCGCAGGCGGCGGTTCTGAAAAGGTCTACTGCAAACGTCGATCCGCGTTCGCTGCTTCATGCAGCCCACGTATGGATTTCGCTCGCGAGACTGATGCGGCCGGATGTAGTGGCTAGCACAGGCGTTGCAACCTACGAGCCGGTTCAAGCAGATACCATCGCCGACATACTCCGAGACTTCTCGACGGGCGCAGAGTCGTTCTTCTCGTCCCTGAACACTGAGAGCAAGTTGCTTCGCGCGGTAGTCTCCAAGTCGGTTGGGGCACATCGTTTGATGGTTAACGAGTCTGAGCACCTGGCCAAGATGCTTGTTCACCACTAGCGCGCCGGCCGTCAGCCCTTGCCAGCTGCCTCGACCAGTCCGAGGGCCTGAGCTGGCGCGAGGATGGGGATGTTCTCGAAGCTGGCGAGCGACAGCAGATCGTTGTCGCCGGAGACGATGAGGTCGACCTTGGCCGCGAGCCGAACCGGGGTCAGGTCTCAAATCTAAAGTCCCACAAAGGCAAACAGGAGCCATAGGTGTCGCGCCCATTGCGCATCGAGTTTCCAGGCGCCGTGTACCACGTCACTTCGCGTGGTGACCGGCGCGAGCGCATATTTGCCGACGACAAGGATCGGGTGGCGCTGCTCGAGGTGGTCGAGCAGCGCGCGGTCTCGCGGTCTCGGGGTCAGGTCTCAAATCTAAAGTCCCGTAGAGGCGAATAGGAGCCATTGGTGTCGCGCCCCTTGCGCATTGGGTTTCCCGGTGCGGTGTACCACGTCACTTCGCGTGGTGACCGGCGCGAGCGCATCTTTGCCGACGACAAGGATCGGGTGGCGCTGCTCGAGGTGGTCGAGCAGGGGCTCGATCGTTTCGATGCGCAGATGCTGGCCTACTGCTTGATGGGCAACCACTGCAGGCATCGGGGTCAGGTCTCAAATCTAAAGTCCCACAAAGGCAAGCAGGAGCCATAGGTGTCGCGCCCATTGCGCATCGAGTTTCCAGGTGCCGTTTACCACGTCACTTCGCGGGGTGACCGGCGCGAGCGCATATTTGCCGACGACAAGGATCGGGTGGCGCTGCTCGAGGTGGTCGAGCAGGGGCTCGATCGTTTCGATGCGCAGATGCTGGCCTACTGCCTGATGGGCAACCATGACCACTTCGTGCTGCAAACGCACAGCGGCAGCCTGTCGGCGCTGATGCGGCACATCAATGGCGTTTACAGCCAGCGCTTCAACCGCCGGCACGGGCTGGTGGGGCATCTGCTGCAAGGGCGCTTCAAGGCCATCTTGGTGGACCGCGATGCTTACCTGCTGGAGGTGTGCCGGTACGTCGAGCTCAATCCCGTGCGGGCTGGCATGGTCGAGGGGCCGGCCGACTGGCCTTGGTCGAGCTACCGCAGCCACGTCGTCCTGGCCGGCGGGTTGCCCTGGCTGGACACACCGGGCCTGCATGCCTATCTGCTGGGCCACGAGGTCGAGTCGCCCGCGGACGGGCGCCGAGCCGAGCAGCACTACGCGCAGTGGGTGGCCGCCGGGCGCGAGGTGCGGCTGTGGGATGAAGCGCTGAACCAGCAGGTCTTTCTGGGCGACAGCGCATTCGTGCCGCGCATGCAGGCGCTGATGGACCCGGGCCGCAAGGCGGCGCCCGCGATCCCGGCGCCCCAACGCAAGGCGCCGCCCAAGACTCTGGCGCAGTGGCTGCGCGAATGCGGCAACCGCGACTGAACGATGCCGCCCAAACACCTCTTCGAAAGGAGCCGTTGAAATGAAGGTCTGCCGCTACTCTGTGCCTGCAATCACCACCTTGGCGCTCGGGCTGGCTTTGGCGCCGGTGTCCGCCAGCGCCGCGTACGTGCGGGCGGAGTCCATCGACGTGAGTGTTGACGCCATCTATGCCAACGAGTGGGGTTCGCCCTTCGTCACCTTCATCCCCGCCGTCAACACGGTGTGCAGCGGCGGGCGCGGGCTGTATCTCTACAACCTCGAAGCAGCCCCGAACACGCAGCTGCGCAACAACAAGATGGCGCTGGTGCTCACCGCCAAGGCCACGGGCAAGAAACTGCGTCTGGACTACTTCTACGACTCCACGAAGACCGGCTGGGAGGCTTGCTACATCCATGGCCTCTATCTGATCGACTGAGACCCTGGCCTCGATGCGCGGCGGTGCCGAACCGGGTTGGTTTGATTGGTACTTCAAGCGGACGGTGTTGGGTCGGGCCTGGTCAGGCCAGCCGGTCGCCCGAGAGTCGGGTATCTCATCGCCTGTTCTGTCGGCTGCCGAGCGTCGATGGAATGGATGAATCATTTGGGAGGATCCGTCATGATGTATGAACTGCTCTCTTTGGCCTCGCGGGTGAGCGAGATCGCCGCAAGAGTCGCCGTTGCAATTCGCACTTCGCTGCCCTTGACGGGTGGTATGCGCATTCGGGCTCGAACGCCGATCGTCGCTATTGCAACTGCCGCGATGGCGCTGGGGCCGCAGGCGTCCTGGGCCGGCGGCTGGACGCCGGAGTTGAGCGTGGCCAGCATCTTCACGGAAGGCACCACTGACTACCTGGTGGCCTACACGACCGACGGAACGGTTTACGCCAGCGGCTGCGCGGCCGACTCCTGGGTGGTGCCTTTCGACACCACCGCCCGTGGGCAAAGGGCCTACGCAACGCTCCTGGCCGCGGCGACTTCCGGCAAGAAGGTTCGTTTCTGGTATCTGGACACTTGCGGGCTGTGGGGCTACCACCAAGCGCATTCGGTCAGGCTCGTCAACTGAGCCAAACGCCACCTGGTACCTCCATTACACACACAGGCGTCAGCGTCAGGCTCCCTGCGCACTGCGCACGCCCATCACCTGCGCCATCTACGGCAGGGTCTTGGCGGCGGCGCTGTGCCACGCATCCTCGCGCCTGTCATCTTGTGCTCGGGATGCAACCGAACTTGCAGCGCGCACGCCGGGCGTACAGCATCTCGCCCCGAACCAAAGCGAGGAAAGGGAAGAGACCGAATGCGTGGGTTGCTCCAATACCGCGTTCGCCAGGTAGCGGTGCCGCTTTCGATGTGGCTCGTTTCGCTGCTCGCTCACGGCGCGCCGCAGGTGACTGCCAAGGTCCTCAACTTCGGCACCTACGAGAACGGCAACTTCTACGTCAGCTTCGACACCTCGATCAACGAGCCGGGCTGTGCGGGTCCGTATCTCGAGTTGCCCGCCGGGCACGCGGCGATCAAGAGCGTGTCGGCAAGTGTCATGTTGGCGATGGTCACGAATGCCAGCGTGGTGCTGGTCACGAACGGGTGCTTGGGCGCGCATCCGACGTTCGTCGGCACTTCGCGGGCGGCTCTTCAGGTGAACAAGCCATGAGCTGCCGGCGCGGGGCCGGCGGCGTGGCAAGCGCTCCGCGCCGCCGTCGGTCAAGGAGGTAGAGATGGTTGGTTCTGTAGATTTGGCCAAGCGGGTCGGCGCCGCCGCAATCGTTGGTGTCTGCGTCGCACTGGCACTCCCTGCGGTGGCGGCGGAAAACTACCAGAGCGGGACGATGGTGGACATCACTTCCGGGGCAAACGGCCTGTTGGTCAGACTGGATACCGGCGCGCCGACCAACTGCGCGGGCACCCCCTACGGATGGATGCTGATTCGCGAGAGCAACAAGACCATGCTTTCGGTGGCGCTTCTCGCCTGGTACGCGGGCAATCGGCAAGTCACCGTCTATACCAGCCCGATCGTGCCTGGAAACTACTGCGAGATCAATCAGTTCGATCCGGCTTGAGCCGGAGTCGAGTCAAGCGTTTTCGAAGGAGGGCCTTATGAGTCGAGCGAAATCGCCTACCTGTGCGCGGCTCAAGTGCGTCTTCAGATCCCGCGTGGCCGCCATCGTGCTGCTGCTCGCCGCGTTGCCGATGGTCGGCGTGGCGGGCGGTTTCACGGCGCCCGGGGTTCCAACGCGCGTGGACATCGTGCGCAGCGAAGGCTTCATGGTTTTCGGCTCGTTCGGCAACGCCGCCGGTTGCACCGTCGGCAATCAGGTCTTCGTGCGCAGCGAGCATCCGCAATACAAGGCGATGTTTGCCATG
Source organism: Rhodoferax sp. (assembly GCA_016790475.1). Taxonomy (GTDB): domain Bacteria; phylum Pseudomonadota; class Gammaproteobacteria; order Burkholderiales; family Burkholderiaceae_C; genus CAISIP01. The sequence goes on along the minus strand of JAEUOX010000501.1, from coordinate 377 downwards.
GTCGTCACCGCCTATGTGGCGAAGCAGAAGGTCTCCTTCTACTCCGGTGACTGCGAGGCTGTCACCTGGTACACGACCCCTGCTGTCACCTACAACACCGTCACGGGCAATGAATCGATGACGCTGTCGGATTGATGAGGCGCGCGGGCGCCGCACCGCCATGGCGCGGTAGTGCATGCAGCTCTGGCAGCAGGGCTACGCAGGAGCTCGCGGAAGTAGCCGCCCTGGCGGGCCGCTCGGCGCTGCGCCTGACTCTGGTGGAAGGCCATCGCGTCGCCGACGTCGTGGCTGGGCTGCCCGGTGTGGTCGTCGAATTTGCCAACAAAGCCTATGCCGACGTGCTCGTGACGCCGGCTGCACTGCCGGCCGTCACCACG
>JAEUOX010000428.1 GCA_016790475.1 Rhodoferax sp. | reverse complement strand
TTCGCGCGGTTCGCACCCTCCGCCGCATCGCGGGCCTGCACCAGCGAACGGTTCAGCGTGGCCAGCTCGCTGGTGCGCTGCGCCACCAGGAACTCCAGGTTGCGCCGGTACTGGTCGATCTCGGCTTCGCTGGCCTTGCGCTGGGTGATGTCCTGCATCACGCCCGTGAAGGCTCTGCCCGGCACCCCTAGTGTCAGGGGAACGGCGCGGTATTCCAGCCACTTCGTCCGGCCCGCAGCGCTCAGGATCTGCAATTCGCCATGCTCGGCGACACCTTCACCGGTACAGCGCCGCAGGCGGGTCTCCAGCTCGGCGCGGTACTCGGGCAGCACATACGCCATGGCGCCTCCGAACGGCAGCCGGTGCTCTTCCGGCAGGTCCAGCAGCGCCAGGAAGCCGCTGCTGTGGGTCGCCGTACGGTTTTCAAGGTCGGCATGCCAGGCACCGATGCCGGCCATGCGCTCACCCTGGCGCAGATACGTCTGCTGGGTGTGCAGCAGGGCTTCCGCCTGGACGCGCGCCGTCAAGTCGGTGAAGGTGATCACGAACTGGCTGCCCAGCGCCATGCCAGACACCTCGACCGTGCGCACCGTGCCGTCGCGGCACTGCGCACGCACTTCCATCGGGCGCGCCACGCCACCGGTTGGCGCGGCCTGCTGGAAGGCCTGGTTCCACTGCGCCAGCGCCTCGCGCCGATAGTCCGGATCCGGATAGGCCCGCTCCAGCCATGCCTGGCGATCCGGCACCTCCTGGGCGTCATAACCGAACAGTTGCATGAAATGCTGGTTGCGAAAGCTGATGCGGCCATCCGCGTCCAGCACGATCACGCCCACCGGCATCGACTCCAGCACACGCTGGAAATGGTCGCGGCGCTGCTCCAGTTCGTGCTGCGCCTGCTGGATTTCGGTGATGTCGCGGGCCACCGTGACATAACCGGCCGCGTGCCCATCGCTGCCGAGGAACACGCTGGTCGTCATCTGGGTCGGAAAGGTGCTGCCGTCGCGCCGGACATGCCCGACCTCGTCGACGCTGGGGCCGTGCGTC
>JAEUOX010000176.1 GCA_016790475.1 Rhodoferax sp. | reverse complement strand
CGAGGCGCACAGGGCTTGCGGCCCAGCGCGAAGCGCGTTCGTAAACTGACTCATCGCGCTTGTCCGAGCGAAGCGCCCAACGGGCGCGTAGCGAGTTGCGCGATGGGGCCGCAAGCACGAGCACCGACGGGAAGTCGGCGCGTTCAGCGCCGACCGCCCCACCGAAGCGCCGCACCGGGCCCCCACACGCCTTGGGCGACGCAACAGCGAACCCACACGCCTTGGGCGACGCAACAGCAAACTAACACGCCGAGCGGCAAGGCAACGGCTCTCCAGCGCGCCCCGTCAAGGCCCCGGCAGCCTGCCGGCCACGCCTTCGACGAGCCAGTCCATCTGCAGGATCTGCGGATCGCCGAGTGTCTGCCCTGCCGCGATCCGCTGGCGCCCCTGGTTGTCGCGTACCGCGACCCGCGCGTGGAACGGATGCAGGCGCCCGGCTGCGATGTCCTTCTGGCGGGCAAGCACCTCCTGCTGCACGCCGGCAGGCACCTGCGGCCCGAAATCACCGACCTGCACCATGCCCTCGCGCACGCCTCCCCAGACATTGCCGGTGGCCCAGGTCCCGTCCCGCACTGCGCGGGCGCGGGCGGTGTAGTAGTCGCCCCAGCGGTGCGTCACCGCGACGATCTGCGCCTGCGGCGCCACCGCGCGCATGTCCGAGTGGTAGGCCACCGCCATCTTGCCGCGCTCCTGTGCCGCCACCATTACCGCGTTCGAGCCGGTATGAAAGGCCAGCACGTCCGCGTTCTGGTTGAACAAGGTCATCGCCCCATCCCGCTCGCGCGCAGGGTCGAACCAGGTGCCGAGCCAGACCACCTTGACCTGCGCCTGCGGATTCACCGAGCGCATGCCCAGCGTGAACGCATTCAGCCCCTGCAGCACTTCCGGGATCGGGAAGCCCGCGACATAGCCGGCCACCTGCGTGCGCGTCATCCGCCCGGCCGCGATGCCGGCCAGGTAGCGCCCCTCGTAGTAGCGCGCATTGGCCACCGCCACGTTGGGTGCGGTCTTGTAGCCGGTGATCGACTCGAAGCGCACGTCGGGAAAGTCGCGTGCCACGTTCAGCGTCGGCTCCATGTAGCCGAAGCTCGGCGTGAAGATCAGCCGGTGCCCCTGCTGCGCCAGGTCGCGGATCACGCGCTCGGCGTCCGGGCCCTCGGCGACGTTCTCCACGTAGGTGGTCTGCACCGCCGGCAGCCCGCGGGCGCGGGCGTCGGCGTTCAGTGCACGCTCCATCGCCAGGCGGCCCTGGTCGTGCTGGTGCACCCAGCCGGCGCCGGTCAGCGGCGCGACATAGACGAAGCCGATCTTCAGCGGGGCCGGATCGGCGGCGGGGGATGGAAGGGAAAAACAGGCGGCCGCGAACGCGGCTGCGAGGTTTTTGTACATGGTGTTCCTCGACATGGCTCCGGGGTTGAAAAACGACAAGGCCTGCGGAGCAGCAGGCCTTGCGTGGGAGATTCTAGTGCCGCCTGCTGGCGGCCCCGGGTGGCGGCGTTACTGGAAGCGCTCGAACGTCTCCTGCAGCCGATCGGTGCAGGCCCGCCGGCGCTCCGGCGTGATGAAGCTGGCCGTGAAGCTGTTGTCCGCCAGCTGCCAGGCCTGCTGGGCCGACAGGCCGAGTGCGGCGAAGGTCTGCGTGAAGTTCTCGTTGATGTAGCCGCCGAAGTAGGCCGGGTCGTCGGAGTTGACGGTGGCCAGGATGCCGGCGTCCAGCAGCCGGCCCAGGTTGTGGTCCTGCAGCCGCGGGAACACGCACAGCTTCAGGTTGGAAAGCGGGCACACCGTCAGCGGGATGCGCTCCGCGGCCAGGCGGCGCATCAGCGCGGCGTCGTGCATGGCCTGCACGCCGTGGTCGATGCGCTCGACCTTCAGCACGTCCAGCGCGCTCCAGATGTAGGCCGGCGGGCCCTCCTCGCCGGCATGGGCCACGAGGCGGAAGCCGAGTTCGCGGCAGCGTGCGAACACGCGGGCGAACTTCTCGGGCGGGTGCCCGACCTCGCTGGACGCCAGGCCGATGCCCACCAGCATGTCGCGAAATGGCAGCGCCTGCTCCAGGCATTCGAAAGCCTCCTGCTCGCTGAGGTGGCGCAGGAAGCACAGGATCAGCGAGGCGCTCATGCCGTACTGCGTGGCCGCATCGGCGCAGGCCCGGTGCAGGCCGCGGATCACGACCCCGGCGTCCACACCATGGGCGGTATGGGTCTGCGTGTCGAAGAAGATCTCGGCATGCAGCACGTTGTCGGCATGGGCGCGCGCCAGGTAGGCCTGCGTCATGTCGTAGAAATCCTGTTCGGTGCGCAGCACCTGCGTTCCGGCATGGTAGAGGTCCAGGAAGCTCTGCAGGTTCTCGAACACATAAGCGCTGCGCAGCGACGCCACGTCCGGGTACGGGAACGTCATGCGGTTGCGCTCGGCCAGCGCGAAGATGAGCTCCGGCTCCAGCGAGCCCTCGATATGCATGTGCAACTCCGCCTTGGGCATGGCGCGCAGCAGCGCGGGCAGGCGGTCGGCAGGGATGGGTTTGACCTTCATGGATGAGTCCTCGTGAACGCGAAGGGCCGCCCGAGGGCGGCCCTGTCAGACGATGCCGCCGATGGCGCCTTACTTGCCGCCGGGCACCTTGCCTTCGACACCCTTCACGTAGAAGTTGATGCCGCTCAGGAACTTGTCGTCCGCAACGGCGTCCTTGGCCAAGATCTCCTTGCCGTCCTGGCCGACGATCGGGCCCTTCCAGATGTTGAAGGTGCCCGCCTTCAGGCCGGCCTTGATCTCGTCGATCTTGGCCTTGGTCTCGGCCGGCACGTCCTCGGCAATGGACACCATGTCGATGGCGCCTTCCTTGTGGCCCCACCAGATGCCGGAGCCGCCCTTCCAGCTGCCGTCCAGCGCGTCCTTGGTCGCCTTGATGTAGTACGGCGCCCAGTTGATGATGGCCGAGCCGAGGTGGGCCTTCGGACCATAGGCGGTCATGTCGGAGTCCCAGCCGAAGGCGCGCTTGCCCTTCTCCTGGGCGGTCTTCAGAACGGCCGGGGAATCGGTGTTCTGGAACAGCACATCCGCGCCACCGTTGATCAGCGAGGTCGCGGCCTCGGTCTCCTTCGGCGGGCTGAACCATTCATTGACCCAGACGACCTTGGTCTTGATCTTCGGGTTGCTGGACTGCGCGCCCAGCGTGAAGCTGTTGATGTTGCGGATCACTTCCGGGATCGGCACCGAGGCCACGACGCCGAGCGTGTTGCTCTTGGTCATCTTGCCGGCGATCACGCCGGCCATGTAGGCGCCTTCGTAGGTGCGGCTGTCATACGTGCGCATGTTGTCGGCCTGCTTGTAGCCGGTGGCATGCTCGAACTTGACGTCCTTGTGGTCGCCGGCCACCTTGAGCATCGGCTCCATGTAGCCGAAGGTCGTGCCGAAGATCAGCTTGTTGCCCTGGCTGGCCATGTCGCGGATCACACGCTCGGCGTCGGCGGACTCCGGCACGTTCTCGACGAAGGAGGTCACGATCTTGTCGCCGAACTCCTTCTCCAGCGCCTTGCGGGCGCTGTCGTGGGCGAAAGTCCAGCCGCCGTCGCCGACCGGGCCGACATACGCGAACGCGATCTTCAGCGGCTCGGGCTTCGGCGGCGCCGAGGCGGCCACGGCGGGTGCCGGCGCCGGTGCCGCGGCAGGCGCAGCCTCCTCCTTCTTGCCGCAGCCCACCAGCACGGCGGCCGAGATGGCCGACAGGGCGGCAACCCGGAGAAGGGATCGTTTGTTCAGGTCTGTCATGGTCGTCCTCAAAGGGAGTAGGTTGGGAAAACGCTCATTATGAGCCGGGATAGAACGGTTTGCCGATGGAAGCCGGCATGTTGATGCGGATCCACTGCGGGTTGCGCGAGATCAGTGCCAGCACGACGATCGTGGCCACATACGGCAGCATCGACAGGAACTGGCTCGGGATCTCGACGCCGATGCCCTGCAGGTGAAACTGCAGCATCGTGACGCCGCCGAACAGGTAGGCCCCCAGCAGCACCCGGGCCGGGCGCCAGGTGGCGAAGGTGGTCAGCGCCAGCGCGATCCAGCCCTTGCCCGACACCATGCCCTCGACCCACAGCGGCGTGTAGATCACCGACAGGTAAGCGCCCGCCAGCCCGCACAGCGCGCCGCCGCAGACCACCGCCAGCAGCCGGATGCGCCGCACCGGATAGCCCAGCGCATGGGCCGACTCCGGGCTCTCGCCGACGCTGCGCATGATCAGCCCGCTGCGGGTGCGGTACATGAACCAGATCAGCAGCAGCGCTAGCAGCACCGTGACATAGACCAGCGGATGGTGCCGGAACAGCGCCGGCCCGAGCAACGGGATGTCTGCCAGACCGGGAATGGCGAAACTGGCGCGCTCCGGAATCTTGGCCTGCACATAGCCGGTACCGACGAAGGCGGAGAAGCCGGTGCCGAACAAGGTCAGCGCCAGGCCGGTCGCGAACTGGTTCGTGTTGAGCCAGATGACCAGCAGCCCGAACAGTGTGGCCAGCAGCGCCCCGACCCCCATGCCGGCCGCGAAGCCGAGCCAGTCGTTGCCGGTGTGCACGACGGTCGCGAAACCGGCGATCGCGGCGCACAGCATCATGCCCTCGGCGCCCAGGTTCACGATGCCGACCTTCTCGTTGATCAGCAGGCCCAGCGAGGCCAGAGCCAGCACGGTGCCGGCGTTCAGCGTGGCTGCGAGCAGCAGTGCGTAGGATTCCATCACTTGCCTCCCGTGCGGCCGAAGCGCAGCCGGTAGTTGACCAGCGTGTCGCAGGCCAGCAGGCTGAACAGCAGCAGGCCCTGGAACACGCCGGTCAGGGATTTCGTCAGGCCCAGGCGCGACTGCGCCATCTCGCCGCCGATGTAGAACATGCTCATCAGGATGGCCGAGAAGACCATGCCCACCGGATGCAGCCGCCCGACATAGGCGACGATGATCGCCGCAAAGCCGTAGCCGGCCGGCACATACGCGGTGAGCTGCCCGATCGGGCCGGCCACCTCGAGCGCACCGGCCAGGCCGGCCGCGCCGCCGGAGATCAGCAACGCCGTCCACAGCGCCTGGCGCGACGAGAAGCCGGCATACCGCGAGGCGGCGGGTGCGAGCCCGCCGACCTGCTGCGCAAAGCCGGCCCGCGTGCGGAACAGGAACACCCAGATCGCGGCCACGCCCAGCACTGCCAGCAGCACGCCGATGCTCATCCGCGAGCCCTCCAGCAGGCGCGGGATGCGGGTCGCCGCCTCGAAGGTCTTGGTCTGCGGGAAGTTGAAGCCGGCCGGGTCCTTCCAGGGGCCGCCGACCAGGTAGCTCAGCAACTGCACCGCCACATAGACCAGCATCAGGCTGACCAGGATCTCGTTGGCATTGAAGCGGTCGCGCAGCAGTGCGGTCAGCGCCGCCCACAGCATGCCGCCCAGCACCCCCGCCAGCACGACCGGGACGACGATCCAGCCGCCGGTCGCCTTGTCCGCCAGCAGTGCGACGCCGCCGGCGAAGATCGCGCCGATGATGTACTGCCCCTCGGCGCCGATGTTCCAGACGTTCGAGCGGAAGCACACCGCCAGCCCCAGCGCGATGATCAGCAGCGGCGTGGCCTTGACCATCAGTTCGCCCAGGGCATAGGCGTTGCGGATCGGCTGCCAGAAGAACATCTCCAGGCCGCGCAGCGGGTCCTTGCCGAGCGCGGCGAACAGCGCCACGCCGATGATCACGGTGACGACCAGCGCCAGGATCGGCGAGCCGTAGCTCCAGAAGTTCGACGGCTGCGGGCGCGCCTCAAGCTTGAGCATGCGCGGCTCCTTCGCCATGGGCCAGATGGGCCTGCACCTCCTCGTGCCACAAGCCACTCATCCATTCGCCGATCTTCTCGATCGTGGCCTCGGCCACCGGGATCGATGGCGACAGATGCCCCTTGGCGATGACGTGCAGCCGGTCGCTGAGCTCGAACAGCTCGTCGAGCTCCTCGCTGACGACCAGCACCGCGCAGCCCTGGTCACGCAGCGCCAGGATCTCGCCGCGGATCTGGGCCGCCGCGCCGACGTCGACGCCCCAGGTCGGCTGCGACAGGATCAGCAGCTTCGGGCGGGCGTCGATCTCGCGCCCGACGATGAATTTCTGCAAGTTGCCGCCGGACAGCGAACGGGCCGCCGAATGCGGCCCCCCGGCCTTGACCTGAAAGCGGCGGATGATCTCCGCCGCCTGGGCCTGCAACGCGCCGACCCGGATCCAGCCGGTGCCCGGCGAGAGCGCCTCGTTGCGGGTCAGCAGCAGGTTGTGCGCCAGGCCGAGCGTGGGCACGGCGCCGCGGCCCAGCCGCTCCTCCGGAACAAAATGCAGCCCGAGCTTGCGCCGGCGGCCCGGATGCACGCCGGACACGTCGGTCCCCGACAGCCGGATGCTGCCGGCCGGCGCGCGGCAGTCTTCACCGGACAACGCATACAGCAGCTCGCGCTGGCCATTGCCCGACACGCCGGCGATGCCGACGACCTCGCCGGCGCGCACCTGCAGCGCGATGTCGATCAGGTCCACGCCGAACTGGTCCTCGCGCGGCAGGCTCAGGCCCTGCACCTGCAGCACTGGCGCGCCCGGCGTCTGCGCGCGGTGCGTCAGCTGGGGCGGCTCGGCGCCGATCATCAGCCGCGACAGCGAGGCGTTGGTCTCCTCGGCCGGATTGCAGACGCCGGTGACCTTGCCGCCGCGCAGCACGGTGCAGGCGGTGCACAGCGCGCGGATCTCGTGCAGCTTGTGGCTGATGTACAGGATGCTGCAGCCCTCCGAGGCCAGCTTGCGCAGCACGACGAACAGCTTCTCGACCGCCTGCGGCGTCAGCACCGAAGTCGGCTCGTCCAGGATCAGCAGCTGCGGGCGCGTCAGCAGCGCGCGGATGATCTCGACCCGCTGCATCTCGCCGACGCTGAGCGTGTGCACCGGGCGCGCCGGGTCGATGTCCAGACCGTACTCGCGCGCCTTGTCGACAATGCTGCGCGTGACGGCGTCCAGCGACAGGGACTTGTCCAGGCCGAGCCAGACGTTCTCGGCGACGGTGATGGTGTCGAACAGGCTGAAGTGCTGGAACACCATGCTGATGCCCATCGCCCGCGCCTCCTGCGGGTTGCGGATGTGCACCGGGCTGCCGTTGAAGACCACGCTGCCGGCATCCGGCTTGACCGAACCGTAGATGATCTTCATCAGCGTGGACTTGCCGGCGCCGTTCTCGCCGAGCACCGCATGGGTCTCGCCGGGCTGCACCGTCAGCGACACATCGCTGTTGGCCACCACGGCCGGGTAACGCTTGGTGATGCCGGACAGTTGCAGTCGAGGAGTGGTCATGCGGCCTTGCTGTGGGTTGAACGGGTGTCTAGCAAATTTGATGCCACTGACTTGACCTGCTCGCGCAGCCAGCGCGCCGACGCCGACGCATGGGTGCGTTCGTGCCAGAGCTGGTAGTAGCGCATCGGCGGGAAGGCCACCGGACAGGGCAGCAGCGCCAGCGGCAGTTGCGCCAGGTAACGCTGGCAGTAGGCGCGCCCGGTGGTCAGCACCAGCAGCGTGGAGGCCACCATCGCCGGGATCAGGCTGAAATGCGCGACCCGGGTGCTGATGTTGCGCTGCAGGCCCAGTGCGTCCAGGTGTTCCTCGATCACGCCCTTGGCGCCGGGATGGGTCTGGCCGGGCGCGACATGGTCGGCGGCCAGCCAGGCGGCCGCGTCCCAGCCGCGGCGCACCGCCGGATGCTGCGACGACACCAGGCACACGACCTCGTCGTCCAGCAGCGCGCCGAGGTGCAGGTCCCCGGGGGGCGTCGTCCAGTTGCCGATGACGATGTCCACGTCGCCCTGCGCGAGCCGGGCGCGGTAGTCGGAGCCACCGGTCAGTGGCTGGATCTCGATCCGGCAATGCGGCGCCTGGTCCTTCAGGCGCGCCACCAGTCGCGGCAGGAACAGGCTGTCCAGGTAGTCGCTGGCGGCGATCCGGAACGTGGTGCGGGCGGTGGCCGGGTCGAAGCCGCGCACATCCGCAAACAGCCTCTGCGCGCCGCGCAGGATCGCGGCACTCGGCTCGATCATCCGCAGCCCGGCCTCGGTGGGCACCATGCCGGCGCCGGAGCGCACCAGCAGCGCGTCGCCGGCGAAGTCCCGCAGGCGCTTCAGAGACGCGCTGACCGCCGGCTGGTGCATGCCCAGACGGATGGCGGCGCGCGAGACACTGCGTTCGGTCAACACGGTATGCAAGACCCTGATCAAGTGAAGGTCGATCTTGTCGAGGATAGTCGGGTCTCTCATACTGGCATGGACATTGCTGTCATATGCTAGCGTGTATGAAGGGCGGCAGACACCTGTTTTACCCTAGCGCACGAGCCCCTCTTTCTCCTGCAAGGACCGATGGCATGAAGCCCCAGGACATCCGATTCGTGCGCCGCGGCGAGACCGTCACGCTGCGCGACGTCCCCCCCGACCGCACGCTGCTTGACCTGCTGCGCGAGGACCTCGGCTGCACCGGCACCAAGGAAGGCTGCGGCGAAGGCGACTGCGGCGCCTGCACCGTCGTGCTCGGCGAGGCGGTCGATGGTGCGGTGCAATACCGGGCCGTCAACAGCTGCATCCGGCTGGCCCATGCGGTCGACGGCCTGGCGCTGTGGACGGTCGAGGACCTGGCCGGCCCGGACGGCCAGCTCCACCCGGCCCAGGAGGCCCTGGTGCAGTGCCATGGCTCGCAGTGCGGCTTCTGCACGCCCGGCTTCGTGATGAGCCTGTTCGGCATGTACCAGAACCGCGTGTGCCAGGGGCAGCCGATCACCCGGGACCACGCGCGCGAAGACCTGTCCGGCAACCTGTGCCGCTGCACCGGCTACCGGCCGATCCTGGATGCTGCCGAGCAGATGGCGTCACTGCCGCTGGTCCGCGTCGACGAGCCGACGCTGCTGCGGCAGCTGCAGGCGCTGCCCCCCCCTGCACCTGCTGCCGATGCAGCCTACCTGGCGCCCCGCACGCTCGACGCGTTGCTGCAGTTGCGCCAGCGCCACCCGCAGGCCCAGCTGGTGGCCGGCTGCACCGACGTCGGCCTGTGGGTGACCAAGCAGCACCGGCAGTTCGCGCAGGTGCTCGACGTGACCCGCGTGGCTGAGCTGCGCCGCGTCGAGCGCTACCCGCACCATGTCGCGATCGGCGCGGCGGTCAGCCTGACCGACGCCTTCGCAGCGCTGCGTGCCGATCGCCCGCAGCTGCACGCGTTTGCCACGCGCTTTGCCGGCCTGCCGGTGCGCAATGCCGGCACGCTGGGCGGCAATGTGGCCAATGGCTCGCCAATTGGTGACTCGATGCCGCTGCTGATCGCGCTCGGCGCCTCGATCGTGCTGATGCGCCGCGGCGGCCACCGGGAGCTGCCGCTGGAGTCGCTCTACACCGGCTACCGGCAGAACGTCATGGCGCCGGACGAGGTGCTGGCCTGGATCAAGGTGCCGCTGCTGGTGGACGGCGCGCAGGCCGGCCGGGAGTTCCTGCGCGTCTACAAGATCTCCAAGCGCTTCGACGACGACATCTCCGCGGTCTGCCTGGCCGTGCGGCTGCAGCTGGCCGACGGCCGCGTGCAGTCGGCATCGGTCGGTGTCGGCGGCGTGGCCGCCACGCCGGTCCGCGCCTGGCAGACCGAGGCCGCGCTGACCGGCCAGCCCTGGTCCGCCGACACCGCCCGCCAGGCCGGTGCGGTGCTGCGCGGCGAGTTCCGGCCGATCTCCGACATGCGCGCCAGCGCGGCCTACCGCAGCGCGGTGCTCAGCAACCTGCTGGAGCGCCTGTGGCTGGACAGCCAGGGCGTGGCCGACGTGCAGCTGGAATCGACGCGGCTGTTGGGGGAACCCGCATGACCGCGATGCCCAGCGCCCCGGCCGCCGGCGTGTCCCGGCCCCACGAGAGCGCCCGCGCCCAGGTGGCAGGGGGCGCGACCTACATCGACGACATGCCAGTGCTGCGCGGCACGCTGTATGCCGCACCGATCCTGTCTTCGATCGCGCACGGCCGGCTGCACGGCCTGGACTGCAGCGCCGCACTGGCCCTGCCCGGCGTGCGCGGCATCGTGCAGGCCACCGACATTCCGGGTGACCCGATGCTGGCCGCCTTTGCCGGCGACGAACCGGTCTTCGCCACCGACACGGTCCAGCATGTGGGCCAGGTGCTGGGCCTGGTCGTCGCCGACACCGTGCTGCAGGCGCGCCGCGCGGCCCGCCAGGTGCGCGCCGACATCACGCCGCTGCCGGCCATCCTGACGCCGCAGGAGGCGCTGGCCGCGAACAGCTTCGTGCTGCCGCCGGTGCATGTGCGCCGGGGCGACGCGACCGCGGCGCTGGCGCGCGCACCGCACCGGCTCAGCGGCACGCTGGAGGTCGGGGGCCAGGAGCACTTCTACCTGGAGGGGCAGATCGCCTACGTGGTGCCGCTCGAGCAGAACCAGTGGCAGGTGTACTCCAGCACGCAGCATCCCGGCGAGGTGCAGCACTGGGTCGCCCACGCGCTGGGGCTGGACAACCATGCGGTGCGCGTCGAGTGCCGGCGCATGGGTGGCGGCTTTGGCGGCAAGGAGACGCAGGCCGGCCATCTGGCGGTCTGGGCCGCGATCGCCGCGCACAAGCTGCGCTGCCCGGTCAAGCTGCGGCTGGACCGCGATGACGACTTCATGATCACCGGCAAGCGCCATCCGTTCTGGTACGACTACACCGTCGGCTTCGACGACGACGGCCTGCTGCAGGGCCTGCAGCTGCGCATGGCCGCCAACTGCGGCTTCAGCGCCGACCTCAGCGGCCCGGTGGCCGACCGGGCGGTGTTCCACAGCGACAACGCCTACTTCCTGGCGGATGTGGACATCAGCTCCTACCGCTGCAAGACGAACACCCAGAGCCACACCGCGTTCCGCGGCTTTGGCGGCCCGCAGGGCGTGATCCTGATCGAGACCATCCTGGGCGACGTCGCGCGGGCGCTCGGGCGCGACCCGCTCGATGTGCGCCGGCGCAACCTCTACGGCATCGAGGAGCGCAACGTCACGCACTACCAGATGCGCGTCGAGGACAACATCCTCGACCCGCTGATCACCCGGCTGGAGCAGACCGCCCGCTACCGCGAGCGCCAGGCCGAGATCGCGCGCTGGAACGCCGCGAGCCCTGTGCTGCGCCGCGGTCTGGCGCTGACGCCGGTGAAGTTCGGCATCTCCTTTACCGCGACGCTGTTCAACCAGGCTGGCGCGCTGGTGCATGTGTACACCGACGGAAGCGTGCAGGTGAACCATGGCGGCACCGAGATGGGCCAGGGCCTGCACACGAAGATCGCGCAGATCGTCGCCGACGAACTCGGCATCGGCTTCGACCGGGTGCTGGCCACCGCCAGCGACACCAGCAAGATCCCGAATGCCTCCGCGACGGCGGCCTCCGCCGGCACCGACCTCAACGGCCGGGCGGCCCAGTTCGCCGCCCGCAACGTGCGCGACAACCTGGCGCAGTTCGTCGCCGGGCTGGACCAGTGCGGCGCCGGTGCGGTGCGCTTCGCCGGCGGCCAGGTCATCACGCCGCGCAGCACGCGGCGCTTCGAGGACGTGGTGCAGGCGGCCTACGCCAACCGCATCCAGCTCTGGAGCGACGGCTTCTACCGCACGCCGAAGATCCACTACGACAAGACCACGCTGACCGGCCGGCCGTTCTACTACTTCGCCTACGGCGCGGCCTGCACCGAAGTCGCCATCGACACGCTGACCGGCGAGAGCCGGGTGCTGAAGGTGGACATCCTGCATGACGTCGGGCGCTCGATCAACCCGGCGCTGGACATCGGCCAGATCGAGGGCGGCTTTGTGCAGGGCATGGGCTGGCTGACGACCGAGCAGCTGGTGTGGAACGAGCGCGGGCACCTGGCCACGCACGCGCCGAGCACCTACAAGATCCCGGCCACCGGGGACGTGCCGGACCACCTGCAGGTGGCGCTGTGGCCGGAGCCCAACCGGGAGGACAACGTGTTTGGCAGCAAGGCGGTCGGCGAGCCGCCGTTCATGCTGGCGATCAGTGTCTATGAGGCGCTGCGGGCGGCGGTGGCGTCGACGCGGCCCGGGGACCGCGCGCCGGTGCAACTGACGGCGCCGGCGACCGCAGAGAACGTGTTGCGCGCGCTGGGCCGGCTGTAGCCGGACCCCGAGGAAGGCCGGCTCAGACGCCGGCGAGGGAGCGCAGGCCGCCCGGGTCGACCAGGTTGACGACCCGTCCGGAGCCGCTGATCAGGCTGCGTTCGCGCAGGTGCCGCAGCACGCGCGACAGCGTTTCCGGGGCGATGCCCAGCTGCGCCGCGATCAGCCGCTTGCGCTGGTTCAGCATCACGGCGACCGAACCCTGGGCGCTGGTCTGTGCATGGGCCAGCAGCCATTCCGCGCACCGGGCCTCGGCGTCCTTGGCCAGCCGGCTGACAGCCAGCTCGGACTGCTGGCGGTGGGCCATGGCCACGTCATGCAGCACGCCCTGGGCGGACGGCGGCAGGCTGCCGATCCAGGTGCGGAATGCCGGCAGGGGCAGTCGCCGCAGGCGCAACTCGGTCTCGGCCACGGCATCAACCGCGCTCGGCAGGCCCAGCACCGCGCAGGAGACCTCCAGCCATAACGGGCCCTGGACCGAGCCGAGCTGGTGCGCCAGGACGCCGTTCTCCATCAGGCCCAGGGCGACCCGGCCAGACTCGACATGGGTGACCCAGGCGGGCGTCGCGCCGCGGTGCAACAACACCTCGCCCTGGCGAATGACCAGACTTTCAGCGGTGGGATCGGGGAACTGTGCGGTCAGCATGGCGTGAATGTGCCAAGCTTTGCAGCCCCCCGGTTTGAGGAACATCAAACAGAAGCCAAGCAGCCGCTACACGACCAGGATCGCCCGGAAGTCGTTGACGTTGGTGTGCGTGGGCCCGGTGCGCACCAGATCCCCCAGCGGCTCGAAGAAGCCGTAGGCGTCATTGCGCTCCAGGTGCGCGGCCAGTCGCAGGCCCGCGGCGGCGGCACGCTGCAGGGTGTCCGGTGCGACCCAGGCGCCGGCGTTGTCCTCGACGCCGTCGATGCCGTCGGTGTCGGCGGCCAGCGCGTACACGCCCGGCTCACCGGCCAGGGCCTGTGCCAGGCCGAGACAGAACTCGCCGGCACGCCCGCCACGGCCGGGGGCGGAGCCGGCCGGTGGCGGCCGCACGGTGACGGTGGTCTCGCCGCCGCTGAGGATCACGCACGGGCGCGCAAAGGGCTGGCCGCGGCGGGCCACCGCCCGCGCGATGGCTGCATGCACCTTCGCGACCTCGCGGGACTCCCCCTCCAGATCGTCCCCCAGGATGTGGGCCTCCACACCCGTCGCGCGGGCCGCCTGGGCCGCGGCCTCCAGGCTTTGCTGCGGGGTAGCCACCAGGTGCACCGCCTGGCCGGCGAACGCCGGGTCGCCCGGTTTGGGGGTCTCCAGCGTGCCGGCCCGCAGCGCGGCCAGCAGCGCATCCGGCACCGGGATCCGGTAGCGCGCGATGATCGCCAGCGCATCGGCACAGGTGGTGGCGTCCGGCACGGTCGGCCCGCTGCCGATCGTCGCCGGGTCGTCCCCCGGGACGTCGCTGATCGCCAGCGTGACGACCCGCGCCGGCGCGCAGGCCGCGGCCAGCCGGCCACCCTTGATCCGCGAGAGGTGCTTGCGCACGCAGTTCATCTCGGTGATGCCGGCCCCGCTGTGCAGCAGGGCCTGGTTCAGTGCCTGCTTGTCCGCCAGCGTCAGCGGCTCGACAGGCCAGGTCAGCAGCGCCGACGCGCCGCCGGACACCAGACACAGCACCAGGTCCTGCGGGCCCAGCCCGTGCGCCAGCCCCAGGATGCGCTGCGCCGCGGCCAGGCCGGCGGCGTCGGGCACCGGATGGGCCGCCTCCACCACCTCGATGCGCTGTGCCAGCCCGGGGGGCCGGGGCGGCGTGTGGCGGTAGCGGGTCACGACCAGTCCGTCCAGCGGCCGGTCCGCCGGCCACAGGGCCTCCACCGCCTGCGCCATCGCGCCGGCGGCCTTGCCGGCGCCCAGCACCAGCGTGCGTCCGCCCTGGGCCGGATCCGGCGGTGGCGGCAGGAAGGGCGCCATGCAGTGCAGCGGCAAGGCGCGCTGCACCGCGACCCGGAACAGGTGCTCCAGGAACGCACGCGGCTGGGCCGATGCGGACGGGATAGGATGGATGCCGGACATGGTGCGCGAGGAAGCCTCGCCGCATTGTGCCGCCTCCGCGAACCTCCGAGCACCCCGCCATGCGAACCCTGCTGATCCGCGACGCCGACTGCATTGCCACCTTCGACCATGCCGACCCCGGCCAGGCGCGGGAGCTGACCCGAGCCTCGATCCTGGTGCGCGGCCACCGGATCGAGGCCATCGGCCCGGCCGAAAGCCTGCCGCAGACCGCCGACGAGGTCATCGACGCACGGGGCCATCTGGTGACGCCCGGGCTGGTGAACACGCACCACCACATGTACCAGTCGCTGACCCGGGCGGTACGGCCGGTGCAGGACGCCGAGCTGTTCAGCTGGCTGCGCGGCCTGTACCCGCTATGGGCCGGGCTGACGCCGGAGATGGTGCAGGTCTCGACCCGGCTGGCCATGGCCGAGCTGCTGCTGAGTGGCTGCACCACCAGCAGCGACCACCTGTACATCTACCCCAACGGCGTGCGGCTGGAGGACAGCATCGAGGCCGCGCAGGATATCGGCATGCGCTTCACCGCCACGCGCGGGAGCATGAGCGTCGGGCAGTCGCAGGGCGGGTTGCCCCCGGACGCGGTGGTCGAGCGGGAGGACGCGATCCTGCGCGATGCGCAGCGCCTGATCGAGACGCACCACGATGCCGGCCATGGCGCGATGCTGCAGATCGCGCTGGCGCCCTGCTCGCCGTTCAGCGTCAGCCGCGACCTGATGCGCGAATCCGCGCAGCTGGCACGCAGCTTCGGCGTGCGGCTGCACACGCACCTGGCGGAGAACGACCACGACATCGCCTACAGCCGCGAGAAGTTCGGCTGCACGCCGGCCGAGTACGCGCAGGACCTCGGCTGGGTCGGCCCGGATGTCTGGCATGCGCACTGCGTCAAGCTGGACGACGCCGGCATCCGGCTGTTCGCTGCGACCCGCACCGGCGTGGCCCACTGCCCCTGCAGCAACATGCGACTGGCCAGCGGCATCGCACCGGTGCGCCGCATGCGGCTGGCCGGCGTGCCGGTGGGCCTGGGCGTGGATGGAAGCGCCAGCAACGATGCCGCGCACATGGTCAACGAGGCGCGCCAGGCCCTGCTGCTGGCACGGGTGGGCCGCTCGCTGGAGCCTTTCGGCTGCGACCACGGCCCGGCCGACATGGGTGCGCGCGACGCGCTGGCGCTGGCCACGCGCGGCGGGGCCGAGGTGCTGGGCCGCAGCGACATCGGACACATCGCACCCGGTCTGTGTGCCGATCTCGCGCTGTTCGACCTGCGCACGCTCGGCTTTGCCGGCGGCGCTGTGCATGACCCGGTGGGCAGCCTGGTGCTGTGCAGCAGCCCGCAGGCGGCCTGGACCATCGTGCACGGGCGCATCGTGGTGCGCGAGGGGCAGTTGGCCACGCTGGAGCTCGGCCCGCTGATCGAGCGGCACAACCTGCTGGCGCTGCAGCTGCGCGGCTGAGCGCCGCGCGGCGGGTCACACCGCCATGTAGCGGCCCGGGCGGTGGTTGATGGCCAGCGTCAGGTTCAGCACCACCGCGCCCAGCACCGACCAGGCCACACGGTCCCAGCTGGCCACCGCCAGCGCCGCCAACACGATGGCGCTGTCGATCGCCAGCTGCACATGGCCGGCCCGCCAGCCCCGGCGCTGCTGCAGGTAGAGCACCACGGTGTTCATGCCACCCAGGCTGGCCTGGTGGCGAAACAGCATCAGCATGCCGGCCCCACACAGCAGGCCGCCCAGCACCGCGGCCAGCGGCGTGGAGGCCACCTGCAGCGTCAGCCCGAGCGGGAGCGCGTGCGCAAAGCCGGATACCAGCGCCACCGCCGCGAAGGTCTTCAGCGTGAAGGCGCGGCCCATGCGGCGCCAGGCGAACAGGTAGAACGGCAGGTTGACGAGGAAGAAGGCCGTGCCGAAGTCCGCGCCGGTGGCGTAGTGGATCAGGAACGCCAGCCCGGCCGTGCCCCCGGTCAGCAAGCCGGCCTGCGCCAGGAGCACGGCGCCCAGCGCCACGAACAGCGTGCCGGTGAGCAGCGCCTGGACATCCTCGTGCGGACGGTGGCGTGCCAGGCCGGCGGCGCCGGGCGGGGGCGCCGGTATGCTGCTCATGCAGTTTCGGCAACCGGCTCGGTCTGCGCGGCCGGATCGGAGCAGGTGGCCCCGCCGCAGCCATGGATCGCCCCGCGGGGCAGCGAGGCCGGCATGTGCACCACGCCGGAGGCCGGATCGAAGCCCACACCCCGCAGGTGCAGCGCCAGCGCGGCATCCATCGACTGCGCATGTTGCGGGAACCAGAGCGCCAGCTCGCGGGCCATCTGGCGCACCAGGTCCTGCTGGCCGGCGTGGCCACGCAGCAGGCCCTCGCGCATGACCTGCAGCACCACCTGATGCTGCATGCTGTGGCAGTTGGACGACGAGAAGCCGGTGGAGCGCATCCAGTGGTCCTCCCGGCCGAAGTGTTCGTCGGTGTGGTCCACCAGGGCCTGCCAGCAGGCCATCAGCCCGGCCTCGTCGGCCGACGACACCTGGGCCAGCAGGTCGACGAACTCGCGGTGGGTGTCATCCATCGCGGGCAGGTCCAGGGCCAGCGCATCGGACCATTCAAGCAGGGACATCGGCATCTCCGGAAACGTAGGCGCGCAGCATACGTTCCACCCGCAGCAGCAGGGTTGATCCAGATCATCCGGCGGCGCGCAGCGCGCCGCGGCAACGGCTCAGAACCGGTAGGTCAGCGCCACATGCAGGCGCACCGGGTTGTTGCGCAGTTCACCGATCTGCGCCGACAGCACCTTGCCCAGGTCGGCCGAGACGTCGACATGCGGGCTGGACCAGCGCAGGCCGACGCCGACGCTGAGCAGATCCTCGGTGACGCTGGCGGTGCGTGAATGCACGCGACCGGTGTCGAGGAAGAACAGCGGGCGGAACTGCGGGAAGAACATCTCCGGCCCCTGCGCCTCCAGGTTCACCGAGTAGCCGCGGTCCCCGGCCACGACGCGGTCGGCAAAGCCCCGCACCGAGCCGACACCTCCCAGCCCGAACTGTTCACCGGCGATCAGCGCATTTCCGCTGAACTGCCCGCGCCAGCGCCCGGTCAGCGTCCATTCGTTGAGCCGGTAGTTGCCGTCGACCGCATAACGCAGCGCGTTCCAGGTGCGGGTGCCGCCGTTCGCGGCATAGCTCTGGCCGCTGTTGCCGCGCCCGAAGCCGAGGTTGGTGACCAGGTCGATGCTGCCCCCCACGGTGCCCCAGGTTTCCTCCTGGCGCGCGGTGTAGCGCACCGACAGCGGCATCGAGCCGACGTTGGGCAGGATGCGGGCGCCATTGAAGGTGGAGTTGTTCTCGAAGTAGCGCCGGTCCAGCGCCAGGCCGACCGTCTGCTGCAGCTTGCCGCGCCGCTCCAGTGCCAGCGTCGCGCGCACCCCCATGAACTGGCCCTGCCCGCTGACGTCGATGCCGCCGGCCACCTGGCCGGAGTTGACATCCGAGCTGTTGAGGTAGGCCGACAGGTTGATGCCGGTGCCGTAGATCGGCATCTGGTAGTAGGCGCCGAACAGCGTCACGCTGCGGATGCGGTTCGGGTCGGTGGTATAGGTCAGCGCGCCGACATGGTCCCGGTCGAACAGGTTGGCGTGCTGCAGCCCGGCCGTCAGCCGGTGCACGTTGTCGTTCGGCGCACGCGGGCGCACGGAGTAGTTGGTCGTGTAGTTGACGAAGTAGGCCAGCGGGTCGGTGTCCTTGACCCGCAGCACCGCGTCCACCGCATCCGGCTTGGCCGACTCGCGGAAGGTCACCTGCACCTGCTTGGCCGGGTTCGCGTTGGCGGCGGTCAGGTCGCGGCCGATCTCGTAGATGTCCGGTGCCTTGCCCTCGACGAGTGCGGGCAGGCTGCGGCGGATGTTCTCGGTGCTGAACTTCTCGTTGCCGCTCATCGTGACCTGGTCCAGCGTGAAGCGCAGGATCTGCAGGCTGATCTGCCCGTCGACCGGCTTCTGGACCGGCACGAACACGCGGTGGAACACGAAGCCCTCGGCCCGGATGGCCCGCTCCAGCGCGGTGGCGGCGGCCTCGATCTGGCTCAGGCCGCGCTTGTCGCCGGTGAAGGGCGCGAGCACCGCGCCGGTCTGGGCCTCGGACAACGGGTTGTCGCCGTCGATCTTGAAACCCCGGATGTCGAGCGTGGGCTCGGCCACGGCGGCGGGCGCGGCCGGCGCGGGGGTGCCCTGGGCGAATGCGGCGCCCAGAGGCAGGCCGGCCGCCAGCAGGGCGGTCAGCAGGGGGCGCAGGGCATGGCGGGTGGTGTGCATGGGTCGGTGCCTTCTTGGGTCGTCTCTAGAGCCGGCAGATTTCCTGGCCCGGCTGCCCGAGCGTGGTGCCGAACATCTGCAGGATGCGGGTTTCCGGCTGCGAGAACAGCTCGGGAATCGGGAAGGGGTCGTCGCTCATGAAGCGCGGCACGCCTTCCAGGCGCCGCGGCAGGCCGTCGGCGCCCAGGAAACCGGTCTCGCCGATGCCCAGTTCCGAAACACCACGGCCGGTGCGCAGCGACACTGCGCCATCGCGCACGAACACATACAGGCCGTCTTCGCCACTTGCCGGAATCGCACCGAACAGCTGCTGCCAGTCGATGGACAGGCCATCCGGCCGGGGTGCGGCGAAGTTCAGCATGAACGCCGGCACGCCGTCCAGCAGCCGCGCCACACGCGCCGTGCCGACGAAGCCGGCCTGCCCCAGCGGAATGTCCAGGTCGGAGGCGGGCGGTCCGAAGTAGGTCAGCCCGAGCCAGGTGACCATGAACAGGCCCTCGCCCTGCGCCGGCGTCGCGCTGGTCGGCGTGTCCGGGCCGTCCTCGGCACAGGGGCCTTCGCAGCTGATGTCCATGCCGGTGCCGCGGATGCCGATCGTCGACAGGCGCGTGCGCAGCGACATCGATTTCGGGTCGGACTTGGCGATCAGGCCGGTGAATACCCGCAGGCCGCCGCGCAGGATCTGCAGCGCGATGTTGTCGGACGCATTCGGGTTGCGGTAGCTGAAGCCGGTGATCCGGAACGCCGTCTCCGGGTTCAGCGACAGCCGGGTCTCGTCGCGGAAACCGATCACCGCGATGCCGTCGGCCGCGGTCTTGACCTCGTCGCCGGCATACAGCGGTGCGCCGTCGACGAGCCGGCGGGGCGACTTGCCGGTCTGCACCGCGGCCGCCTCGCCACGCACGCTGACGACGCGGGCCACGACGCTGTCGGCTGGTGGCACCGCGGTGGCCGGCTTGCTGTGGCTCAGCGCGGCGTTGTCCTCGAGCCGGCAGTCGTCGCCGCACAGCCGGGCATCGAAGCTGGTGCCCCGGATGCCGATCGTCGCGGTCGACGTGCGCACCTCCATCGCGCCGGGATTGCGGCGGTTGATCAGGCCGCTGATCGCGCGCATGCCGCCCTTGAACAGCCGCAGCACCGCGCCCTCGTTGGCCTGGTCCTGGGCGAAGCGCTCGACCGCGAACACCGTGGCCGGGCGCAGCGTGATCTTGCTGCCGTCGCCGAGCTGCACGACCGCAAAGCCCTTCTCGGTCGTCGTCAGCGTGTCGCCTTCCAGGATGGCGTCGCCCTTGACCAGGAAGCGCACCGCGCCGTTGCTCTGTTGCGCGGTCGCCATGCCCTGCAGGTGCTGGACTTCACCGGCGCGGGTCTGCGCCTGCGCCGCCGTGCCACCCAGCAGAGCCAGCCCGAGCAGCAGGCCACACAGGGCACCGGCGCCGCGGCCGGAAAACGGGAGGAGAGAGTCGAATTGCATGGAAGGTCTCCCGTCAGAAGCACTGGGCCAGCGAACGGCGGCGGCTGTCGTAGACCAGCACGCCATCGGGGGTCAGGTACAGGTCGCCGATGCCGTAGGCGTCGGCCAGGATCGTCGAGATCAGGCCATTGACGAGCTGGTCCGACAGGATGTCGACGATCGGTGGCCCCTCGGTGATGGTCAGCGGTGTGCCGATCAGCGCATTGACCGTGCAACCGAAGCAGTTGCCGCGCAGCGCGATATTCAGACCGCCGGGCGCATTGATTGCGGCACCTCCGGCATTCGGGGCGATCGTCAGGTT
This sequence comes from Rhodoferax sp., assembly GCA_016790475.1. Taxonomy (GTDB): domain Bacteria; phylum Pseudomonadota; class Gammaproteobacteria; order Burkholderiales; family Burkholderiaceae_C; genus CAISIP01. Next base: position 43,156 of record JAEUOX010000176.1, on the reverse strand, counting down.
GCCCGAGGCCTGTAGCGCGAAGGTGGAGCCCGACGTGACCGTTGCCGGCGCGCCGCCGCCGATCACCGCCATGTTGCCGTTGGTGGCCGTCATGTCGATCAGGCCGGCCACGACGGTCGCGGTCGCGGTGGAGGCCGCGCCGCCATCGATCAGGATGGAGCCGTTGGAGACCGCGCTGAGCACCGGCGGATCGATCTCCGCGGCGCCGGCGGCCCCCCCCAGCACCTGCAGCGGGCCGTCCAGCGTGCTGAGCACCATGTCGCCCACCGCCAGCAGCGAGGCCCGCGCGGCGCTGGTCAGGCCGCCCTGGATCTGTATCCCGCCCGCGATGATGGTCTGGCTGCCCCCCGCCTCGACCTTGGCAGCGCCCAGGCCTGCCGCGGAGCCGATCTGCAACATGCCGGCATTGGTATACCGCGCGCCGTACAGCGACAGCGTCTGGTTGCCCGCCGTCATCACCTCGACCAGCGAGCCGCTGATGCCGCTGGTGTTGGTGAGTGTCAGCGAGGCGGGCGCGGCGCCACCGACCATGCGGATGATCTGCGAGCCCACCGCCGACACGCCGGCATAGGGCGACGTGCCGTTCGGGGAGGCCAGCGCGATCGTCATCGAATCCGCATTGATGTTCTGCGCCCCGCCGGAGCGCAGCGCCACCCGGCCGCCGGCCTGGTTGTCCAGCGCGATGACGTCGGTGACATTGACCGTCTGCGTACCGGTGCCGGACTCGATGCTGACGGTGCCGGTGTTGGCGACCAGGGCCTCCAGGCGCAACGCGCCGCCGGTGGTGATGTTCTGCGCACCGCTGCCGCTCTGGCGGATCCAGGTGTCGGAGCCCGATCCGCCGCCGGTCACGGTGATCGCGCCGGACATCGAGATCGACTGCGTCCCGGAGGTGCTGTTGCGCACCGCGGTCTCGTTCAGGCCGGGGGCGGAGCCGCTGCCGCCGGTCAGGGTCAGCGCACCGCCGCTGTTGAAGGTCTGCCCGCTGGTGGCCAGGACCAGTGCACCGGAGGCATCCCCGGCGCCACCCGCCAGGCTGATGTTGCCCGCATTGGCCAGCGTCTGCGAGCCACCGGCGCTGATCTTCGCCCAGGCGTTGTTGCCGGTGCCGCCGGTCAGGCTGATGACGCCGGTCTGGTCGTAGCTGGAGAAGTTGCGGTTACCGATCGACTGGCTCCCAGCCAATGACACGATCTCGGCATAGGCGCCCGCGCCCCCCGCGGCGACGGTGATCGCATTGCCCGCATCCAGCGTCTGCGACGAGGCGGCCTTGATCCAGGCGGCGGCATCCGCGCCGGTACCGCCCTGCACCGTGATGTTGTCCAGCGGGTCGTTCGAGAAGATGTAGGTGTAGCCAATGTTCTGGCTGCTGCCGGTCGACTGGATCGAGGCCGTGGTGTTGGCGCCTGTACCTCCCAGGACCGACAGATTGCCGCCGGCGCGCAGCGTCTGGCTGCCGCTCGCACGGATCCAGGCTGCACCGCCGGCACCGCCCTGCACCAGGATGTTCTGCGTCGGGTCGTTGTAGTAGGCGACGTCCGAGGTGCCGATCGTCTGCGAGCCGGCGGTCGTCTCGATGGAGGCGGTCATCGCGGCGCCGGCGCCGCCGAGCACCGAGATGTCGCCGCTGCCGTAGACCTGCTGGCTGCCGGCGGCCTGGATCCTGGCGGTGCCTGTGCCGCTGGCCTGGACCAGCACGTTGTTGGTCGGCGAATAGAGATAGGTGCTGGTGCTTCCGATGGTCTGGCTGCCGCCCTGCGAGACGATGGACGCATCCGCGCCGGCACCGGTTCCGGCGATCACCTGGATATCTCCGGTCCCGCCCTGCACCGCCGCATGCACCTCCTGCGAGGAGGCCGAGCGGATCGTGGCGGTGGCGCCGGCGCCGCTGCCACCCTGCACCAGCACCGAGTCGGTGGCGTTGTAGTAGTAGGTGTACTGCGTACCGATGTACTGCTGCGACCCGGTGGACACCACCTCCGCCGCCGCTGCCGCACCGCTGCCGCCTTCCACGCGTACATTGCCGCGGATCTGCTGGAAATCCTGGTAATTGCCGCGGACCGACGCGACCGCGTTGTCGCCACCGCCCAGCACGCTGAAGTCCTGCGCGTACACATACTGGTTGCCGGCGGAGACGACGGAAGCCGAGGCACCATCGGCGGTACCGGCCTGCACCAGCAGGTTGCCGCCCGCCTGCAACTGCTGCCCGGTCGCGGAGGTGATGCCGGCGGTGGCGCCCGTCACACCGGCCGAGCCGCCCAGCACCTGGATCGAGCCGCCCGCATTGACGATCTGCGTCGAATAGGTCGTGGACTGGTTCAGCAGTGCCGAGGCGCCGCCCGCCTGCACCAGAACGTCACGGTCGGCACGCACATCGGTGTAGGTGCCTTGCAGCAGCGCCGAGGCGGCCGCCCCCGCACCGGCGGTGACGACCACGTCACGCCCGGCCCAGACCGTGCTCAGGCCACCCTGCACCGCAACCGCGTGTGCCGCATCCGCCTGCACCAGCACGTCCCGCCCGGCGCGCAGCACCATCGCCCCGCTGGCGGTGATATTCAGGTCCGCGCCCTGGGCCTGCAGACGCAGGTCCGCAGCGCTGCCCTCGCTGTAGCCGGCGTCCAGCGTCAGCGCGGCGACGTTGGTGATGTCCCCGGTGACGATCAGGTTGCCGTCGCGCGCCGTCAGGCCGAAATTGCCGCTGCTGACCGGCGCCAGCGCACCCAGCAGCAGGTCGCCCCCGACCCGGGTCACCGACAGGCCGGCAAAGTTGCTGTTGGTGACCTGGAGGTTGCCCAGCCCGCTGCCATAGGCCGCCAGCGACAGGTTCGTCAGCGTGCCGGCCACGTCGACCTCAATCGCGTCGCGTGCATCCAGGTTCAGCGTCACGACATTCGCCAGTTGCAGCGCGTTGCCGGCCGTGCCGATGCTGCCCTGCGGAGCGGACAGGCTGACGGTCGCCGCCGGGTTGCCCTGACCGTCGGCGGTATCGATCTGGGCCGGCTGGGATCCCGCCTTCAGGATGCTGCCGGAGTCCGCACTGAGGCTCACGCCACCACCCAGCGTCGTGAGCCGCGTCACGGTGATGTCGGCGCCGCTGCCGCCCGCCGACGCCGACAACGCCCCCCCCGTGAGCGCCACGGTGCCGATGTCGACACCGCCGTTGTAGGAGACCAGCGTGACCGCGCCTCCGGCCGCGTTGGTCAGCGCGTTCAGCGCGATGTCACCCTCGGTGTAGATCTCGAGGCTGCTCCCGTTCATCGTCAGTGACGAGCCGGTGACGGCCGCCGACTGAGCCGTCAGGTAGATCCGCCCGCCACCATTGCCGAAGCTGCCGGAGGTGCTGAGGTCCAGGGCCGTCAGGTCGCCGGAGGCCTCGCGATAGCGCAGGTCGAGGTTGGTCGCCGCCGAGGCGGCCGTCAGCGTGGCGGTCGTGCCGCTGCTGAGCACCTCGATCATCTGCCCGCTGCTGCTGACCGAGGAGCCGTCGATCGAACCCGCCACCAGACTGTCGGCGGTGATGTCCACTACTGTCAGCGCGGCGCCGGAATGCACCGCGAAATGACCACCAGCCTGCAGGGTCAGGTTCGTCGCATTGGCCAGATTCGCCTGCACGTCGCCATTGATCGCACGCAGCGTCACGTTGGCGGAGGTCAGCGTTGCGTCGCCGCTCACCAGGTCGATGCCATCGGGCGCCTGGATCGTCACCGAACTGCCGCTGAGGGCGATCGAGCCCGGAACATAGGCGCCGGAGGCGTCGATCGACAGCCCGCCGCCGGACGTGATGTCGCCGGTGGTGAAGGTGGTGCCGCTGACCTGCAGGTTGCTGCCCGCACTCAGGTTGCCGGTGGTGAGCGTGCCACCACTCACGTTCAGGTTGCGGTCGGCCGTGATCGCACCGGTGGTCAACGTGTCGCCCGAGACGGTCACGTCGTGCGCGCTCACGCTCGCGGCACGCAGCGTGCCGGAACCCGCGGCGGCATTGACGGTGTCGGTGTAATAGTAGGTGTTGGTGTAGTGGCCACCGGTCAGCGTGCCGGCGCCACCATCCACGTCGATGCCGGTGCCGGCCGAGACGATCGCCGACGTGGCGCTGCTGATGTTGCCGGTGGTGGTGATCTGCCCGCTGGCGCTCAGGCTCAGGTCGTCCAGCGGGTACAGGCAGGTTCCGAGCCGGGCGATGCAGGTGTAGCCGGCCTGGCCGAAGCCCCGGTTCGTGCCGGTCGTGGTGACGCTGCCCAGCGTGAGGTCGGAGCCTTGCACCTCGAGCGACGGCGCCAGCAGGTCCCCAGTCGTGATCGCGTCGCCGCTGAGGTACAGCGCATTGCCGGTACCTGCAGCGACCGTGATGTTGCCCAGCGTGGTGGCGCCGCTGCCGGCCCGGATGTCGGCGCTGCCCACGAGCATGTCACCGGCCAGCTGCTGGATACCCCCGGACGCCTGCAGGAACAGCTGGTTGTAGCCGGTGGCGGTCGTCAGCGCCACATCGCCCAGCACCAGGGCGCCATCGGTGACCTCGAAGCGGAAGGCATGCAGGGTCCCCGCCGACTGCTGGACGTCGCCGATCGTGATCGTGCTGCCGTCGCTGGTGGCGTTGATCGGCGTGAGGTTCGTGCTGGTGACGCTGGACGTGCCCCCCGCACCCAGCCCTGCCGCGCTGGCGCGCACGCGCAGCGTGCTGAAGTCCTGGGCCTGCACGAAGAAACGGCCCTGCGCGGTGTCGATGTCCAGCACACCGGTATCCGACACCGTGATCGGCTTGCCCAGCGCACCGATCGCACCGCCGGCATGCAGCACCACCTCGTCGGTCGCGGCCGTCCCGGCGACGATGTCCAGCGGATTGGCAAAGGACGCATTCCCGATGAATCCGCCGGCACTGTCCTGGGCGCTGAGATTCACGCTGCGCAGCGCGGAGATGTCGGCGGCCGTGTCGTCCAGCGTCCCCCGGATGCTGCCCGCAGAGGCGGTCATCGTGACCGAGCCACCAGCCGCGGAGACCTTCTCGAACTGGATGCCGAGGTCGGCGGACAGGTCCACATCGCCGAACCCGGGGTTCGTCGCGCTGACCTGCCCCACGCTCAGCGCGCCGCCACCGCTGTACAGCGAGATCGAATAGGCGGAGGTCATGGGCCCGGTCACCGTGAGGTTGCCATGGTTGGTCTGCAGCTGGGTGTAGCTGCCCGCGGCCACGGCGCCTGACACCGTGATCGCGCCATCGCCATTGTTGTAGACGTTCAGGTTCGAGCCGGCCTGCAGGCCGGCCGTGGACACGATGGTGGTCGTGAGCCGGTCGGGTGTGTCGTAGCGCCCGTCGTCGTTGTAGCTGGCACCGGCAGACAGGTAGACGCTGCCGTTCGTGGCCACCAGGTTCTGCGCGATCGTGAGGTTGCCATCGCCCTGGTTGTAGAGCGAGACCGAGCCCTGCGCGGTCACCGTGCCGAGCGTCACCTGGTTGGTGGTGACGTACTCCTTGTAGCCGTTGGGATACCCGACGTACTCGGCGTAGTTGGTGTACTGCGTGCCCGCCTGTACGGACACGGAGCCGGAGGACGTGATCGTGGTGACGTCGACATTGCCGCTGTCGTAGGTGCGCAGGGTGACGCTGCCGCCACCTGTGGTCACCAGGCTGCCGGCGGTGATCGGGCTGACCCCGGTGCACACCGAATAGCCGGAGCTGCAACTGCCGGTGTTGACCTCGATGCCGCCGCCGCCGCTGGTGGTCGCCGAGGTGATGGTCACCGCGCCCTGGGCATTGATGTCGAGGCTGGCCCCGGTCATGGTGCCTAGCGTTACAGGGCCCTCTGCCGACAGGCTGACGGCGGCGCCCGGGAGATCCAGCGTCGTGGCATGGATGCCACCGTCGTTCGTGCTGATCGAGAAGCCACTGCCCAGGCCACCCGAGCTGGTCGCGGACACCTGCAGCACGCCGCCGGCAGCGCCCAGGCTGAGCGCGCTCAGGTTGGCCGCACCGCTGACCGTGCTGGCGCCGATGGCGGCGACCGTGCCCTCGAACGCCAGTTGCGTCAGCGTCGGGCTGCCGGAGAAAGCCACATGCGCGGCCGCGCCCATGCCGGACAGGCTCAGGCGGGGCGACGCGATGGAAAGCGGTGCCGCCACGCTGCCGAAGGTCGCCCCCGACTGGTAGCCGTACAGCGATACGTAGGGCGATGTGAGCAGGCCGCCCGCCGCCTGCACGAAGCCGGCGTCCGAGGACAGGCTCAGGCTGGAGGCCGCGGTGACCGAGCCCAGCCGCAGCGGCTGGCTGTTGCGGTTGTTCAGCGAGATGCTGGAGTTGGTGGACGTCGCGTCAACCCGGTCCGACGCATTCACGGACACATTGCTGATGCTGCTGGCGGCCTGCAACGTCACGGTGCCGCCGGTCACGCCATTGTTGTTCAGGCCGCCGTTGCTGGAGGTGACCGCCACCGCGCCGGTACCGCCGATCGTGCTGTTGAGGACGCCGTTGCGCCCGCTGACGCTGATCGCCCCGGCGCCGGCCTGCACCTGCAGGCTGTTGATCGAGCTGTTCGGCGTACTCACCGTCACGGCGCCGCCACCAGAGCTGACCAGTGCGTTGTAATTCAAGCTGCTGGTGAACTGCAGATCGACCGCGCCGCCGTTCGTGCTGATCGTCCCCGCACCGGTCAGCGTCGTGCCCCGCATCGTCACGACGCCGCCGGTCGTCACGATGCCATGATCGAGGTAGATCTGGCCCCCGGTGGCGCTGGCGCCCCCGGCCATGACCGTCAGCCCCGCGCCCGGAGTCGACAGCGTTACCGCGTCGTTGAAATAGATGTCGCGCGCGGCCTGCAGCACGACCGTGCCGCCGACCGCCGCCATCGCGGCCGGGGAGATCGTCACGATGTTCGAGGCAAAGTCGGCGAACTCGTCGAGCGCGGATTCCAGCACGCCACCTGTGGCGGCCACGACGATGTCGAGCGGATCCAGCAACAGGCTGCCGGCCCGGCCGGCCGGGGCGGTCAGGTCTGCCGTGCCGCTGAAGGCCAACTGCTCCTTGCCCGATACCTCGGCGAAGCCGCCATCGCCGCCCTCCGGCCCGCCGCGCACGCTCAGGTGCCCGGCGAAGCGGGTGTTCTGGTCGGCCCAGACGATGACGCGGCCGCCATCGCCCTGTACCGTGGCGTCCGCCCGCAGCACTGCATTGGCACCCACCGCCACGCGGCTGGCGTTCTGCACCGCGGGATTTGCGCCCTGGTAGTCGCCCCCGACCAGGATCGCGCCACCGCCGCTGCTGCCGGAGGCATCCACCACCGCCTGGCCGACGGCGACGCGCTCGCCCAGCAGATGGATCTGGCCGCCCTGGCCGCCGCTGCCGGTGGCCGACACCTGGCCTTCCACCCGGGTGTCGCCCCGCGTCGTGCGGATCGTGATGCTTCCACCGGCCAGACCGTCGGCGCGGGTGACACTGTCGGACGTCAGCGTGACCTCATGGCTGCCGACCAGCCGGATGCTGCCGTCGGCGTCCTGCACCAGGCGGTTGGCGCGGATCTCTCCGCTGTGGCGCAGCGTGCCGGCAAACACCTGGACGGCGCCGTTGTCGGCCAGCAGCTGGCCCAGATTGAGCACCGAATCGGTGGGCGCCTGCACCTCGAAGGTGACGCCTTCCAGGTCCATGCTGGCCAGCTCCAGGCGCCGCCCGGCGGCCAGCAGGATTTGGCCGCCGGGCGCCTGGATGATGCCACTGTTCTCGATGTCCGGCGCGATCAGCGCGACCCGGCCGCCCGGGCCGGCGGAGATGATGCCGCTGTTGCGCACGCTGCCGGCCGTGGCGCCGGCCAGGAAGCGCAGCCGCCCGGCCAGGAAGTCGGCATCGGCGATGTCCAGCGTGGATGCGATGAAGCTGTTGGTGTCGATCCGGGCGCCCGCACCGACCACGATGCCGCTCGGGTTGATCAGGAACACCCGCCCGTTGCCCTGGATCTGCCCCAGCAGCTGCGAGGCGCCCGCGCCGGTGACCCGATTGAGCACCGCGCTGCTGGCCGAAGGCTGCACGAAGCGGGTCAGCTCCCCGGCACCCACGTTGAACTGCTGCCAGTTGATGATCGCGCCGTTGGACGCGTTGATCTGCAGCTGCCCGGCGGCGGGCTGGCTCAGCCCCACCTGGCCATGGATGACCTGGGCCCCTTGGGGCAGGGACCAGGCCGCCGGCCCGAAGGCCAGCAGGAGTGCTGCGGCTGCAGCGGTGGCCGAGCGGGCCGGGAGGGCGCGGATGGGTTGCATGGTCGGCTCCAGAGGGCACCGGCCGCCCGCCAGCTTGCGCCGGCGCACGACCTGTAATGGATTGTTGCCGGATTATCGACCGCCGCGCAGGCCTTCGCCAGCCCTGGACAGGGGCCCGACGTGAAGAATTACCCCCCCACGCGGGGGGCTGGCTGGCGGCGTGGCCCCAGCCCCTGCCATGGGGCGGCGTCCTGCCCATGGCGTGAGGCTACCGCGCGCCGGCCCGGAACCAGCGCCCGATCAGGTCCCGCTCGGCATCGGTGATCTGGGTCGCATTGTTCATCGGCATCAGCCGGGCCACGACCACCTGCTGGTAGATCGCCTGCGCATGCTGGCGCACCAGTTCGGGGGAATCCAGACGCACATTCTTCATCTGGACCTCGGCGCCATGGCACATCAGGCAGCGCTGCGTCACGACCGCCTGCACCTCGGCCGCGGTGGGTGGCGCGGCGGAGGCCGGCGCCGCGGCCGGCTGCGGGGCCGGCCGCATCCAGGCGATGACCCCGAGGATCACCGCCACGCCGACCAGCGCATAGGGCCAGGGGTGGGCGTTGCGGCCGAGCTTGAAGCCGTGCCGCATCACGAAGAACTGGCGGATCAGCGCACCGGCCAGCATCATCAGGATCAGCACCAGCCAGTTCTGCGGGTGGGTGTAGGTGAAGCTGTAGTGGTTGCTGAGCATCGCGAACAGCACCGGCAGCGTGAAATAGGTGTTGTGCACGCTGCGCTGCTTGGCGCGGATGCCGTGCACCGGGTCGACCGGCCGGCCCTCGCGCAGTGCCTTCACGGTGGTGCGCTGGCCCGGGATGATCCAGAAGAACACGTTGGCGCTCATCGTCGTGGCGATCATCGCGCCGACCAGCAGGAAGGCGGCCCGCCCGGCAAACCAGTGGCAGGCCAGCCAGGCGGCGGCGCAGACGACCAGGAAGATCAGCCCGCCGACGATCGCGTCACCATGGCGCCGGCGGCCGAACACCAGGCAGATCCCGTCGTACAGGATCCAGAACACCACCAGGAAGCCCAGCGCCACCGCGACCGCGGCGCCGGTGGACCAGTCCATCAGCGACTTGTCGATCAGGTAGGTGCCCGCACTCCACAGGTAGGACACCGTGAACAGCGCGAAGCCGCTGAGCCAGGTGCTGTAGCTCTCCCAGTAGAACCAGTGCAGGTTCTCCGGCACGACACGCGGCGCCACGGCGTACTTCTGCGGGTTGTAGAAGCCGCCGCCATGGACGGCCCACAGTTCGCCGCCCACGCCCAGATCCTGCAGCTCCTTGGACGCCGGCTTGACCAGGCTGCTGTCCAGGAAGACGAAATAGAACGAGGAGCCGACCCAGGCGATCGCGGTGATCACATGCACCCAGCGCAGCAGCAGGTTGGCCCAGTCCAGGAAATAGGCTTCCATCGATCGTGTCCTTTGTCGGGGAGGGTATCAAACAATCCGGTCTTGCAACAATCGGGCCGCCACGGCCACCGCGATCACTTCGGGCTCCTTGCCGCGGATGCCTGGCAGCCCGATCGGGCATTGCACCCGGTCCAGTTCATCATCGCGAAAGCCCCGCGCCTCCAGCCGGTGGCGGAACGTGGCCCATTTCGTCCTGCTGCCGATCAGCCCGATCGCGCCGAGGTCGGCCTCGGCGCGCTGGCGCTGCAGGCAGCGGGCCAGGATCTCCAGGTCTTCCGCGTGGCTGAAGCTCATGATCAGCACCGCGCTGCCCGGGGCGAGATCGCGGACCGCGTCCTGCACCGGATCGGAATGCTCGCAGGTGACGCCTGGCGGCAGGTCCGCCGGGAAGATGCCGTCGCGGCTGTCGATCCAGGTCAGCGCGAAGGGCAGCGTACCGAGCAGGCGGGCCAGCGCGTGGCCGACGTGGCCGCCGCCGAACACGGCCACCGGCGCAAGGTTGCCCTGCAACCGGGTGCGCAGCATCGGCGCCTGCGCCGCATCCACCGACTCGAACCGCAGGTGCATGACGCCGCCGCAGCACTGGCCCAGCGACGGGCCGAGCGCATAGCGCTGCGTCTCGTCGACCAGGGTGCCGGCTGCGAGATACCCGCGAGCTCGCTGGATCGCCTCGAACTCCACCCGCCCGCCGCCGATCGTGCCGATCACCTCCCGGGCGAACACCGCCATCCAGGTACCCGTGTCGCGCGGCACCGAGCCCTGCGTGGACTGCACGGTGATCCAGACCGCCGGCTCCCGCCGCAGTCGCTCCAGTGCCAGCATGGACAATTGCATCAAAGATTTACCTTTGACAGGGGACAGGCTGCCTGGCCGGGTGCCGAACTTGCGGCACAGTAGAGGCCTAGCCGTCCCGAGGAACCACCCATGGCCATCGCGTCGACCCGTACCCTGCTGTCCCTGGCCTGCATGGCCGCCGCCGTGCTGGTGGCGGCCTGCTCCACGCGCCGGGCCCCCGCGCCACCGGCCCCTTCGCCGGCGCCCGCGCCCGTTCCGGCTCCCGCCCCGGCGCCGGTCATCACCGCACCACCGCCCGCCACGCTGCCTCCCACTGCAGTACGCCCGCCGGCCACCACGACGCCGCCCTTCCCGTCATCGAACGTCTCCAATGCGCTGACCGCCCAGGCCTACCGGCGGGATGCCGCAAGCCACTTGTATGCGGCCAACGCGGCACGGATCTACAAGGGCATGCTGCAGCCGCAGCTGTATGCGATCGGCGTGCTGGACGTCGACATCGACCGGCAGGGGCAGGTCACCGCGATCACCTGGCGGCGTGCGCCCAGCCATGCGCCGGAGGTCATGGCCGAGATCGTGCGCACCGTGCGCGCCGCCGCGCCCTTCCCGGCCCCGGCGCGCCTGGGCAAGGTCACCTATACCGATGTCTGGCTGTGGGACAAGAGCGGGAAGTTCCAGCTCGACACGCTGACCGAAGGCCAGCTCTGAGGCACGCACGGTCGGCCGCTCAGGAGCCACGGTAGGTGGAGTAGCTCCACGGGCTCACCAGCAGCGGCACATGGTAGTGCTGCTGCGGCTCGGCCACGCCGAAGTCCAGCGCCACCCGGTCCAGGAAGTTCGGCTCCGGCAGGACCACGCCGCGCTGACGGAAGTAGGCCGCCACATCGAACACCAGCCGGTAGGTGCCGCGCTGCAGTTCGGTGCCATCCAGCACCGGGCCACCGGCATGCCGGCCGTCGTCGTTCAGCACGAAGCGCTTGACCAGCGTCGCCTGTCCGTCGCGGGTGGTGTGCAGCTCGACCGCCATGCCGGCGGCCGGGCCGCCATGCATGGTGTCCAGGACGTGGGTGCTCAGTCCCATGGTGCGCTCCTTGGCGGGCTCGTTTGAAGAACAAAAGTGTATACACTTTTGCGGCAAAGCGCTAACATGCAGCCATGGAAAGCTCGTCCACCGGTGTGATCGCGTCCGCCCTGACCCGGGCGATCGTCGAGCACCGCCTTCTGCCCGGCAGCAAGCTGGCCGAGCAGAAGCTGGCCGACCATTTCGGCGTGTCGCGCACGCTGGTGCGCCAGGCGCTGCTGCAGCTGTCGCAGCAGCAGCTGGTCACGCTGGAGCCGGCGCGCGGTGCCTTCGTCGCCGCCCCCTCGGTCGACGAGGCCCGCCAGGTGTTCGCGGTGCGCCGCATGCTCGAGTGCGAGATGGCCCGCGGCTTTGCGGCCCAGGCCACCGCCGCCAAGATCCGGGTGCTGCGCGAGCACATCGCCAGCGAGAAGCGCGCCATCGCGCAGGAAGACGCCCCCGGGCGCACCGAGCTGCTGGGCGAGTTCCATGTGCGCATCGCCGAACTGATGGGCAACGAGGTCCTCGCGCAGCTGCTGGGCCAGCTGATCGCCCGCTGCGCACTGATCACGCTGATGTACCAGACCCCCCGCGGCGCCGAGGACTCCAGCGACGAGCACGTCGAGATCGTCCGCGCGCTCGCCGCACGCGATGGCGAACGCGCCGCCCGCCTGATGGCCGAGCACCTGCAGCATGTCGAGGAGAACCTGGCCTTCGACCGCCGCGTGCCGAGCAATGACATATCCACCGCCCTGTCCTGAAAGAGCGCCCATGCCCTCCGCTGCCCCCGTGTACGACGCCACTGCCGACTATCCACGCGACCTGATCGGCTACGGCCGCCGGGTGCCGCATGCCCGCTGGCCCGGCGGCGCGCGCATCGCGCTGCAGTTCGTGCTGAACTACGAGGAGGGCGGCGAGAACGCGGTGCTGCACGGGGACCCGGCTTCCGAACAGTTCCTGTCCGAGATGTTCAATCCGGCGGCCTTCCCGGCACGGCACATGAGCATGGAGGGCATCTACGAATACGGCTCGCGCGCCGGCGTCTGGCGGCTGCTGCGCGAATTCGAGCGCCGCGGCTTGCCGCTGACGGTGTTCGGCGTCAGCATGGCTCTGCAGCGCCACCCGGAGCTCACCGCCGCCTTCAAGGAGCTGGGCCACGAGATCGCCTGCCATGGCTGGCGCTGGATCAGCTACCAGGGCATCGACGAGGCCACCGAGCGCGAGCACATGCGCATCGGCATGGACATCATCCGCGAGCTCACCGGCGAGCGGCCGCTGGGCTGGTACACCGGGCGCGACAGCCCGAACACGCACCGGCTGGTGGCCGACTACGGCGGCTTCGAGTACGACAGCGACTACTACGGCGACGACCTGCCGTTCTGGATGCGCGTGCGCAAGACCGACGGCAGCGTCGTGCCGCAGCTGATCGTGCCCTACACGCTGGACACCAACGACATGCGCTTCTCGTCCGCACAGGGCTTCGCGCAGGGCGAGGATTTCTACACGTACCTGAAGGACGCCTTCGACGTGCTCTATGCCGAGGGCGACCCGCACGGTGCGAACGCCCCCAAGATGCTGAGCATCGGCATGCACTGCCGGCTGCTCGGGCGCCCCGGGCGCATGCGTGCGCTGCAGAAGTTCCTGGACCATGTGCAGGGCCATCCGCAGGTCTGGATCTGCCGCCGGATCGACATTGCCCGGCACTGGCGTGCCACGCACCCGTTCCCGCAGGAGGCCTGAGCCATGGTCCTGACACTGGACGCACTGAACGCCGCATCGCTGGAGGATGCGGCCAGGATGCTGCACGGGCTGCATGAGCATTCGCCCTGGATCGCCCGGCAGGCGCTGGCGCAGCGGCCGTTCCGCTCGCTGGCCCACCTGAAGCATTGCATGGTGCAGGTGCTTGCCGCCGCCGGGCGCGACGCCCAGGTGGCGCTGATACAGGCCCACCCGGAGCTCGCCGGCCGGGCCATGGTGGAGGGCTCGCTGACCACCGAATCCACGAACGAGCAGAGCCGCGCCGGGCTGACGCAGTGCACCCCGGCCGAGATGGCTCGCATCGCCGAACTCAACGCGGCCTACCAGGCGCGCTTCGGCTTCCCGTTCATCCTGGCCGTGCGCGGACCGCGCGGCACCGGGCTCACCAAGCAGGAGATCCTGGACACCTTCGCGCGCCGCCTGCAGCACCATCCGCTGTTCGAGCTGCAGGAATCGCTGCGCAACATCCACCGCATCGTCGAGATCCGCCTGAACGACAAGTTCGGCGTCGCACCGGAGCAGGGCCACACGGTCTGGGACTGGCACGCGTCGCTGGCCCGCCACAGCGACCCGGGTTACGCCGAGCGCGGCCAGCTCACGGTCACCTACCTGACCGACGCCCACCGCGCCTGCGCCGCCGAACTGGTGGAGCGCATGCAGGACTGCGGCTTCGACGAGGTCGGCATCGATGCCGTCGGCAATGTCGTCGGGCACTACCGGGCGGCCCGGCCCGGCGCGCCGCGCCTGCTGACCGGCAGCCACTACGACACCGTGCGCAATGCCGGCCGCTATGACGGGCGGCTGGGCATCTTCGTGCCGCTGGCCTGCGTGCAGGCCCTGCACCGCGCCGGCCGGCGGCTGCCGTTCAGCATCGAGGTGGTGGCCTTTGCCGAGGAGGAAGGCCAGCGCTACAAGGCCACCTTCCTCGGCTCCGGCGCGCTGGTCGGGCAGTTCCGCCCGGAGTGGCTGGACCAGCTGGATGCCGACGGCATACCGATGCGCCAGGCGATGCAGCAGGCGGGCCTGCGTCCGCAGGACATTCCCGCGCTGCAACGCAACCCGCAGGACTACCTCGGCTTCGTCGAGGTCCATATCGAACAAGGCCCGGTGCTCAACGAACTTGACCTGCCGCTGGGCGTCGTCACGGCGATCAACGGCAGCGTGCGCTACCTGGTGGAGCTCACCGGCACCGCCTGCCACGCCGGCACGACACCGATGGACCGGCGCAGCGACGCCGCCGCCGCCGCCGCCGAGGTACTGCTGGCCGCCGAACAGCGCGCGCGGCGCGACGGCGACTCGGTGGCCACCGTCGGCCAGCTGCAGGTGCCCAACGGCTCGATCAATGTCGTGCCCGGGCGCTGCCTGTTCTCGCTGGACCTGCGCGCACCGACCGACGCCCAGCGCGATGCGCTGGTGGCGGATGTGCTGGCCACGCTGCAGGCTGTCTGCGAGCGCCGCCAGGTGCAGGTGCGGCTGGAGGAAACCCTGCGCGCATCCGCCGCGCCCAGCCACCCGCAGTGGCAGGCCCGCTGGGAGCGCGCCGTCGAGGCCCTCGGCCTGCCGGTGCACCGCATGCCCAGCGGCGCCGGCCATGACGCGATGAAGCTGCACGAGGTGATGCCGCAGGCGATGCTGTTCGTGCGCGGCCAGAACTCCGGCATCAGCCACAACCCGCTCGAATCCACGACCAGTGACGACATGCAGCTGGCAGTGGACGCCTTCACCCACCTGCTGGAGCAGCTTGCCCAGCCCGACTGAGACCCCCATGACAACGCCCTACGCCGCCCTCGACGCCTGGATCGACGCCCATTTCGACGAGCAGGTTCGCTTCCTGCAGGAACTCATCCGCGTGCCGACCGACACGCCGCCGGGCAACAACACGCCGCATGCCGAACGCACCGCCACGCTGCTGGAGGCCATGGGCTTGCCGACCGAGCGGCACCCGGTGCCGCAGGAGGAGGTGCGCGCCGTCGGTCTGGAATCCGTCACGAACCTGGTCGTGCGGCGCCACTACGGGCCCGGGCGTACGGTGCTGCTCAACGCGCACGGCGACGTCGTTCCCCCCGGCGAGGGCTGGACGAAGGACCCGTACGGCGGCGAGATCGAGGACGGCCGCATCTACGGCCGCGCCGCCGCGGTCAGCAAGTCCGACTTCGCGACCTACACCTTCGCGCTGCGCGCGCTGGAGGCGGTGGCCCGGCCAGCCCGCGGCGCGGTGGAGCTGCTGTTCACCTACGACGAGGAGTTCGGCGGCGAGGTCGGCCCGGCCTGGCTGCTGCGCCAGCGCATCGTCCGCCCGGACCTGATGATCGCCGCCGGCTTCAGCTACCAGGTCATCACGGCGCACAACGGCTGCCTGCAGATGGAGGTGACCGTGCACGGCAAGATGGCCCATGCGGCGATCCCGGACTCCGGCGTGGACGCGATGCAGGCCGCGGTGGCGATCCTGAACGTGCTGTATGCGCAGAACACGCTGTACAAGAGCGTGCGCTCCCAGGTGGAAGGCATCAACCACCCCTACCTGAACGTCGGCCTGATCGACGGCGGCACCAACACCAACGTCGTGCCTGGACGGGTGCGCTTCAAGCTCGACCGACGCATGATCCCGGAAGAGAACCCGGCCGAGGTTGAGGCCACGCTGCGCCGGCTGATCGACGAGGTGGTGGCGACGCGCCCCGGCGTCACGGTCGACGTGCGGCGCATGCTGCTGGCCCATGCGATGCGCCCGCTGCCGGGCAACGCCCCGCTGGTGCAGGCCATCCAGACCCACGGCGAGCAGGTCTTCGGCGAGAAGATCCCGGCGCTCGGCACACCGCTGTACACCGACGTGCGCCTGTTCTGCGAAGCCGGTATCCCGGGCGTCATCTACGGCGCGGGCCCTCGCACCGTGCTGGAGAGCCATGCCAAGCGCGCCGACGAGCGACTGGTGCTGGAGGACCTGCGCCGCGCCTCCAAGGTCATCGCGCGCAGCCTGCACGACCTGCTGGCCTGACACGGCCCCGGCGCACCGTGCAAGCCCTGTCCCCGCGCACCGGCGATCCGAGCTGGTGGTGGCGCCTGCTGCCCTTCCTGCGCTGGTGGCCGCTGCTGAACCGGCAGACCCTGCGCGCCGATGCGATTGCCGGGCTGACCGGCGGGCTGGTCCTGGTACCGCAGGGCGTGGCCTTCGCCACGATCGCCGGCATGCCGCCGCAGTACGGCCTGTATGCCGCGATGCTGCCGGCCATCATCGCGGCGCTGTGGGGGTCCTCCTGGCATCTGGTGTCCGGGCCGACCACCGCGATCTCGATCGTCGTGTTCGCGACGATGAGCCCGCTGGCCCCGCCCGGCAGCCCGGAGTATGTCGGGCTGGTGCTCACGCTGACGCTGCTGGTCGGCGTGTTCCAGCTGCTGCTGGGCCTGCTGCGGATGGGCACGCTGGTGAACTTCGTCTCGCACACCGTGGTCGTCGGCTTCACGACCGGCGCCGCGGTGCTGATCGCCAGCAGCCAGGTGCGCAACTTCTTCGGCATCACGGTGGCGCGCGGTGCGTCGGTCTGGGAGGTGCTGGATGCGCTGGCCCACCAGCTCAGCGCGATCAACCCGTACATCACGTCCGTGGCGCTGTTGACCGTCGCCTGCAGCGTGCTGTCGCGCCGCTGGTGGCCGCGGTTTCCGCACATGATTGCCGGCCTGCTGGCAGGTAGCCTGCTGGCGGCGTTGCTGAACCACCTGTTCGGCGTGCAGCGCACCGGCATCGGCAGCATCGGGGCCTTGCAGATCGGCCTGCCGCCGCTGTCGGCGCCGGATCTCTCGATCGAGGCGATCCGGCAGATCACGCCGATCGCGATGGCGGTGGCGGTGCTGGCGCTGACCGAGGCGGTGTCGATCTCGCGGGCGGTCGCGCTCAAGAGCGGCCAGCGCATCGACGGCAACCAGGAGTTCATCGGCCAGGGGCTGTCGAACCTGGCGGCGGCCTTCTTCTCCGGGTATGCCTGCAGCGGCTCCTTCAACCGCAGCGGGCTGAACTACGACGCCGGCGCCCGCACACCGATGGCAGCCATCCTGTCGGCAGTGTTCCTGCTGCTGGTGATGCTTTTCCTGGCGCCGCTGGCGGCCTACCTGCCGCTGCCGGCGATGGCCGGCATCCTGTTCGTCGTGGCCTGGGGCCTGGTGGACCGGGCGCAGATCGCCGAGATCCTGCGCACCAGCCGGGCCGAGACCGGCGTGCTGCTGGCGACCTTCGTCGCGACACTGACGCTGAACCTGGAGTATGCGATCTACATCGGCGTGCTGCTGTCGCTGATGCTCTACCTGAACCGCACCTCCCGCCCGCCGCTGGAGGACGTCAAGCCGGCCGACCCGCAGCACATCCTCGGCTTCAGCACCGACACCGGCCTGCCGGACTGCCCGCAGCTGAAGATGGTGCGGCTCAACGGCTCGATCTACTTCGGCGCGGTGACGCATCTGCAGGAGGCGCTGCAGGCCATCGACGAGCGGAACCCGGCACACCGGCATGTGCTGCTGGTCGCCTCCGGCATCAACTTCGTCGACCTGGCCGGCGCCCACCTGCTGGGCCAGGAGGCCCGCCGGCGCCGCGCGCTCGGTGGTGCGCTCTACCTGTTCAACCTGAAGAACGAGCCGATGGAGATGCTGCGGCGCAGCGGCGTCGCCGACGAGATCGGCGAGGACAACTTCTTCCGGCTGGGTGACGATGTGTTCGGCATCCTGGTCGGGCGGCTGAACGCGGAGGTCTGCCGGAATTGCACGGCGCGGATCTTCCACCCGTGCCGCCAAAGGCCCGCATCGGACGCCACCCTGGCAGCATGAGGCAGAATTTGGCTGACATCCCGCCTGTCTGCGCATGGCCACTGCACCACCCCTGACCCACCATGAAATCATCGCGCTGGTCCAGCCCTTCGCGCGCCAGGGCCAGCAGGTCGACCTGGCCGGCTCCGACCGCACCGCGCGCAAGGTGATGTTCAAGCCGGTCGATCGCCCCTTGCCGGACCTGCCGGGCGCCCCGACACTGCGCGAGACACTGACGCTGGAGAGCCTGGGCATCGGCAGCTTCCGGCTGACGCGCCAGCTCAGTGGCGCGCTGCCCGGCTTCGATGGGCTGCAGGCTACGCTGGAGGCGCGCGGCGCGCACCCGGCGGATCTGCTGGCGCGCTTCGATGTGGTGGCGCCGGAGCGCCACCTGGCGTGGGCCCGGGCTATGCCATCGCCCGCAGCTACGCGTTCGATTCTTTCGCCGACGGTGTCGTCGAGGAGCCGGCGCTGTGCCGGGCGGTCGTGCATGTCGAGGGCTTCACGCCGGGCTTCGAGATCCTGTCGCTGCGCGGCGCGGCCGCCGATCTGGTGCTGCAGGCCGCGCCCGGCGAGCAGGCCCACCTGCCGGAGGACCTGCTGGCCGTGCTGGGCTGGAACTGGGCCCGGCTGGTGCCCCAGGAGAACCAGCGCTGGACCACCCGGATGCGGCTGCGCGGCAAGGGCCCGCCGCGGACCCGCGCGGCCGAGCAGTCGGTGGAGCGCGCAGCCGGGCACCTGGCCAGTGTGCTGTCCGAGCCGCCGCAGCGCTTTCATGCGCGTTTCGTCTGGGCCCGCTGGAGCTCGGTGCTGCGCCGTCTGATCCCGACCTTCACCGCGCTGGGCATGCTGGGCGGCACGCTGCTGCTGCCGCGCATTGCGCCGAACGTCGACCCGGGCATCTGGATGACGCTGCACTACGCACCGATCGCGATCATCGGCGTGGCCTTCATGCTGCAGGAGTTGCCCCGCTTCGAGATTCCGCCGCTGCCGCGCCGCCTGACCCAACCCCGCTGGCGCACGCCGCGCACCGTGCCTGCCACCGAAGGATCCGCATGAACGGCAACCCGATGAACATCCCGCCGGTCTCGATCGCAGCCACCAAGGCCGCGCTGATCGAGCAGTACGCCGACCCGGTGCTGCGCCGGCGCGCCACGATGCTGTGGGGCCCGCTCGGCGTCGGCAAGTCCTCCGTCGTGCGGCAGGTGGCGGCGCACTTCGGCGTGCCACTGGTGGACCTGCGGCTGACGACGATCGAGCCGGTCGACATCCGCGGCGCGATCTATGCAGACGACACGCAGGCCAAGACGGTCTGGTTCCCGCCGGAGTTCCTGCCGGCGCCCGACACGCCGGCCGGCATCCTGTTCCTGGACGAACTGACGGCCGCCGACCAGCGGCTGCAGATCTCGGCCTATTCGCTGATCCTGGACCGGCGCGTCGGGCATTACCGGCTACCGGACGGCTGGCAGGTGGTGGCGGCCGGCAACGCCAGCTTCCATGGCGCGGTGTCGCACGACATGGGCACCGCACTGGCGGACCATATGTTCCATTTCAACGTGCAGACCGTCATCGACGCCTTCCTGGACCATGCGGTGGCCCAGGGCTTCGCGCCCGAGGTGATGGCCTACCTGCGCGTGCGACCGGACCGGCTCGACGACACCCAGGCGCAGCTGGCGGCCGACCATCTGGTGGGCGCCAGCCCGCGCGGCTGGGAGGACATCTCGAACGTGCTGAAGGCGCCGCTGTCGGAGAACGCCCGGAGGCTGTTCGTGCAGGGCCGCATCGGCGCCGCCAATGCGGCCGAATTCTTTGGCGTACTGCGCGAGCTGCAGTCCGCGGTGAACGTGGTGGCGCTGCTGGCCGCCCGGCCCGGCGCGGAGACCACCGCGCTGCTGCCGCGCTCGCTGGATGCGCTGTACGGGATGGTCTACGGCCTGCTGGCGGCCAGCCGTGACGCACCGACACTCGCCCGCGCGCTCGAGATCCTCGACCAGTTGCCGGAGACGCGCAGCGAGACCCCGCTGCCAGTGCGCGAGGCGCAGACGCTGGCGATGGAGCTACTGATGCGCCAGGCGCTGGAGTCCGGCCTGGAGACCACGATCCTGGACAGCCCGGCCTACCGCCGCTACACCGAGCGCCGCAGCCGGGAGGGCTGAGTGGGCGCCGACATCCACCGCCACCGCGGCACGCGGGCCATCCAGCGCATGGTGGAGTACGCCCCTTCCACCGGCGGGCTGGCGCTGTGGGTGCAACACCGCGACCAGCCGGACCTGCCCGGCCACCCGGCGCCGCTGGTCACGACCGACGGGCAGAGCGTGCGCTACGGCGCCGGCTTCGAGCGCCTGCCGCTGCCGCTGCAGACCGGCCTGGTCGCGCACGAGGTGCTGCACATCGCGCTGCGCCACCCGCAGCGGCTGCAGGCGCTGCAGCAGCGCCGGGGCGACGTCGACCTGCGCCTGTTCACCACCTGCGCCGACGCGATCGTCAACAGCGCGCTGGACCACCTGCCCTGGCTGGAGCTGCCGCAGGGTTCGGTCCGGCTGGACCAGCTGCTCGCGACGGCGCTGGGCGGCAGCCATCCGGTGGAGACCGCGCTGCTGGAATGGGATGTCGAGCGGCTGTACGACGCGATGGACGACCGCCAGTCCGCGGAAACCAGCCGTGGCCGCTCGGGCGAGGGCCGCCGCGGCGGCGCCGGTGCGGGCGAGCGGCCCCACAGCGGCCGCGGAGGCGGCGCGAACGCGCAGCCGCAGGCTGGCGGCGGACCGCAGCCGGACGCCGAGGCCGGTGCTGCCCCGACGCGCCTCGATGGCCCGCGCGCCGCCCGCGCCCGGCAGCTGGGCGCGAGCATCATTGAAGACCTGCAGCCCGGCGTGGGCGGCCCGGAGGACCCGGAGCACCAGGCGGCCGAGTCCCGGGCCTGGAGCGAGCGCATCCAGCGCGCGCATGCGGGGGACGGGGCCTACTCGATGCTGCGCAGCCTGATGGCCGACCTGCCCCGCACGCGCACGCCATGGGAACAGGTGCTGCGGGTGCAGCTGACCCGCAGCCTCTCGCGCAAGCGCGACGTCTCCTGGTCCCGGCCAGCGCGTTCCTACCTGGCCAACCAGGGCCGGGCCGGGCCGCACCGGCGCATGCCTTTCGAGCCCGGGCACATGCCGGCCAAGGCGGCGCCGCGGCTGGTGATCGTCATCGACGTGTCTGGCTCG
Source organism: Rhodoferax sp. (assembly GCA_016790475.1). Classification (GTDB taxonomy): domain Bacteria; phylum Pseudomonadota; class Gammaproteobacteria; order Burkholderiales; family Burkholderiaceae_C; genus CAISIP01. Next base: position 21,906 of record JAEUOX010000176.1, on the reverse strand, counting down.
ATCGCCGACACGCTGCTGGAGCGCTTCGCGCGCGAGGTGGCCAGCATCACGCGGCGGCTGGAAACCCCGATGACGCTGGTGATCGGCGACCAGCGGGTGCAGCGCGTGGCGGACTTTGAGCCGGGCGCCTGCGATCTGCGCGGCCTGCAGTTCACCGGCGGTGGCGGCACCGACTTCACGCCGCTGCTGGAGGAGGCGAACCGCCATGACCCGGACCTGACGGTGGTGCTGACCGATCTCGAAGGCCCGGCCCGCTTCCGGCCGCGTGCGCCGGTGCTGTGGGCGGTGCCGGAGGCCCACCGGGATGCGGTGGCGCCGTTCGGGCGCTTGCTGGTGCTGGCCTGATCCCTTGGCGCAGGGGGCCCGCGGCGGCCCCTACCAGCGCAGGACGAAGCGCCCGAGCAGCGCCCCGGCCAGCACGACCAATGCGATGCCCGCCACGTACCACACGGCCAGGAAGGGCGCCTGCAGCTCCGGGCAGTGCAGCGCATACACCATCGCCCCGGCCCCGCCGGCCAGGGCGCCGGCCGCGGCACCCGCGGCAGCCGGGCGGGTGGGCGCCAGCGTGCGCAGCGCCCCCAGCACGGCCACGAACACCGGCAATGCGATGAAGCCGATGCTGACCGCACAGCTGCGCCAGGTGCTGCCCAGCACCAGGCCCGGGCGCTCCTGCGGCGGCGCCGTCAGCAGCACCACGGCGGCCAGCAGCCACAGTACTGCGATGGGCAGCACGAAGCCGGCCTTCAGCGCGCCCACGGCCACGCCGGGGCGTGCCAGCCGCTGCGTCGCCAGGAAACCGGTCAGCCCGACCAGCGCCGGGAACAGCAGCTTGACCCAGAACATCGGCAGCAGCGCGGCCTGGGCCAGATCCGGCCGCAGGCCGTAGTCGAACAGGACGATCGCCAGCGACAGGGGGAGGCCCAGCCCCAGCGCCAGCGCGAGATGGCGCCGCGCCGCATGGGGCCGCACCGGCTCCACACCCTGGGCCAGCAGGTCGATCAGGTGCTCGGTCTTCATGCGCGGCTCCGGAATCGCGCCGCCAGCGCCTTGAGCCCGCGGTGGATGCCCACCTTGACGGCCGACTCCGATAGCCCGGTCAGACGCGCCGTCTCGACGACGGACAGGCCCTCGAGCTTGACGTGGCGGATCGGCAGACGCTGCTTGTCGGGCAGCGCGTCCAGCATCGTCTCCAGGTCATGCCGCGCATCGAGCGCCGCATCGACCGACTCCGCAAACAGTTCCATCTCGTCCTCCAGCGGTTCGTGCAGGGCCTCTCGCGCCGACTTCGCGCGCAGCAGGTCGATCAGCTTGTAGCGCGCGATCGCAAATACCCAGGCCGTCAGCGGCTGCTCGCTCTGGTAGGTGTGGCGCTGGTTGTGCATCGCCAGCAGACACTCCTGGACCAGATCCTCCACATCGTCCGGCCAGCCGAACAGGCGCCGCGCCAGGAAGGCCCGCAGATGCCGGGCCGCCTGTGCCAGAAAGGCGTGGTAGGCCTGCGCGTCCCCTGCCAGGCCCGCAAGGAACTGGCCGCGCAACCGGGCTTCCAGGGCGTCCAGGTCGCGGGGGCTGGCAGGGGTAGTTCGGTCCAAGGGAGGGTCCGGTTACAGCCGGACGCAAAAAGATTCCGGGCTGAAAAGTGGCCGCTACTGTAACCGGCGGCTCGCCCGGCCCGAACTAGGAAGCAGCCAGGCCATGGTGGTCCGGCCTCAACCTTCCACTGCATCAGGAGCAATTCATGATCTCTCGCAACCTCACGCTGACCGCCCTCACGCTGGCCGCCCTGTCGGCTGGCGCCGCACTCGCCCAGAACAGCAAGCCGATGACCGATGCCTCGGCCAAGATGGAGAAATGCTACGGCGTTGCCATGGCCGGCAAGAACGACTGCGCCGCCGGGCCGGGCACCACCTGCGCCGGCACGTCGAAGATGGACTACCAGAAGAACGCCTGGAAGAACGTGCCCGCCGGCACGTGCGTGTCGATCAAGACGCCGCACGGCATGGGTTCGCTGACGCCGATGAAGTCCTGATCGCCAGCCGGAGGCCCCCGATGCGCGACACGCTGTTGCCTTCGCCGCCGCACCGTCTGCCGGGGGGGCCGGCCCCGGCGCGGAACGCCCTGGGCGTGGGCCTGGGCCTCAAGCCCGAGCACTTCCAGGAAGCCTGGACCGTGCGGGACGCCGGCCTGTGGTTCGAGGTCCACGCCGAGAACTACATGGTCGACGGCGGCCCGCGCATCGCCTGGCTGGAGCGCATCCGCGCCTGCCATCCGGTGTCGCTGCACGGCGTGGGCCTGTCGCTGGGCGGTGACGCGCCGCCGGATGCCGCCCACCTGGCCCGCCTCGCGGCGCTGGCGCAGCGCATCCAGCCGGCGCTGGTCTCCGAGCACCTGGCCTGGTCGGTGCAGGCGGGTGTCTACCTGCCCGACCTGCTGCCGGTGCTGCGCACGGACGCCGCGCTGCAGCGCATCGTCGACCACGTCGATCAGGTGCAGCAGGCGCTCGGCCGGCGCATCGCGATCGAGAACCCCTCGCACTACCTGCCGCTCGAAGGCCACACCTGGAGTGAGACGGATTTCCTGGCCGAGCTGAGCCGGCGCAGCGGCTGCGGCCTGCTGCTCGACCTGAACAATGTGTTCGTGTCGGCCCGCAACCTGGGTTTTGACCCGCTGGACTACCTGACCCGGTTTCCGCACCAGGCCGTGATGCAACTGCACCTGGCCGGCCACAGCGAGGACCCGGCGCGGGGCGCCGCATTGCTGGTGGATTCCCACGATGCGCCGGTGGCGCCGCCGGTATGGGCGCTGTACCGGCACTTCCTGGCCCAGGCGGGCCAGCGACCGGTGATGATCGAGCGCGATGCGGCGCTGCCGCCGTTCGCGGAGCTGATGGCCGAGCGCGCCGCGGCGGTGGCCCTGGCGGATGCCGCCGCTGCCGAAACGGCGGTGGCCGCATGAACGCGCCAGCCCGGGCCCCGGGCAAGCCACCGTCGGGCGAACTGCCGGCCCCCTTTCAGCAGCGCTTTGCGCAAGCGGTGCACGATGACCAGCAGGCCTTCGACCAACCGGACCCTGCGCCACCCTGGGCACGACACCCGGCCTTCGCGGTCTATCGCAACACGGTCCTGAAGGGCTGCATCGATGCGCTGCAGGCCAACCACCCGGCTGTCTGCAACCTCGTCGGCAAGGTCTGGTTCGAGTCGGCTGCGGCGCTGTACGCACGCCAGCACCCGCCGCGCGACCCGCGTCTGTACCGCTATGGGGTCGACCCGGCCGTGCCGCCCTTGTTCGCCGACTTCATCGCGGACCTCGCCGCGGCGAACGCCCTGCCTTATCTGCGCGGCGTGGCCCGGCTGGATGCTGCCTGGAGCCAATGCCACTGCGCTGCGGATGCGGAAGCCGCCGACCCCGCCTGGTTGGCGCAGCTGCCGCCGGACGCGCTGGGCGACACCGTGCTGCGCCCGCACCCCGCGGCCCGCTGGCACTGGTTCGCCGATCAGCCGGTCCCGTCCATCTGGGCATCCAGCCGCGCAGGCACCGGACCCGGCGACCAGCTCACTTGGCAGGGCGAAGGCGCCCTGCTGACGCGCCCGCAGGCCGAGGTGCTGTGGCATCCGCTGCCGCAGGCCGGATGCGCGCTGCTGGATGCCTGCGCCGGCGGCGCCCCACTGGCCGCCGCCGCCCAGGCCGCGCTGGCGCTGGACCCCGCATGCGACCTCGCCGGCCTGCTGGCGCTGCTGCTGCGCCAGGGCGCGCTCACGCGCCTGGTGCCCGTTCCCTCCCCCCTTGCCGGAGCAACACCATGAATCCTGCCTCCTCTTCGCCCCCAATGAAGCAACAGGCGTCGTCAACGCAGCAGTCCACACGCACCCGGAGCCGGTGGGCCCGCCTGGTGCATCTTCTCGACGCCGCCACACCGCACGACCTGCTCGCCCTGGTGAACCGGATCGCGGTCGCGGCGATCTTCTTCCAGTCCGGCCGCACCAAGGTCGAGGGCCTGCTGACGCTGACGCCGGGCGCCATCGACCTGTTCCGCACCGAGTACCGGCTGCCGCTGGTCCCACCCGAACTGGCCGCCCCGGCGGCGGCCTATGCCGAACATCTGTTTCCGCTGCTGCTCGTGCTGGGCCTGGGTACACGGTTCGCGGCGCTCGTCCTGCTCGGCATGACACTGGTGATCCAGGTCTTCGTCTACCCGGACGCCTGGCCGACCCACCTGTCCTGGGCCGGGCTATTGCTGTACCTCGTGGGCCGCGGCGGCGGGCGCCTGGCGCTGGACCGCAGGATCGCGGGGGACTGACCGCACTGCTTGCTCCTCCAAGGTGTCGGGGGTAAGATTCTTACGCGAAGGAGTAAGAACATGCGCATCACCAGCAAAGGCCAGGTCACGATCCCGCAGGCCATCCGCGCCCAGGCCGGCCTGCACCCACACAGCGAGGTCGAGTTCGAGATCCGCCCTGGCGGTGAGGTCGTGATCCGCCCGGTCAGGCCGGCAGACACCGGCATCCGCGCCGCGTTCCAGCGGGTCCGCGGCACTGCCAATGCGCCGCAGTTCAAGGGCATGGACACCGACGCCTTCATGGCCTTCCTGCGGGGCTGAGGCCCGGGCCCGCCCATGCCCCGCGCCGCACGCGAGCCTGACGCGCGCTACCTCGCATCCGCTGCCCCGGCCGGCACGCTGGTCGACAGCTGCGTGCTGATCGACGTGCTGGCGGATGACCCGCGTTGGGCCGAATGGTCGCTGTCGCATCTGGAGGAGGCGGGGCAGCAAGGCCCTCTGGTGATCAACCCGCTGATCCTGGCCGAGGTGAGTCCCCGCTTTGAGCGGGCAGATGATCTGGAGGCCGCCCTGGCCGGGCTGCCATTGGCGCGCCAGGCGCTGCCCTGGGACGCCGCTTTCCTGGCCGGGCAGGCCTTCAAGGTCTACCGCCTGGGGCGCGGCGCCAAGACCTCGCCCATGCCGGATTTCTACATCGGCGCCCACGCGCTGGTGCAGAACCTGCAGCTGCTGACGCGCGACGCGGCACGCTACCGCAGCTACTTCCCGCGCCTGCGCCTCATCGCGCCTGAAACGCCGCCCCCATCGGCTTGAGCCGCATCCCGGCCGCCAGCCGCTTCCAGCGGAACTGGCTCGGATCCGCAATCATCGGCCCGGGGGCCGCCGCGACCAGGATCTGCTGCGCGATCGGCGTGAAGTCAGCGCGGAAATGCACCGAGCTCTTGTTGACCAGGATGGCCTGCGCCGTCGGTTCGATGCCGACGAAGCGGAACAGCGCCTGGTCGGCCAGCTGCGTCTTGTGGCTGGTGACGACCACTCGTACGCCCTCGAGCGACAGGCAAGCGCTGGGGCCCAGCACCATGTTGGCACCGCGCGCAAAGGGACCGTTGCACTGCACCCGCCCGTCGGACAGCGCCTCGACACGGAACGTGCCGGTGAACGGACTGTCGCCCGCCACGCCGGAGCGGCCGCCCAGCGCGACCGTGATGCTGCGCCCGACCCCGGCGGCGTGGGCGGCCCGCGCCGCCTCGGCGTCCACCATCAGTCCCAGCGCGGCGCGCTGCGCGCCGCAGGCCAGCAGCGCGCGCAGCATGCCGGTGGTGTCCGAGTCGCCACCGGCACCCGGGTTGTCCTGCGTGTCGGCGATCACGACCGGCCGGGTGGCGCGCTGCGCGATCTGCATCGCCTGGCGCACGGCGGCCTCCGGCGACAGCACCTGCAAGTCGAAGGCCGGCTCGCGCTCCAGCACCTGCCGGGCCAGCGCGTCCGCGGCAGCCTGCGCGCTGCCGCTGCTGCTGCCGTAGGCAAACACGACCGGACCGCACTCCGGGAAATCCGCCGCCGGGAAGCCTGGCGTGAAGGAGAGCGTGGGCACATCGCGCGACTCCAGACCGGCCAGTGCGGCATAGACCGAGCGGGTCGGCTCCAGATCCGTGCTCTGGGAGGACAGCGGGATCAGGAACGGAATCCGCCGCACCGCCACGGCCGGCCGCGCCATGCCGTCGGCGCGCTGCACCAGCAGGTGCGCCACGCGCGCACCGGTGTCGGCCATGTCCACATGGGGGTAGGTCCGGTAGGCCACCAGCGTGTCAGCGCACTCCAGCATGCGCGCGGTCACGTTGGCATGCAGATCCAGGCTGGCGACGATCGGGGTGTCCGGGCCGACGACCCGGCGCACGCGCGCCAACAGCTCGCCCTCGCCGTCGTCCTGGTGCTCGGCGACCATCGCGCCGTGCAGGTCCAGATAGACCGCATCGGGCTGCGCATCGCGGATGCCGTCGACGATCATCGCGGCGATGCGCTCGTAGGCGTCCTGCGTGACATGGGCGGAGGGCTCGGTCGTGGCCCAGGCGGTCGGCACCAGCGTGTGGCGGCTGCCCTTCATCTGCGCGATGAAGCCGGCAATCGGCACGTTGCGCGCGACCATGGTGTCCAGGATCTCGCCGCCGCGGCGCAGACCGGGCCAGCCTCCGTCGCGCAGGAAGTCTTCATAACGCGCCTTGCTGGGCGCGAAGGTGTTGGTCTCGTGCTGGAAACCGCCGATGGCAATACGCATGGGGTGGATGGCCGGCCGGCCGAAGTGGAACAATAGGGGCTCGCGAACGAGGCCGCCATCATAGGGGACACCCCCGGGAGGCGGGCCGGTTCCGGAACCCCTGGCGCGGGCACCCCGCCGGCGCCCTGTCCACCACGAGCACCATGTCCACATTTGAAATCGAAGGCGGCGTCCCGCTGCGCGGCACCGTACGGGCCTCCGGAAACAAGAACGCGATCCTGCCGATCATCGCGGCCTGCATCCTGACCGACCAGGAGATGGTGCTGGACAACGTGCCCGACATCGTCGACGTGCGCCACATGCTGGAGCTGATCGTCGAGATCGGCGGGCGCGTCGAGCGCAGCGGCGAGCGGGTGTCGATCCAGGTCGCCAGCGTCAAGACCAGCGAGGTCAGCCGCGCGCTGTGCAACAAGGTGCGCACCAGCATCCTGTGCGTGGCGCCGCTGCTGCACCGGCTCGGCAAGGCCCGCGTCTACCCGCCCGGCGGCGACGTGATCGGCCGCCGGCGCCTGGACACGCACTTCTACGGCCTGCAGAAGCTTGGCGCCACGGTCAGCCTGGACGGCCACTACGACTTCCAGATGCACGGCCCGCTGACCGGTGCCGAGATGTTCTTCGACGAGCCGTCCGTCACCGGCACCGAGCATGTGCTGATGGCCGCCGCGGTCAGCCAGGGTCAGACGCTGATGCGCAACGCCGCCTGCGAGCCGCATGTGCAGGACCTGGCCCACATGCTCAACGCAATGGGCGCGCGCATCAGCGGCATCGGCACCAACCTGCTGACGATCGACGGCGTGCCCTCGCTGCACGGCACAACGCACACCGTCTGCCACGACCATGTCGAGGCGGCGTCCTACCTGGCGCTGGCGGCGGCGACCGGCGGCGAGATACGGGTGGAGGGCACCGACCTGCATGCCTACTGGATGACGCGCCGGGTGTTCGGCACGCTGGGCGTCAAGATCGAGCTGCACAAGGACCATGTCTACCTGCCCGGCAACCAGGAGATGCGCGTCACGCGCGACCATGACGGCTCGATCCCGGTGATCGGCGACGGCCCCTGGCCGCAGTTCGCAACCGACCAGATGAGCTGCATGATCACGCTGGCGACGCAGGTCAGCGGCAGCGTGCTGTTCTTCGAGAAGATGTTCGAGTCGCGGCTGTACTTCGTCGACCGGCTGATCGCGATGGGCGCGAACGCGGTGGTCTGCGACCCGCACCGGGTCGTGATCAGCGGGCGCTCGCAGCTGCGCGCGACGACGCTGCCCTCGCCCGACATCCGCGCCGGCATGGCGCTGCTGGGGGCGGCCTTGTGTGCCACCGGCAAGTCGACGGTGCAGAACGCGAACATGATCGAGCGCGGCTACGAGCGCATCGAGGAAAAGCTGCGCGCGTTAGGCGCCCGGATCGTGCGGCGGGACTGAACCGTACTGGTGTTTGCCCTAGTACGGAGCCCCCTGCGACGGGGGTCGCCAGACCCCCTGGCTGGTTAGAATGCGTCTCGGCCCCGCAACGCTGGGGACCATGTGCCACAACAAGAACCAGCGCCGGCTCGCCCCCTCCGCCCACCGCCTTGATCCGCTTCATCCTCACACGGCTCAGCCTGGTCATTCCCACGTTCCTGGGCATGACACTGCTGGTCTTTTTCCTGATCCGGCTGGTGCCCGGGGACCCGATCGAAACGCTCGCCGGCGAGCGCGGCATCGACCCGGCACGGCATGCCGCCCTGCTCCAGGAGTACGGCCTGGACCGCCCGATCCTCGTCCAGTACGGCATCTACATCGGGCGGGTCCTGCACGGCGATCTGGGCAAGTCCATCGTGACCCGCACGCCGGTCATGGAGGAGTTCCTGGCGCTCTTTCCGGCCACCGTCGAGCTCGGCACCTGCGCGATCCTGTTTGCGCTGCTGGTCGGCATACCGGCGGGCATCCTGGCAGCGGTCCGGCGCAACTCGATCTTTGACCACGGGGTGATGGGCATCTCGCTGTCCGGCTACTCCATGCCGATCTTCTGGTGGGGGCTGCTGCTGATCCTGCTGTTCTCGGTGCAGCTGGATCTCACGCCGGTTTCGGGCCGGCTCGACGTCAAGTATTTCATCGAGCCGCGCACCGGCTTCCTGCTGATCGATGCCTGGATGTCCGGCGAGAAGGGCGCCTTCAAGTCGGCCGTGGCGCATCTGATCCTGCCGATGGTCGTGCTGGGGACGCAGCCGCTGGCCGTGATCGCGCGCATGACACGTTCCGCCATGCTCGAAGTCCTGGGGGAGGACTACATCCGCACCGCGCGGGCCAAGGGTCTGTCCACCTTCCGGGTGGTCTCGCTGCACGCACTGCGCAATGCCCTGATACCGGTGGTCACCGTGATCGGCCTGCAGATCGGCGTGCTGTTCACCGGTGCGCTGCTGACCGAGACCATCTTCTCCTGGCCGGGGGTCGGCAAATGGCTGATCGAGGCGATCAGCCGACGCGACTACCCGGTGCTGCAGGGCGGCGTTCTGCTGGTCGGCGCCATGGTCATGGTCGTGAGCCTGCTGGTCGACATCACCTACGGCATCATCAATCCCCGCATCCGGCACCAGCGATGAGCAGCAGCACCATGGCAACGGGCAAGCGCGCGGAGCAGCAGGCGCCGATGGGGCCGCTGCGCGAGTTCTGGTCCTATTTCAGTGCCAACCATGGCGCGCTGGCGGGCCTGGCGATCGTGCTGCTGGTGTTGCTGATGGCCCTGTTCGCGCCGCTGCTGGCGCCCTATCCGCCCGATCTCACCAACAACGCCGCATTTCTGAAGCCACCGTTCTGGCAAGCCGGCGGATCGATGGTCTACCCGCTGGGCACCGACGCCATCGGCCGCGACATCCTGTCGCGCCTGATCCACGGTGCGCGTCTCTCGCTGGTGATCGGCATCGCCGTCGTCGCGCTGTCGGTGCTGGCAGGCACGATCCTGGGGCTCACGGCGGGGTACTTCCGGGGCGTGTACGAGATTGCCGTGATGCGGCTGATGGACATCATCCTCACGCTGCCCAGCCTGCTGCTGGCGATCGTCATCGTGGCCATCCTTGGCCCGGGCATGATGAACGCCATGCTGGCGGTGGCGGTGGTGATCCTTCCGCACTATGTGCGGATCACCCGCGCCGCCGTGATCTCCGAGACGTCCCGCGACTACGTCACCGCCGCCCGGATGCACGGTACCGGCCACCTGCGGCTGATGTTCCGCGAAGTGCTGCCCAACTGCACCGCACCGCTGATCGTGCAGGCCTCGCTGGGCATCTCGACCGCCATCCTGGATGCGGCTGCACTCGGCTTCCTGGGCCTGGGCGCACAGCCCCCCTCCCCGGAATGGGGCACCATGCTGGCCGACGCGCGCGAGTTCGTGCTGCGGGCCTGGTGGGTCGTGACGCTGCCGGGGCTGATGATCTTCATCACGGTGCTCGCCTTCAACCTGCTGGGTGACGGCCTGCGTGACGCGTTCGACCCCAAACTCAAACGCTGACGACGCTGCCATGGCTCTGCTCGAAATCGAAAACCTCTCGGTCGACTTCCCGTCGCGCGACAGCGTCATGCACGCGGTCGAGGGCGTGAGTCTGTCGCTGGATGCCGGCGATGTGCTGGGCATCGTCGGCGAGTCCGGTTCGGGCAAGAGCGTGACCATGATGGCCCTGATGGGTCTGGTCGCCTTCCCGGGCCGGGTGAAGGCCGACAAGCTGCGCTTCGACGGCCACGATCTGCTGGCACTGACGCCGCGCGAGCGCAGCCGCCTGACCGGCAAGGATCTGGCGATGATCTTCCAGGATCCGACCACCAGCCTGAACCCCTGCTTCACGGTGGGCTTCCAGCTGTCCGAGACGCTGCAGCTGCACCTGGGCATGAGCGCGCGCGCCGCGCGCAAGCGGGCGATCGAGCTGCTCGAACAGGTCGGCATCCCCGCACCCGAAAGCCGCCTGAAGGCGTTTCCGCACCAGATGTCGGGGGGCATGAACCAGCGCGTGATGATTGCGATGGCCATCGCCTGCAACCCGAAGCTGCTGATTGCCGACGAGCCCACCACCGCGCTCGACGTGACCATCCAGGCCCAGATCCTCGACCTGCTGCGTTCGCTGCAGAAGGACCGGGGCATGGCGCTGGTCCTGATCACGCACAACATGGGCGTCGTGTCCCAGATGGCCCAGCGCATCGCGGTCATGTATGCAGGCCAGATCATGGAGGAGCGCCCCTGCGACGCGCTGTTCGCCAGCCCGCGCCACCCCTACACCGAAGCCCTGATGGCCGCGATGCCGGAGCGCAGCGACGGGCATGCGCGCCTGGCCACCATTCCCGGCCTGGTGCCGGGCATGTACGACCGGCCGCGCGGCTGCCTGTTCGCGCCGCGCTGCACGCAGGTGCAGGACCGCTGCCACAACGAGCGCCCGACCCCGCCCGCACACGGGCAGGAAGCGGTGCGCTGCCACTTTCCGTTGGTGCAGGGCGACCTGCGCCGCGAGGCGGAGCCGGCATGATGTCCCCCGAGCAACCGCAGGGCGTCCCGCACGCTCCCGCTCAGGGTGCCGCGGCGCCCGAGCCGGTGGTCACGGCCCGGGGCCTGCGGCAGGTCTACAAGGTCAGCCGCGGATTCCTGCGCCCACCCGCGCAGCTGCAGGCCGTGGGGGGCGTGTCTTTCGAGGTCCTGCCTGGCAGGACACTGGCGGTGGTCGGCGAATCGGGTTGCGGCAAGTCCACGCTGGCGCGCATGGTCTCCCTGATCGAGCCGCCGACCGAGGGCATGCTGCAACTGACCGGCGTGGACGTCGTCGCCGCGGCACCGGCACAACGCCAGACGCTGCGGCGCTCCGTGCAACTGGTGTTCCAGAACCCCTACGGCTCGCTCAATCCGCGCAAGAAGATCGGTGCCATCCTCGAGGCCCCGCTGGAGATCAACACCTCGCTCGACGCGGCGCAGCGTGCGGAGCGGGCCCGCGACATGCTGGCCCGGGTGGGGCTGCGCCCGGAGCACTACGACCGCTATCCGCACATGTTTTCCGGTGGCCAGCGCCAGCGCATCGCCATCGCGCGCGCGCTGATGCTCAACCCGGCGCTGCTGGTGGCTGACGAGCCGGTGTCGGCGCTCGACGTCTCGATCCAGGCCCAGGTGCTCAACCTGCTGGCCGACCTGCAGCAGGAACTCGGCCTGGCCTACCTGTTCATCTCGCACGATCTCGGCGTGGTCCGGCACATTGCCCACGATGTGCTGGTGATGTACCTCGGGCACACCGTCGAGCAAGGGCCGAAGCAGGCCATCTTCTCCCGACCGCTGCACCCCTACACCCAGGCCCTGCTGGCGTCCACGCCCGGCATCGTCGGCCAGGGTGCCGGTCTGCCCCGCACGCCGCTCAAGGGCGAACTGCCCTCGCCGCTGAATCCGCCGGGCGGCTGTGTCTTTTCGACCCGGTGTCCGCATGCCGTGGAGCGCTGCCGGGCCGAACGCCCGCTGCCCCGCACGATCGAAGCGCGCCTGGTGGCCTGCCACCTGGCCGATACCCTGACCCCACCCGCTGCCTGGCAGCATCAACCCCAAGAGGAGTCCACAAGATGATCCCATCCACCCCCCGCCGCGCACGCCGACTGCCGGCCAAACGCGCGCTGCTGTGCGCATTGGCGCTGCCCGCGCTGATGGCGCTGGCGCCCGCGTCGGCGAAGACGCTCGTGTATTGCTCCGAGGGCAGCCCCGAGAACTTCTACCCGGGCGTCAACACCACCGGTACCTCCTTCGATGCGAACAGCCAGATCTACAGCCGCCTGGTCGATTTCGAGCGCGGCGGGACCTCCGTGGTCCCCGGCCTCGCCGAACGCTGGACGATCTCGCCCGACGGCAAGGAATACACCTTCTTCCTGCGCAAGGGCGTGAAGTGGCACAGCAATGCCGTCTTCAAGCCGACGCGCGACATGAATGCCGACGACATCATCTTCGCGATCGAGCGTCAGTGGAAAGAGAACCACCCGTACTTCAAGGTCACCAGCCCGAACCACTCGTACTTCAGCGACATGGGCATGGACAAGCTGATCAAGTCGGTCGAGAAGATCAATGACCTCACGGTCAAGATCACGCTGAACACGCCGAATGCGCCCTTCCTGTCCGGCTGGGCCATGGAGTACGCCGGTGTGCAGTCCAAGGAGTATGCCGACGCCATGCTCAAGGCCGGCACCCCGGAGCGCATCGACCAGCAGCCGATCGGCACCGGGCCGTTCTACCTGGTGCAGTACCAGAAGGACGCCATCATCCGCTACAAGGCCTTCCCCGAGTACTACGGCGGCAAGGCCAAGATCGACGATCTGGTGTTCTCGATCACGCCCGACGCCTCGGTGCGCTGGGCCAAGCTGCAGAAGGGCGAGTGCCATGTCATGCCCTACCCGAACCCGGCCGACCTGGATGCCATGCGCAAGGATCCGAAGGTCACGGTGCTGGAGCAGCCCGGCCTGAACGTGGGCTACCTGGCCTACAACACCACCAAGAAGCCGTTCGACGACGTGCGCGTGCGCAAGGCCATCAACATGGCCATCAACAAGCAGGCGATCATTGACGCGGTGTACCTGTCCAGCGGCATCGCCGCGGTGAACCCGATCCCGCCGACGATGTGGTCCTACAAGAAGGACCTGAAGGACGACGCCTTCAACCCCGACGCCGCCAAGAAGCTGCTGGCCGATGCCGGTTACCCCAACGGCCTGAGCACCGACCTGTGGGCCATGCCGGTGCAACGCCCGTACAACCCGAACGCCAAGCGGATCGCCGAGCTGATGCAGGCCGACCTCGCCAAGATCGGCGTCAAGGCGGAGATCAAGAGCTTTGAATGGGGTGAGTACCGCAAGCGCATGCAGGCGGGCGAGCACCAGATGGGCATGCTGGGCTGGACCGGTGACAACGGTGACCCGGACAACTTCCTGCACACGCTGCTGGGCTGCGACTCGGCACAGGGCAACAGCGGCAGCAACGTCGCCAAGTTCTGCTACAAGCCCTTCGATGACCTGGTGGTCAAGGCCAAGGCCGTGACCAACGTCGCCGAGCGCACCAAGCTCTACGAGCAGGCCCAGGTGATCTTCAAGGAGCAGGCGCCCTGGTTCACGATCGCGCACGCCGTGCAGCTCAAGCCGGTGCGCAAGGAAGTCATCGATTTCCGTCTGAGCCCGTTCGGTCGCCACAGCTTCTACGGCGTGGACATCAAGGAGTAAGCGCGGGCGCGCAAGGCGCCTGTGTTCCCAAGGCCGGCGCAAGCCGGCCTTTTTGTTTGCGAGCCCACCGGCGTGCCAGTCCGTCAGCCGTGGCCGGCCCGCTGCCACAGCCGCGCCGCCTGCTCCCGGGAGGACAGCGCACGCGCGGGCATGCCCAGATCCGCCAGCGCGGCGGTGTCCAGCGCGCTGGCGCGTGTCCCATCGGCCTGCGCCTCGCGAGCTGCGGCGCCGGGCCGCCAGCGCCAGCCGCGCCCGGGCAGCCCCGCTGCCGAGGCAACAAGGGCCGCAACGCGCTGGATGGCGGGGCCCGCCAGGGGATGGACTGCTTCCATGATCGTGCTCCTGAGGTGAACGCTGGAAAGAATATCCATTGCATCTCCGGCGGAGAATCGATAGATTCAGACCCTACTGGTCAAAATTTCTTACCAGAATGGCACTTCCACCCCGTCCTACCCGGCTACCGCTCAACACCCTGCCCGCCTTCCGGGCCGCAGCCCGGCTGGAGAACCTGCGGGCGGCGGCGGACGAGCTGCACCTGACCCACAGTGCCGTGAGCCAGCAGATCAAGCAGCTGGAAGACCAGCTGGGCCTGGTCCTGTTCGACCGCCGCGGGCGTCGCCTGGCGCTCAACGCGGCGGGTGCGGCCCTGCAGCGCGCCGTGGAACAGGCGCTGGACCGCCTGGGCGATGGCGTGCGGGAGGCGCAAGAGGCCGGCAGCGGCGCCGCACCGCGGCTGCGCCTGAGCGTGCTGCCCTCCTTCGCACAGCGCTGGCTGCTGCCCCGCATGGGCCGCTGGCATGCGCAGCATCCCGACATCACGCTGGAGGTGCGTACCTCGCAGGCCGTGGTGGACCTGGCCCGCGAGGGCTTTCATGCCGGGCTGCGCGTCGGGGTCGGCCCGTGGCGTGGGTTGCAGGCCGAGCGGCTGCTCGACGCCACGCTGATCGCGGTGGCCGCCCCCGGCCGCGCCGCCCGGCTGGCCGACCAGGGCGCGGCGGCACTGGCGAACGAACCGCTGCTGGGGGGCGCCGAGGAGTGGTCGCGCTGGCTCGCGCTGGCCGGCGTCACGCTGCGGGCGCAGCCGGTGGCCGACTTCAACGACGCCGGCCTGATGCTGCAGGCTACCGAGCAGGACCTCGGCCTGGCGCTGGTACGCGAGCTGCTGGCCGCCGACGCCCTGCTGGACGGGCGGCTGGTGCGGCTACCGAGTCCGCCGCTGTCGGATGCGGATTCGGCGACCTACTGGATCGTCTACCCGCCGGAGTTGGCGGACTGGGGGCCGATGCGGGCGCTGCGCAACTGGCTGCACGAAGAAATGGCGCTGTCGCGGGCCGCGCTGGCTGAAGGATGAGTCAGCAGGCTACCGGAATCAGCCCTGGACCGCAACGACGGTACGGCGCCGCGCAAATGCACCGACAAGCCCGAGCCCTGCAACAAGAAGCGCGTAGCCTTGTGGTTCAGGAACAGGCGCCGCGAACGCGACAGTACTGTAGACATTGGCAGACGTTGACAGCTGAAGCCCCCCCGTCAACACATTGGCCGTGTCATTGACGACGGTCAATGACAGGTAACCCGACCTGGCGAAGCTGCCAAGACCGTCGTACTGGTTCGCACCGGCCACCTCGATCACGAAGGCGTCCTGCATACCGGACGGCTCCGATACGGTCAGTTGGGCGTTGGCATCCGCACTTGTCCCGGCCTCAAAGGCCTGCGCAGTCAGCGCGTAGGGGACATTGAACACCACCCGGCTGTGGGCAGAGAGTGTGAACGCAAATACCGAATAGGTGGCGGCCTGCGCCTGCGCGGTCGCCGGTGGCTGGCTGCTGCCCTCCGTCACCACAAAGCTTGTCAAGTGGATGTCGCTGATGTCTGCATTGGCAAGGGAATACCGGCCACTCGATGCTGCGGAGGAGGGTCAACCCCAGGCCGTGCTTTCGAAACCTGTAGCGTCGGGATCAGGGTCATATGCCGAAGCCCAGGACTTCATGAACGCATCGTGCGTCAGTACGACACCTGGAGCCACCGCATCGTCGAGCTTCAGGTCTGTCAGCTCAAAAGTCAGAACACCCAACTCTGCTTTGGCACGCGTCTGTCCGGTGCCGGGAAGGCTGGCCAATGAATGCTCCGACACCAGCAGCCCGGCGAGTACCAACAGGGAAACCTTCCACATGCTCATTCTCCTTGGGGGGGGCGGCTCGATCGGTGTAAAGGAACCCGAATGCTCCCAGGCAATTCCCGTGCCGTTGTTGCAAGCCGTTGAATCCATGAGGTTCCACAGCCGGGCACGACCCGGCACGTCAAGAAACCCGACATCAAACAAGGGTTTTCGGATCCCGCCCGGACCGGCTGCCAGCCATCAAAGCGGCATGGTCGGGCAGAATGTCCTCAGCCGTCTCAGCCCGCGCGCCGCCGCGCCACCGCCGCGACCAGGCCGAGCCCGGCCAGCAACAGCGCGTAGGTCTCCGGTTCCGGCACCGGCGCCGCAAAGGCCTGGAACTCGGACACCGAGTACAGACCATCGCCGCCCGTGGAATAGATGCGCAGCCCATTGGTCGCGACGGGTGTGTCCAGGTGGATCGTCCGCAGTTGCAATCCACCACCGTTGTAGGCTGCAGGTACCAGCGCGGCAGGCTGCCAGGTGTCGCCGATCCGGTAGTCCACCTGGTAGGTGTCATTGTTGTCGGCTTCCACTTTCAGGGACACGATGCTGAAGGAAGCACCGAGGTCGATCTGCACGATGGCGTCGGTACCGGACCAGTACACCGTATCGTTGTCCCAGGTATGCCCATTCCCAAGGAAGATGCCATCGGTGACGGTGCCGGCAGCCGCCAGATTGCCTCCCCATCCCAGGCCGAAGCCGGTGCCACTAAGCGTCACCGCCTTGTTCAGCGCGACGTTGGTGTCCGCCTGCGCCAGGCCGGCACACAACAGACAGGACAGGGCCAGAACGGATGACTTGATCATGGGGCTCCTTCGGGACAGGCGGTGGCAAAAGGTCTGGCGCTTTGCGCCACGCGACCCGGAGCAAAAGGCATGCCTCGAAAGCAAGTGCTTGATCCACCGGGAGAAGTCACCACTCTGGATTCAGCGCTGTCAGAAAGTTCGACAGATCAGAACGCCACCTCCGGCATCGCCGCAATCAGCGCGCGCGTGTAGTCGTCCTGCGGGCTGGTGAACACCTGCTCCGCCGGCCCGCCCTCGACCACCTTGCCGCCGCGCAGCACCACCACGTCGTCGCACAGATAGCGCACCACCGCCAGGTCGTGCGAGACAAACAGGTAGGTCAGCCCGAAGGTCTGCTGCATCTCGTGCAGCAGGTTCAGCACCTGGGCCTGCACCGACACGTCGAGTGCCGAGGTCGGTTCGTCCAGGATCAGGCACTCCGGCTTCAGCGCCAGGGCCCGGGCGATGCACACCCGCTGGCGCTGCCCGCCGGAGAGCTCGTGCGGATAGCGGTGCAGGTGGTCGCGGCCCAGGCCGACATGGCCCAGCAGTTCCAGCACCTGCGCGCTGCGGGCCGGCCCGTCCAGGCCGAGCTCGCGCTGGTGGATCACCATGCCCTCGGCAATGATGTCGTGCACGCTCATGCGCGGATTCATCGAAGCGTTCGGGTCCTGGAACACCACCTGCATGCGGGCGGTGTGCCCGCGCCGGCCGCGCGCGTCATGCACCGCGATGTCCTGCCCGCGGTACAGGATGCGCCCGCCGTCGACAGGCTCCAGCCCGAGCAGGCAGCGCGTCAGCGTCGACTTGCCGGAGCCGGATTCCCCGACCACGCCCAGCGTGCGGCCGGCATGGACCGTCAGCGACACCTGGTCCAGCGCCGTCAGCTGGCGGCGCGGCTCCCACAGGCCCTGGCGCGCCAGCGCATAACGGCGCGTGACCTGCTGGACCTCGATCAGCGGCACCGGATCGGCGCTCATGCAGGTACCCCGCGCGTGACGTCCGCATGCACGCACGCCACCCGGTGGCTGTCCGACACCGCGACGGACGCCGGCGTGGCGACGGTGCAGGCCGGGCCGGCTTGCGCGCAGCGCGGCGCGAACCGGCAGCCCGGTGGCGGGCGGATCAGGTCGGGCACCCGGCCCGGAAGATTGGCGAGCTGCCCGCGCTGCAGGCCCGGGCGCGGCAGCGCGGCCAGCAGCGCACGGGTGTACGGGTGGCGCGGCGACTGCAGCACCTCGCGCGTGCGGCCGGACTCGACCACATGCCCGGCGTACATCACCGCGACGTGGCTGCAGATCTGCGCGACCACACCCAGGTTGTGCGTGATCATCAGCACCGCGGTGTCGCTGCGCCGCACCAGCTCCGACAGCAGCCGCAGGATCTGCGCCTGCAGCGTCACGTCCAGCGCGGTCGTGGGCTCGTCGGCGATCAGCAGCCGGGGCTGGCCGACCAGCGCCATCGCGATCAGCACCCGCTGGCGCATGCCGCCGGAGAACTGGTGCGGGTAGTCACGCGCGCGCCGCGCGGCGTCGGGGATGCCGACGCGCTCCAGCATCTCGATGCCCAGGCGCTCGGCCGCCCGGCGGCGCTCGGCGCCGGAGGCCTGTGCCCCCAGGCCGAGGATCTCCGGCGCATGGCGGCCGATCTCCAGCGCCACGTCGGCGATCTGCTCGCCGACCCGCAGCACCGGGTTCAGGTTGGTCGACGGGTCCTGGAAGATCATGCTGATCGCGCGGCCACGCAGCCGGCGCATCGCGGCCTCGTCCATCCGCAGCACATCCTGCCCGTCGAACAGGATGCGGCCCTGCATGTAGCGCGCCGGCGGCGTGTTGACCAGCCGCGACACCGACAGCCCGGTGACGGACTTGCCACAGCCGGTCTCGCCGGCCAAGCCCCAGATCTGGCCCCGGTCGACCTGCAGGTCGACGCCATTGAGCACATGCGCCTCGCCCTCGTAGGAGCGCATGGCCAGGTGCAGGTTGTCGATGTGCAGCAGCGGCATGGGCAGGTTCTCAGCGGCGCGACTTCGGGTCGAGCACGTCGCGCAGGCCGTCGCCGAGCAGGTTGAAGCTCAGCACCGCCAGGAAGATCGCCGCGCCGGGGAAGATCGCCGTCCACCAGTAGTCCGGCAGGAAGCCGCGCGCGGTGGACAGCATCTGCCCCCACTCCGGCGTCGGCGGCTTCACGCCGATGCCGACGAAGCCCAGCGAGGCCACCGTCAGCACCGCGAAGCCGACGTCCAGCGACATCTTGACGATCACCGGCGACACGATGTTGGGCAGGATGTGGCGCCACAGGATGCGCACCGGCCCGGCGCCCAGCGCGCGCGCGGCCAGCACATAGACCTCCTCGCGCCGGCTCAGCACCTCGCCGCGCACCAGCCGCGCGAAGCCGGGCCACCAGCCCAGCGCGATCGCGATCACCATGTTCACCGTGCCCGCTCCCAGCGCCGCAGCAACCGCCATCGCCAGGATCAGGCCCGGCAGCGTGAGCTTCAGGTCGGCCAGGCGCATCAGCACCTCGTCCGTCCAGCCGCCGAGGTAACCGGCCAGCGCACCGACGATGGTGCCCACCAGCGCCGCCAGCAGCACCACCGCCAGGCCGGCGAACAGCGAGATGCGCGCGCCGCCGAGCACCAGCGAGAACACGTCCTGCCCGAGCTCGTTGGTACCCATCCAGTTTTTCCAGGAGGGCGGCTTGAAGCGCATCGCGGTATCGATGCTGCCGGTGATGTGTTCCGGGAAGGGTGCCAGGCTGTGGCCGGCCGCGGCAATGAACAGCAGCAGAAGCACCAGCACCAGCCCGACCAGCGACAGGCTGCTCTGGCGCATCCGGTAGAAGGCACGGCGCCAGGCCTCGCGGCGGGCGCGGTGCGCGCCCTGCGCCAGTTCCGAAGGATCCAAGGGTGCGGCCGTGCTCATCGCAGCTGCACCTTCGGATTGATGACGCCGTAGAGCAGGTCGATCACCAGGTTGAACAGCACGAACATCGTGCCGATGGACAGCACCACGCCCATCACCGGCATGAAGTCCTGCGTCAGGATGGATTTGGTCGCGTACAGGCCGATGCCCGGCCAGTCGAACACCGTCTCGACCAGCACCGTGCCGCCGAGCAGCCAGCCGAAATACAGGCCGATCACCGTGAGCGTGGACGACAGCGCATTGCGCAGCACATGCTTGAACAGCAGCTTGCGCGGCGGGATGCCGAGGGCCCGGGCCGTCAGCACATAGTCCTGCTGCAGCACCTCCATCGTGGAAGCGCGCATCATCCGGGTGATCGTGGCCAGCGGCGACAGGCTCATCGCGATCGCCGGCAGCGCCAGGTGCTGCAGCGCCAGCAGGAAGGCCGGCAGGTCACCGGCGAGCAGGCTGTCCAGCGTCAGCATGCCGGTCACCGTCGGCGGCGGGCTGCCGGTCAGCGGAAAGCGCCCGCCCAGCGCGGCCCAGCCGAGCCACATCGCGAACACCAGTTGCAGCAGCAGCCCGAGAAAGAAGCGCGGCATCGAGATCGATGCCAGCGAGGCCAGACGGACCAGGTAGTCGATCCAGCCGTTGCGCCGCACCGCCGCCAGCAGGCCGAGCAGGATGCCGGCGACGATCGCGATCACCATCGCCGCGATCACCAGCTCCAGCGTCGCCGGCAGGTAGACCTTGAGGTCTTCCAGCACCGGGCCGCGGGTCTGCAGCGAGCGGCCCCAGTCGCCCTGCAACAGCCCGGTCAGATAGCGCCAGTACTGCAGCGGGATCGGCTGGTCCAGCCCGAACTCCGCCGACAGCGCCGCGATCTCCTCCTTGCTGGCGTTCGGGCCGGCGGCCAGCATCACCGGGTCCCCCGGCAGCAGGCGGCCGATCGCGAACACCATCATCGACAGCCCCAGCAGCACCGGGACCAGCAGCGCGATGCGTCGGAGGATGTAGGCGAGCACGGGCGGCGGGTCCTGGCGCGGGGGCGATTACTTCAGCGAGAGCTTCTGCAGGTCGATGGCATTGCTGGCCACCGGCGTGAAGCTGAAGCCCTGCACCGTGTCGCGCATCGCGATGCGGCGCTTCTCCAGCACGCCGAAGATGTCCGGTGCGTCGTCCACCACCAGCTTCTGGAACTCGTTGTAGATTGCGGCGCGCTTTTTCGGGTCGATCTCGCCGCGGCCCTTCTCGATCAGTTCGTCCACCTTCGGATTCTTGTAGACCGGGTTCTGCCAGTTGCCGTTGCGTGAGCTGTGGTAGGCAGCGTAGGCCACGTTGTCCGGGTCCGCATAGTTGCCGGTCTGGTAGACCGGGAAGAAGTCTGCGGTGGTGGCCGGCGTCTTGGTGGAGGCCACCATGTCGGGCCAGACCATCGGCTTGATCTCCAGATCGATGCCGATCTTCTTCAGGCTGTCCAGCAGCACCAGCGACCACTGCCGCTGCTGCTCCAGACCGGTCACATGCACCATCGTGAGCTTGACACCACCGCTGGCGTACTTCGACTTGGCCAGGAAGGCCTTGGCAGCTTCCAGGTCGGTGCGCGGCACCTTGAGCTTCGGGTCGCTCATCAGGCCGGGGGGCAGCGGGCCGACCATCAGATCCGCATAGCCGGCGGCGTCCATCATGCCCTTGTAGTTGAACGCGTGCGAGACCGCCTTGCGTAGATTCACGTCTGCAAGCGGCCCGTGCTGGGTATTCATCTTGATGCTGAAGGTGCGGAACTCCGGCTCCAGGATGCGCACGACGCCCGGGCGGTCCTTCAGCGCGTCCATGTCCTCGCTGGTCAGGTCCACCGCGATGTGGGCCTCGCCACGCGCCAGCATCAGGCGCTGCGAAGACGTCTCACGCACGATCTTCCAGATCGCACCATCCAGGTTGCCGCCCGTCGACCAGGGCTGCGCCACGCGCTCGAACTCGTACAGGTTGCCCTGCTCCGCGCGCTTGATCTTGAAGCGGCCGGAGCCTGCCAGGTTCTTGCGCAGGTACTCCTGCCCGTCGTCGGCGCCCTTGTTGGTCTCGACCAGCACCGGGTTCACGATGAACTGCCAGGGAAGCACCGACAGGAAGGGGGCGAAGGGCTTGAGCAGCTTGAACTTGACCGTCTGCACGTCCGTGGCCTCGATGCCGTTCGGGTCCACGACGCCGGCGATCATCCAGGCATTGCCCTTGGCCAGGCGCAGCGTGCGGCGGAACGAATAGGCCACCGCATTGGCCGTGACCGGCGTGCCATCCTGGAAGCGCGCGGCGGTATTG
>JAEUOX010000325.1 GCA_016790475.1 Rhodoferax sp. | reverse complement strand
CAGAGGCGCTCCGCCACGCTGACCAGGCATTGATTTTTCGCATTGATGAAGCCCACCGTACCGCCCCCACGGACGACCCATCCCGCAACGCCCGGCGTGCATCGCCCGGGCACCGAATGGCCCACCTGGTGCCTGATCCTGGCCATCTACGGCGGCTGGGTGGCGCTGATCCTGCAATACCGGCACCTGCCGCCGCTGGTGGGCGACGTCGCGCTGGTGCTGGTGGTGGCCTGGTTCATGAGCCTGCAGCACGAGCTGCTGCACGGCCACCCGACCCGCCACGCCGGGCTCAACCGGCTGCTCGGCCTGGCACCGTTCGCTGCCTGGTACCCGTACGACATCTACCGCGACAGCCACATCGCCCACCACCGGGACGCGCTGCTGACGACACCGGGCATCGATCCGGAATCCAACTATGTGGAAGCGGCCCGCTGGCAACAGCTGGGCCGGGCAACGCGCTTCCTGCACTGGGCGATGCGCACCTCCGCCGGGCGCTTCCTGCTGGGCCCGGCCCTGACCATCGTCACCGTCTGGGTGGACATCGTGCGGGGGCCGCGGCAGCGCGGCTGGCCGGCACTGCGCACCTGGGTCGAGCACCTGGCGCTTCTGGCCCTGCTGCTGTGGTGGGTGCAGGCCGAGGCCGGCATCGCACCGCCGCACTACCTCTTCGGCATCGCCTATCCCGCGCTGGGCCTGGCGATGATGCGGTCCTTCTATGAGCACCGCCCCGTCGGCGAGCCGGGGCACCGGATCGTCATCAACGAGGCCGGCCTGTTCTGGCGGCTGCTGTACCTGAACAACAACCTGCACTCCGTGCACCATGCCGTGCCGGGCCTGCCCTGGTACCGGATCCCCGCGCTGTGGCGGGCCGAGCGTGCGCAGTTTCTTGCCGGCAACGGCCAGTTCCACTGGCAGGGCTACGGGGGGCTGCTGTGGCGCCACCTGTTCACGCCGATCGACTCACCCGTCCACCCCGGCTTCGGATCCGCCGAAGGCCGGGACACGCCCACCCGCTGACGCACCTGCCATGCCCTCCATCGCCGCCCTGCCCAATTACTACAGCAACCGGCCGGCGCTGGAAACCTTCTGGCGCGCCCTGCGCCAGCGGCTGGCGGCGGCGGGCCTGGCGGATTTGCCCGCGGCACTGACCTGGCCGGAAGACCTGCGGCCCCACTGGCGCGACCCGTCCCTGCTGCTGGGCCAGACCTGCGGCTACCCGCTGGTCACCGAACTCACCGGGCAGGTCCGCGTCGTCGGCAGCCTCTGTTACGACGCGCCCGGCTGCCGCGGCGCCTGGAACCGCAGCCAGCTGGTCGTGCGTGACGACGACCCGGCCCGCAGCCTTGCAGACCTGCGCGGGCGCACGGTGGCCTACAACGGCAGCGACTCCCAGTCCGGCTACAACGCGCTGCGGGCGCTGGTGGCACCGTTGGCCGTCGACGGGCGCTTCTTCGGCCGCAGCCTGGAGACGGGTGCCCATCTGAATTCCGCCGAGGCCGTGCGGGACGGATTGGCAGACATCGCCAGCATCGACTGCATCAGCCTGGCCGGATTCCGGCGCTACCTGCCGGACTCGGTGCGGGGCCTGCGCGTGCTGGGCGAGACCGACGACTACATCGGCCTGCCGCTGATCACCTCGCTTCAGACCAGCGATGCGACGCTGGCCCTGCTGCGCCGGACCCTGGCCGACACCATCGCCGACCCGGCGAATGCAGCAACCTGCGCCGCGCTGCTGCTGGTCGGCTTCGAGCCGCTGGAGTTCGAGGCCTACGGCAAGCACCTGGCCCTCCAGGAGGCGGCCTTCGCGCGCGGCTACCGCAGCTTGTGACCCGGCCGCAACCCTCGGGACCCCGCCATGAAGATCACCGCCATCACCGCCTGGGCCCAGTGGCAGCCCTTCGTTGACGGCATCTACACCTGTTCCGGCGGACGCTCGGCCGCCGGCTTCGATTCCACGCTGTTGCGGGTGCAGACGGACGCCGGGCTGATCGGCTGGGGCGAATACGCGCCGCTGGGCAGCTTTTACGACCCGGCCTTTGTCGGCGGTGCGCGCGAGGGGCTGCGCCTGCTGGCCCCATTGCTGCTCGGTGCCGACCCGCAGTCCACCGGTGCATTGGTACGGCGGATGGACCTGCACCTGAACGGCCATCCGTATGCGAAGTCGGCGCTGGACATGGCCTGCCATGACATTGCCGCCCAGGCGGCCGGCCTGCCGCTGGCCGAAGCCCTGGGCGGGCGATTCGGCGAGACGGTGCCGCTGTACCGCTCGGTCGCGCAGGCCGCACCGGCGGCGATGGCGGACAAGGCCCGCGCCTATGTCGCTGCCGGCTATCGGCGCATCCAGATCAAGGTGGGCCTGGACGTCGGCGAAGACATCGAGCGCATGCACCAGGTGATGGACGTGCTGCCGGCCGGTACCGTGGTCTACGCCGATGCGAATGCCGCCTGGCGCCCGGCCCAGGCCCGGGAGTTCCTGCGCGCCACCCGCGATCTGGCCTACACCTTCGAGCAACCCTGCGCCGGCTTCGACGAGAACGCCAACGTGCGTGCGGTCTGCGACCGGCCGCTGGTGCTGGACGAGAGCATCGACAGCCTGCCGGCCTTCCTGCGGGCGCAGCAGGCCCGGCTGATGGACGGCATCACGATCAAGATCGCCCGCGTCGGCGGCATCACCCGCACCCGGCAGCTGCGCGACCTGGCGGTGGAGTGCGGGCTGGGTGTCACGATCGAAGACACCGGCGGCGCGCAGATCGACACCGCGGCCATGGCACACCTGTCGCTCGGTGTGCCGGAGAGCCACCGCACGCACACCTGCGACTTCCACCACTGGGTGACGGTCGCCAACGCGCAGGTGCCGCTGCATTGCGCTGGCGGGCAGATGGACGCGCCCCGCCTGCCCGGTCTGGGTGTGACGGTGGACCCGGCGGCCTTCGGTGCGCCGCTGTTCGACCTGCATGCGCGCTGACGCCATGGCTGCCGCCGGCTTGCGCCTGCACGATCCACACCCCGC
>JAEUOX010000165.1 GCA_016790475.1 Rhodoferax sp. | reverse complement strand
CCCTGCGTGCTGGTCGGCCAGGCGATCAGGAAGCGGGCGATGAAGCCGGTGCCCCGAGGCAAGGTGCCCGCACGCTCGACAAAGGCGCGCATCGTCTCGGGCTGCACCATCACGCCGAAGGTCAGGCGGCGGTCCCGCAGCCGGTACGACGCCTTGCTGCGCCGGTCGATATCGATCTCACCGCCGTCCCACAACACGTTGAGCATGGCCAGATTGCGCAAGATGGCCTCAAAGCTCATGCCATGGGCACCGAACACCACGCCGGCCTCGGCCGACAGCACGGCCGCGCTGGGCCAGCCCGTAGCCAACGCGTGCGACAGTGCCTCCGGCGTCGCATCGGCGTACAGCAAGCGGGGTACCACCACCGGTGCTGAGCTTTGGCGGACCAAGTCCCGCAGAGCCGCCTCTTCTTCGTCGGTTTCCTGCAGGTCCCGGCGCTTGCGCTTCACAGCCTCCAGCAAACCGGCACGCTTGGCCTCAATCGTGGCCGCTGCGGTCTCCTGCTCGGCAATCCTGGGGACGCACGCTGCAGCCTGGTCGCGCTCCCAGGCGCGCAGCGACGCGCTGAAGATCCGGTCGCAGGTGGACTTGCGTTCGCCGGACTCTGCCACCGCCAGGATGTACAGCGACACCGGGCCGACCAGTTGGTGATCCCGCCGGACGTTGATCAAGCCCTGCGCTGCCACGGAAAGCGCGGACAAGGCCGAGCAGGCGACGAGGGCAACTGGCGATTGCACGAAGGACTGCGCCTCGACTACAGCTGCTCGCAGCAGCGGGGGCAGTGCACTGACCGGGTAGGGTCGCGATTCACCCAGTGCAGCCAGTGGATCGGGATCCGGCCACCCCATTTCCGCCGCACCGTCCGCTGGGACTGCTGTCTGACCCGGTGCCAACCCAGGTTCCGCAGCGCCCTCCAGGGCCGTCCGCACTGCTGACAGTCCCTGCAGGTGGTGCAGGTCGTTGAAGTCCGTGGCATCTGCTGGTCGCACGGCACCAAAGTCTGGTACCGCCACCCGTCCTTGCACTTTGCGCGCAGCATCCTGTGCCTGGGTAAGTCCGGGATTGCCGGGCGTGCGGTGATCGTCATCTGCGAACAGAATGACGCGAGCGCCGGGGAACCGTGACCGAACTGCCATTGCGACGGGAGCGAGGTTCCCCGCGTGAAAGGCCACTGCCACCGGGTGGCCAGACGCTTGGTGCACACTGGCAGCGGTGGCAAAGCCTTCTGCCACGCAGATTGTCGCAGTAGGTGCGCTCCCCGGATCGGTTGGCTCACCGATCCAGCAAAACAGACCCTGCGTGCGACCACCCTTCAAGAATCGCTTGTGACCGCCAGCGCTGATGAACTGCAGGCTGTGCAGCTGGCCGGCAAGATCCCGCACAGGCATGACCAGCACACCCTTGAAGACCCGCAGGCCGTGCGGTTCTACGCCCTTGCAGGCCAGATAGGGGTGGTCGGGCGGTGCCGGCCGCGATGCCGCCCAGATCCGTGCTGCCAGACGTCGGGCGTGCTCCCGCCGTTGAGCAGCCTCCGCATCGCGGGCCGCCTGTGCAGCCACCGCGACCCGGGAATGCACCTCCCATTGTGCGGGGGTCAGCGATCGCCCGCTGTCGTGGCGAAATGGCTCCCACCCCAGGCCATCGCGCCAGTTCTCCAGGCCGCCGGTCGGGATTCCATCCAGGTGCAGCAGATAGGCAGCATCCCTACGGCCGCGCGGACCTGCTGCGTCGCAGCGGTGCAGGCGGCCGTCGGCCAGGATGGGCTCTGGCGGAATGATGTTGCGCGCCAGCATGGCGGCGCGGAATTGCTCCAGGACTGCTGTGTCCCTGACCCGCCCTGCTTGCGACATGGTCCCATGTGAATCAGGTTCGCTCCCCATTGCCAGCCTCAGCGGGACATCGACGCGTTGCCCAAACGGGCGAGCTTCACCCGCGATGCGATCCAGTCGCTGACGTCCGATTCGAGCCAGCCTACTGCACGGGGCCCGAGCTGAATGGACGCCGGGAACGCGCCGTCCTTGATGTACTGGTACAGCGTGCTGCGCGACAGGCCTGTGCGCTGCTGAACCTGGAGCCGGCGAAGAATGGTCGGCGCAGTGGAAGTTTTGGTGTGCATGTCCGTGGGTTCCTGGAAGATGGTGAATCCGGGCCAGCCGACATGAACGCCTTCGAACTGCCGTGGCCCTGTATCAGGAATACGGAATTGCTCCGAAAAGTGTCGGGTCTGATCACAAAAAATTTGGATGCCGTGCATCGCGCACCGGCAGACATCGCACTTGCGCCAGCAAACAGCCTGGCGCTATAGTCCAGCCAAAGGGTCAGATTCCCCGTTGGCTGCGTCAGCCCGATTGATGCTCGTTAGTGCATTGCCCAAGCCGGCCACATCTCCACCATGCCGGCGGCCGCAAGGCTGGAGATTCAATTTGTTGGTTTTGCCTGCGCCGATCGATCGGCATTGTCAGGATTCCTGCGTCAGCAGGCCTTTCAGCGCAGACCTTGCGCCAACTGTCCGCGTCGTCACTACGGGCGCCAGCCGGTAGTGACGACGCGCGAAATGCACCAGCTGACAAGGACTTAGGTTCGCTGGCGCAGGTGACAACCCCACGTGACGGGCTCCCCGCCACTCTTCAAAACGGACCGTGCAACGCGGTCTGTTCTCCGACTTGCCACGGCAAGCCGCGTCAACTTCGCGCCCCCGCGGCGCACCAGCGAGCTCTGGACAACAGCTCAACCCGATGCCACCGCTTCCAACAGGACGCGCCATCGGTGCCAAGAACGGGTGCAGCCGTGGCAACCAGCAATGGTGGACTCACTGCACGTTTCGGGAGTGGTGTCCCGAGTCCCTTGCAGTTCCCGTGCCGCTTCGGCGCACGGGACGGACAGAAACACTCACCTGACATCAATACACCAGCGACAACATACAGATTCTCTGCGGCAAGCACCGGGCGGCGCGCGGAGTTGCCAACGCCGTGGGTGCCACGCAACGAGTTGAAAATTCCGCTCGTCCGGATGGCGGCCATTGATTGCCCGATGATTCGCAACAGTTGGAAGGCGGGGCCGCAACAACCTGAAGGGGGTATTTTGGGGGGTATCTCGAAACTCGAAAGTCC
>JAEUOX010000247.1 GCA_016790475.1 Rhodoferax sp. | reverse complement strand
AATCGGCAGGTTGGCGGGATACCCCCAGTCGAATACCCCAATACCCCCAAGAATACCCCTTGCAGGCATCGGCTTGCAATAACGCTCGTTGGACGTCAAAAAACAAAAAAGCCCCGTAAACCATGGGCCTACGGGGCTTTTTCTGGTCCGTATTGGATGTCCAAAAACGTAACCTTGGCGGAGTGGACGGGACTCGAACCCGCGACCCCCGGCGTGACAGGCCGGTATTCTAACCAACTGAACTACCACTCCTGGTAGCTGACGTCTGCCCTTGCGGGCCCAGTCACCTGCCTTTGCAGACAGGCCGTCAACGACTGGCGCCTGATACACACTGCTGTGTAGCTGGCGACCCCACGGGGATTCGAACCCCGGTACTCACCGTGAAAGGGTGATGTCCTAGGCCTCTAGACGATGGGGTCAAAGCCTTGGAACTCCGTTACAAGCTCACGTTGGACTCTTGCGAGCCCGTTCGAAAATTGGTGGTGGAGGTAAGCGGGATCGAACCGCTGACCTCTTGCATGCCATGCAATCGCTCTCCCAGCTGAGCTATACCCCCTGAACGCCGGCCGCTTCGCTGTTGCTTGGCGCCGTCAATTTCCGAGCCCCGAAGTATAACCTCATAAATTTGCAGTTCCGAGCCGCTCGAGCACCGTCTCACGCAGAAAAAGTTCGAGGACCGCATCGAGCGATGGGGTCTGGCTGGTTCCAAGCAACAACACGCGCACCGCCATTGCCAGCTGCGGCATCTTCAGCCCGCACTCGGCGAGCACCTGCTTGATGCAGCCGGCAATCGCGGCCTTGTCCCAGGGGCAGTCGGCCAGGCGCGTTGCCAGCAGTTGCACCGCCGGCAGCACGGTCGGGGTCACATGCTTGCCGAGTTCGGCCGCAGGAACCGGTACCTCCGCATAAAAGCCGGCCGCCCACTGCGCCAGGGCCACGGTCGTATCGCAGCGGTCCTTGAACAGCGCGCAGATGCGCGGCAGGCGTGCCTCCGCATGGGCGTCGATCTGGTGGTGGCGCTGCAGCTGCTGCGCCACCAGCGCGGCCAGCGCCGTGTCGTCCAGTGCACGCAGGTATTGCGCGTTCACCCAGTTCAGCTTGGCCGCGTCCCACTGGGCCGGGCTGCGCGCCAGATGGCTGCCATCGAACCACTGCACCAGGCGCGCACGATCGAACAGCTCGTCGTCGCCATGGCTCCAGCCCAGGCGCGCCAGGTAGTTCACCATCGCCTCGGGCAGGTAGCCGGCCTCCTGGTACTGCATCACGCTGACCGCGCCGTGCCGCTTGGACAGCTTGTCGCCATCCGGCCCGAGGATCATCGGCACATGGCCGTACAGCGGCAGCTCGGCGCCGAGCGCACGCAGGATGTTGATCTGGCGCGGCGTGTTGTTGACATGGTCGTCGCCGCGGATCACATGGCTGATCTGCATGTCCCAGTCATCCACGACGACGCAGAAGTTGTACGTGGGCGTGCCGTCGGGCCGGGCGATGATCAGGTCGTCCAGCTCGCGGTTGGAGATCGTGATCGGCCCCTTGACCAGATCGTCCCAGGTCACATCGCCGTCGGCCGGATTGCGAAAGCGCACGACCGGCTCGACGCCGGTCGGTGCCGCGGGCAGCACCTTGCCGGGCTCCGGGCGCCAGCGGCCGTCGTAGCGCGGCTTGTCGCCGCGCGCACGCTGCGCCTCGCGAATCGCCTCAAGCTCCTCCGGCTGGCAGTAGCAGTGGTAGGCCGTGCCCGCCTGCAGCATGCCGGCGATGACGGCGCGATAGCGGTCCAGGCGCTGCATCTGGTAGAACGGGCCCTCGTCGTAGCGCAGGTCGAGCCAGTGCATCGCGGCAATGATCTGGTCCACCGCCTCCTGCGTCGAGCGGGCGACGTCGGT
>JAEUOX010000220.1 GCA_016790475.1 Rhodoferax sp. | reverse complement strand
TTCAGCAACACCACGCCGCTGCCGGCGAAGATCTATGCGGGCGAGGGCTGTGCGCAGGTGCTGTTCTTCGAGAGCGACGAGACCTGCGAGACCAGCTACAAGGACCGCGGCGGCAAGTACCAGGGCCAGCGCGGCGTGACGCTGCCGAAGGCCTGAGTCCGGTCCGGCATTCCCCGCACCCGGCGGCTTGCGATCTGCGTCATGTGCAGGTTCATTGGGTGCTCCCCGCAGCGATCTGCAGGTCCCGCGCGGCGCCATGCTCCAGCGCCGCCTGGAGGCCGGCCTGCAGGCCGCGGACCATGTCGGCCAGCCCCATGCCGACCGGTGCGGACAGCGCAGCCGCCTGCTCCGGCAGGCACGGCAGATGCAGGAAGCCGCCGCGCGTGGCACGTAGGCCCGGCTGCGTCACCAGCTGGTGCATCAGCGCATAGAACACATGGTTGCAGACAAAGGTACCGGCGGAGTTCGACAGCTCGGCCGCAACCCCTTCGTTGCGGATCGCCTGCAGCATGGCCTTGACCGGCAGGTTGCTGAAGTAGGCCGCCGGACCGCCGTTGACTACCGGCCCATCGACCGGCTGCGCGCCGTGGTTGTCCGGGATGCGGGCGTCATTGACGTTGATGGCCACCCGCTCCAGCGACAGGGCCGCGCGGCCGGCTGCCAGTCCCAGGCAAAGCGCCAGTGCCGGCCGATGCTGCTGCAGCAGCTCGCCGAGGCGCAGTGCTGAGAGTCCGAACACCGTTGGCAGCTGGGCCGCCTGCACAGTGTGGCCGGCGATTCGCCGGCCGTGCAGCGCTTGAGCCACCAGCCAGCTGGGGTTGAGCGCCGCCCCGCCGAAAGGGTCGAAGCCGGTGACGAGGATCCGGGGTGTCGCGGTTACCATGCCGGCAATTTACCGCGAATTCGCAGGGCGGGCCGGAAAGGATGCACGCATGAAATGGGAAGGCAACCGGGAGTCGTCCAACGTGGAGGACCGTCGCGACGGCGGCGGCCTGCCTGGGCGCATGGTCGGGGGGCGGGGCATCGGCATCGGGACCATCGTCGTCGCGCTGCTGGGCGGCTGGATCTTCGGCATCAACCCGATCACGATCCTGAACCTGCTCAGCGGCGGTGGCGGCATGGAGCAGGTGCAGGTGCAGCAGGCGCCGGCCCAGCGCCCGCCGGCCGACGACCGGATGGCGAAGTTCGTCTCCACCGTGCTGGCCGACACCGAGGACGTCTGGAAGGAGGTGTTCCGCCAGGGGGGCAAGGCCTACCAGGAGCCGCGGCTGGTGCTGTTCCGCGGCTCGACGCCGACAGCCTGCGGCACCGGCCAGAGCGCGATGGGCCCGTTCTACTGCCCGGGGGACCAGAAGGTCTACATCGACCTGGTGTTCTACGAGACGCTGAAGAACCAGCTCGGCGCGCCAGGCGATTTTGCGCAGGCCTATGTGATCGCCCATGAGGTGGGCCACCATGTGCAGAACCTGCTGGGCATCACCGCCCGCATGGAGGAGACCCGCCAGCGGGTGAGCCAGGTGCAGTACAACGCCCTGAGCGTGCGGCTGGAACTGCAGGCCGACTGCCTGGCCGGCGTCTGGGCCCACCACGCCCAGAAGGCGCGGCAGATCCTGGAGAAGGGCGACATCGAGGAGGCGATGAATGCCGCCGCGCGCATCGGCGACGACGCGCTGCAGCGGGCCGGCGGCGGGCAGGTGGTGCCCGACAGCTTCACCCATGGCACCAGCGCCCAGCGCCAGCGCTGGTTCCGCACCGGTATCGAGAGCGGCAGCGTCAAGGCCTGCGACACCTTTTCGGCCCGCAGCGTCTAGGAGGATAATGCGGGTTTTGCGCCCGGCAGCCGGGCCCCACCCGCCTCCCCGCCTTTTCGAACGGCCGGGTGGCAAATCCTCCTGCAGGTATTGATGAGCGATCCCGTAGCCACCCCGACCGAACCCGAGCGCATCGACGCTTTTTCCCAACTCCAGCTGGCCGAGCGCCTGGCCCGTGCCGTGTCCGACATGGGCTACGAGTCCATGACGCCGATCCAGGCCCAGGCCATCCCGGTGGTGCTGCAGGGCCGCGACGTGATGGGCGCCGCCCAGACCGGCACCGGCAAGACGGCGGCCTTCTCGCTGCCGCTGCTGCAGCGCATGCTGGTCCATGAGAACGCGTCCACGTCCCCGGCCCGCCACCCGGTGCGCGCGCTGGTGCTGCTGCCCACCCGCGAGCTGGCCGACCAGGTCGCACAGTCGATCAAGGCCTATGCCAAACACACCCAGCTGCGTTGCGCGGTGGTGTTCGGCGGCATGGACATGAAGCCGCAGACGCTGGAGCTCAAGCGCGGCGTCGAGATCCTGGTGGCCACGCCGGGCCGTCTGCTGGACCACATCGAGGCCAAGAACGCGGTGCTGAATCAGGTCGAGTACGTCGTGCTCGACGAGGCCGACCGCATGCTGGACATCGGCTTCCTGCCCGACCTGCAGCGCATCCTGAGCTACCTGCCCAAGAAGCGCACGACGCTGCTGTTCTCGGCCACCTTCTCGCCCGAGATCAAGCGCCTGGCCAACAGCTACCTGCAGGACCCGGTCACGATCGAGGTGGCCCGCCCGAATGCGACTGCCAGCACCGTCGAGCAGCATTTCTACAGCGTCGGTGACGACGACAAGCGCCATGCGCTGCACCAGGTGCTGCGCCAGCGCGGCATGAAGCAGGCCTTCGTGTTCGTCAACAGCAAGCTGGGCTGCGCCCGGCTGGCCCGCTCGCTGGAGCGCGAGGGCCTCAAGACCACCGCGCTGCACGGCGACAAGAGCCAGGACGAGCGCCTCAAGGCGCTGGATTCGTTCAAGAAGGGCGAGGTCGACCTGCTGGTGTGCACCGATGTCGCGGCCCGCGGCCTCGACATCAAGGACGTCCCTGCGGTGTTCAACTTCGACATCCCGTTCAACGCCGAGGACTATGTCCACCGGATCGGCCGCACCGGTCGCGCGGGGGCGTCCGGTCTGGCGGTCAGCTTCGTGTCCCGTTCGGACGGCCGGCTGATGGCGGACCTGGAGAAACTGCTCAAGACCAAGATCGAGATCGAGGCGATCGAGTTCGACGAGGACAGCCCGGACATCCGCCGCCAGGGGCGCATCAACGACGGCCGCCGCCTGTACAAGGAGCGGGACCGTGCCGACGAGGTGCCCGACGCGCCGGTCACCGCCCGCGGCCGCAGCGGCGGGGGCGATGCGCCGCGCGCCGAGCGCCCGCCGCGCCGCGAGAGCTACCGCTCCGCGCCGGCTGCCTCGCGCGATCCGTTCTTCGACAAGCCCTACGAGCCCTCCGCAGGCGACACCGCACCAGCCTGGGAGCCGTCCACGGCGCGGCCCGCGGTGCGCAGCATCTCGGCCAACATCAAGCCCAAGCGCCGCGTGGCCGCGCTGTTCAAGACCGATCCGGTCCCGGAGCCCGAGGCTTCCGGCGGCTGAGCGTCCGCTTGGCCGTCAGGCCCCGGGCCGCTGCGCCTGCGGGCAGGGCACCTGCACCAGTTCCCAGGCTGGATGCGCCGCGCCCGGTGCGGGCTGCAGCCGTACGGCGCTGAGGGCGCCGCCCCAGACGCACCCGGTGTCCAGGGACAGAACGTCCGGCCGGTCCAGCCATCCCAGCGTCGACCAGTGCCCGAAGGCCACGGTGAGTGCCGCGGTGCGCCGGCCGGGAACGTCGAACCAGGGCATGAACCCGGCCGGTGCCGCACCGGCGCCTTCCTTGGTGTCGAAGTCCATCGTGCCGTCCGGCATGCAGAAGCGCAGCCGCGTGAGCACGTTGACGATGCCGCGCAGCCGCTTGATCCCGTGCAGGTCATCTCGCCAGCGGGCCGGCTTGTTGCCGTACATCTGCTCCAGCAGCCCGGTGCAGTCCGGGCCGCGCAGCACCGCTTCGACCTCGCCGGCCCGTGCGCGGGTGTCCTCGGCCGTCCAGTCCGGCAGCACGCCGGCATGCACCATCAGCACCGGATGACCCACCACGCGTTCGTGCAGCGCCAGGTGCTGCTGGCGCAGCCAGTCCAGCAGCGGCCCGCGGTCCGGCGCATCCAGCACCTCGTCCAGCGTGTCATTCCGGTGGGCCGGGCGCACCCCGGCGGCCACCGCCAGCAGGTGCAGATCATGGTTGCCCAGCAGGCAGCGGGCGGCGGCGCCGTAGCGCTGCAGGCGCCGCAAGACCGCCAGCGATTGCGGACCCCGGTTCACCAGATCCCCCAGCACATACAGCGTGTCGCGGCTGGCTGAAAACCCCAGCGTGTCGAGCATGCGCTGCAAGGCCGCGTCACAGCCCTGGATGTCGCCGATCAGGTACAGTGCCATGGTGTTGATTCTGCCTCCCGCTGGATGGATTTTTTCCTGATCGCCCTGTTGACCCTGCTCAACGGAGCGTTTGCCATGTCCGAGCTGGCCCTGACGGCCAGCCGCAAGGTGCGTCTCACCAACCTGGCCGAAGCCGGCGACAAGGGCGCTGCGGCGGCGCTGGCGCTGCTGGACAACCCGACCCGTTTCCTGTCCTCGGTGCAGGTGGGCATCACCTCGATCGGCATGCTGAACGCCATCGTCGGCGAGGCCGCGTTCAGTGCCGGCGTCGCGGCCTGGCTGCAGACGTTGGGCCTGTCGGAGCGGGCCTCCGCGATCACCGCCACCGGCATCGTCGTCACGGCGATCACCTTCATCACGATCGTGTTCGGGGAACTGGTGCCCAAGCGCATCGGGCAGCTGTATCCGGAGACGGTGTCGCGCCTGATCGCGCGGCCGATGACCTGGGTGGCACGGATCGCCAAGCCCTTCGTCTGGCTGCTGTCGACCTGCACCCACGGCGTGCTGCGGCTGCTGCGCATCGATACCGAGGGCGACCGCGGTGTCACCGAGGAGGAGATCGCCGCCAGCCTGGAGGAGGGCGTGGACGCCGGGCTGATCGAGGAGCATGAGCACCAGATGGTGCAGAACGTGTTCCAGCTCGACGACCGGCCGCTGACCTCGATGATGCTGCCGCGCATCGACATCGAATGGCTGGAGGCCGGTGACACCGTCGCGCAGTGCCTGCGCAAGGTCGGCGCGGGCGGCGACCAGGGGGCCCATTCCTGGTACCCGGTGTGCCGCGGTTCGCTGGACGACGTCGTGGGCAAGATCAGCGTGGGCCGGCTGCTGCAGCTCGGGGTGGACCACCCGGGCAGCATCGAGCCCCATGTGCAGAGCGCGGTGTTCGTGCCGGAGACGCTCACCGGCATGGAGCTGCTGGACCAGTTCCGGATCCGCTCGACCCGCATGGTGCTGGTCGTCGATGAATACGGTGTCGTGCAGGGCCTGATCACGCCGAACGACCTGCTGGAGGCCATCACCGGCGAACTGCAGCCACATGCGCAGGGCGATGCCTGGGCCACGCAGCGCGAGGATGGCTCCTGGCTGGTGGATGGCGCGATGCCGATCGGTGAACTCAAGGCGCGGCTGGACATCGACAGCCTGCCTGACGAGGAGCGCGGCCGCTACAACACGGTGGCAGGGCTGCTGATGGCGGTGTCGGGCAGCCTGCCGGCCACCGGCGCCATCATCGAGTGCGTCGGCTGGCGCTTCGAGGTGGTGGACCTGGACGGCCGGCGCATCGACAAGCTGCTGGCGACCCGGCTCGCCGAGCCGCCGGCAGAGGAACCCTGAGTCGCCCGGGGAGCGCAACGCCGCTCCCCCACGGCTGGCGGGTCAGAGCTTGCCCAGCCAGCGGTACACCTGGTAGCCGAGCATCTCGTGCAGCACGGTTTGCCAGGTCTCGGGCCCGTTGGACAGCGAGAAGTCCAGCCAGTCGATCGTGCCGGTGGCACGGAAGTCCACCGGGTAGGCGGTGACGTTCCAGCCCGCCTTGCGGAACACGCCCATCGAACGCGGCATGTGGTTCGCCGAGGTCAGCAGCAGCCAGCGGGCCTGCCTGTCGACGCCCGGCAGGGCTGCGCTGAGCGTCGCGTTCTCGGCGGTGTTGCGCGAGCGGTCCTCGTACAGCACCTGCCCGGGCGGCACGCCCATGCGGTCGAAGAACATGCGCGCGCGCGCCGCCTCGGTCATCCCCTCTCCGGTCACCGTGGCATTGCCGCCGGTGAACAGCAGTTTCAGGTGCGGATGCAGCCGCGCCAGCGCCACCGCCTCGGTCATGCGCTCTGCCGCCTCGTTGAGCGCCACCTTCCGGTGGACCTGCCACAGCTCGCTGTGCGAAAGCGCGCCTCCCAGCACGACCACGCCGGCATAGGGGCGCAGGTCCAGCGACTCCGCCGGTGCCGGGTACCGGGATTCGAGGTGGTGGATCAGCGCCACCGGGATCGGCGTCCAGGTGCTGACGACCAGCGCGAGCAGCGCGGCGGCACACAGGCCGCGGCCCAGCCGGGCCCGGCGGCGCCCCGCCAGCAAGCCGGCCAGCAGCAGGCCGCCCACCAGGAACAGTGGCTGCAGCACGAAGGCCAGCAGCTTGGAGGCCAGGAACATCAGGCGGGACGCCGGGGAACGGGGGCGGCACGCAACCGGAACGCGTCCGGCATGCCCGAGCCCAGCAGCGGGCGCAGGTACAGCCGGAAGGCGTCGGTGACGTCGGTGCCCTGCGGCGTGATGAACGCATCCTCCATCACCCGGGTCTTGCCGGCCACCGCCTCCAGCGGCAGCAGTTCATAGTCCACCGAATAGAAGCCGGTGCGCCGGATCGCGACC
This sequence comes from Rhodoferax sp., assembly GCA_016790475.1. GTDB lineage: Bacteria > Pseudomonadota > Gammaproteobacteria > Burkholderiales > Burkholderiaceae_C > CAISIP01. The sequence goes on along the minus strand of JAEUOX010000220.1, from coordinate 5,005 downwards.
GAGCCGTCCTGCGTGCCCCACATCGCGAACTGCACCGCCTTCTCGCCGACCTCGCGCGCCTCGCGCTGGTCCACGTCCGACACGCAGCCGATGAAGGAGCGCTGCAGGTAGCCGAAGGTGTCGCCACGCACCCGCTGGATGCCCAGCTTGCTGCGGATCTCCTCGCACAGCAGGTCGGCCAGCGCGCCGGTGCCGGAGAGCTGCACGTTGCCGTGCGCGTCGCGTTCCAGTTCGCGGGCCAGCAGGCCCAGCATCGGCGTGCCGGACGCATCGTGGATGCCCTCCGATACCGCGACGACGCAACGCCCGTGGCGCGCACAGGTGGCCTTCACATCGGCCAGGAACTGCGCGATGTCGAACACCCGCTCCGGCAGGTAGATCAGGTGCGGGCCGTCGTCCGGGAACTTCTTGCCAAGCGCCGAGGCCGCCGTCAGGAAACCTGCGTGGCGGCCCATCACGACGCCGACGTAGACCCCGGGCAGCGCCGCGTTGTCCAGGTTCACGCCGGCAAAGGCCTGCGCCACGAACCGCGCCGCCGACGGGAAGCCGGGCGTGTGGTCATTGCCCACCAGATCGTTGTCGATCGTCTTCGGGATGTGGATGCAGCGCAGCGGATAGCCGGCCCGGCGCGCCTCCTCGCTGACGATGCGCACCGTGTCCGAGGAGTCGTTGCCCCCGATGTAGAAGAAGTGTTCGATCGCATGGCGGCGCAGCACCTCGAAGATCTCGTGGCAGTAGCGCGCATCGGGCTTGTCGCGGGTCGAACCGAGGGCCGAGCCCGGGGTGGCGGCGACCAGCTCCAGGTTGTGGCTGGTCTCCTGGGTCAGGTCGACGAAGTCCTCGTTCAGGATGCCGCGCACGCCGTGGCGCGCGCCGTAGACCCGCTCGACCTTGTGGTGGCGGCGTGCTTCCAACGCGACGCCGACCAGCGACTGGTTGATGACCGCTGTCGGTCCGCCGCCCTGGGCGACCAGAATCTTGCCCGATGCCATTGCCAAGCTCCCCGGGGCCGCCATGGCCCGATGGCCCGATCATAGGCGCCGCCGCCGGCGCGGGTAACATGCCCGGCCATGGCTGGCCCGATCCTGCGCATCCTGATGCTTCTGCTGCTGGCGCTGCCCGCGGCCCTGCACGCAGCCTGGGTGCCGGTGGATGCGACGGACGCCAGCTACGACTATCTCGACCCCACCAGCATCCGGGCCGAGGGCAGCCTGCGCCGCGTCTGGACGCTGCAGGATCTGGCGCAGCCGGACGCCGAGGGCGACCGCTCCTACCGCAGCCTGCTGGAGTTCCATTGCCCCGAGGCCCGCTACCGCAGCCTGCAGGTGCTGTTTCACGCGGCGCCGATGGGCACCGGGCGTCTGACCGGCCGCACCGCGCAACCGGGGGCCTGGCGCGCCGTGCTGCCGTCCACGGTGGCTGCCAGCGTCATGCGGCGCGTCTGCGCCGAGCCCTGACGCGTCCGGCCAGGGCGGGTGGGCTCACCCGGGCTTGCCGTCGCCGGCCCGCCACAGCGCCACCCAGGCTGGCAGGTCGGCGGCCGGCATCGGCTGCGCGATGCCATAGCCCTGGGCCAGCTCGCAGCCCAGCTCCAGCAGGCGTGCGCCGTGCGCCTGGGTTTCCACCCCTTCGGCAATCACCTGGCGGCGGAACGCGTTGGCCAGGCCGATGATGCCCTCGACGATGGCCTGGTCGTTCGGGTCGCCCAGCATGCCCTGCACAAAGCTGCGGTCGATCTTGAGCGTGTCCGCCGGCAGGTGCTTCAGGTAGGTCAGCGACGAATAGCCGGTGCCGAAGTCGTCGAGCGCGAAGCGCACGCCCAGGCCGTGGCAGGCATGCATCACCCGGTGTACCTGGGCCATGTCCTCGACCGCACTGGTCTCCAGCACCTCCAGCTCCAGCCAGGACGGTGCCACCGTCGGGTGGCTGGCCAGCAGCGCGGACAGCTGGGTCGCGAAGCCGGACATCTGCAGCTGGCGCGCGCCGACATTGACGCTGACCGGAAGGTCCAGCCCCTGGGCATGCCAGTGCGCCATCTGCGCCAGCGCGGTGTCGATGACCCATTCGCCGAGCGCCACGCTGAGCGGATGGTCCTCGATGACCGGCAGGAACACGCTGGGCGCGAGCAGGCCGCGCTGCGGATGCTGCCAGCGGATCAGCGCCTCGGCCCCCTCGACGCGGCCGGTGCGCATGTTGACCTTGGGCTGGTAGTGCAGCACGAACTCGCCGGCCTGCAAGCCCTGGCGGATATGGTCCAGGCTTTCGCGCTGGCTCTTGACGGCGGCGTCCAGCACGACGTCGAACAGGTGGTAGCGGTTCTTGCCAGCCTGCTTGGCCTGGTACATGGCCTGGTCCGCATGGCGCACCAGCAGCTCCGGCTCCGCGCCGTCCTGCGGGTAGATCGTCACGCCCATGCTGGCGCTGACCTGCAGCAGCGCGTCGCCGATCCGCACCGGCGCGGCGGCGGCCTTCAGCATCCGGTCCAGCAGCGGCTCGCAGTCCTGGGCGCCTTCCAGATTCACCAGCACCGCGACGAACTCGTCGCCACCGATGCGCGCCAGCGTGTCGCTCTCGCGCAGCGCGGCCTTCATGCGCTGGGCCACCGCCACCAGCAGGCTGTCGCCCACCACATGGCCGTGCGAGTCGTTGACCGCCTTGAAGCCGTCCAGATCCAGGAACACCACGCCGATGCGGTGCTGCCGGCGCTGGCACTGCACGATCGCCTGCTGCAGGCGGTCGGCCAGCAGCACGCGGTTCGGCAGCCCGGTCAGCAGGTCGTAGTGCGCGATGTGCTCCAGCTGGTGCTGGTGCTCCTTCATCAGCGTGATGTCGGTGAACAGCGACACGAAGCTCAGCGCCTGCCCGTCGTTGTCGCGCACCGCGCTGACGGTGACCATGCAGGGGAAGACCTCGCCGTTGCTGCGCTGGCTCCAGATCTCGCCGTACCAGTGGTCCTTGGTGACGAGCGACTCCAGGATCGCTCGGTAGAACTCCGGCGCGTGGCGGTCCGACTGCAGCAGCCGGATGTCCCGGCCCAGCACCTGCGCGCGTTCATGGCCGGTGATGCGGGTGAAGGTGGTGTTGACCTCGACGATCGTGCCGGCCGCGTCGGTGATCATGATGCCTTCGCGCGCGTGCGAGAACACACTGGCCGCCAGTTGCAGGCTGGCCTCCGACGCGACCGTCTCGATGGCCAGCGCCGCCAGGCGCGCCTCGTAGTCGATCAGCACCAGGTCGGCCGGCGTCGGCACGCTCGGGCCGCGGTGGTAGATCGCGAAGGTGCCCAGCACCTTGCCTGCCGCGTTCAGGATCGGTTGCGACCAGCAGGAGCCCAGACCGGCGCGCGCTGCCAGTTCCCGGAACGGGGCCCACCAGGGATGGGCCGGGATGTTCTCGACGATCGTGCGCTGGCCGCTGTAGGCCGCCGTCCCGCAGGAGCCGACGCCCGGGCCGATGGCCAGCCCGTCGATCGCCTGGTTGTAGAAGTCCGGCAGGCTGGGCGCCGCCCCCAGGCGCAGATGCACGCCCGCCTCGTCGAGCAGCAGGATGCTGCACAGTGCAGCCGGGTTACCGGCTTCCACGTCGAGCGCGATCGCCACCAGAACGTCAGGCAGCGGCGCCTTGTCGGCCACCATCTGAAGCACATGGGCGCGGTGCGCCTCGCGCTGCTCGGCCAACTTGCGCTGGGTGATGTTCTCGTGCGCTACCACCAGGTTGCCGCTGCCGTCGTGGAAGCGCGTGACGCGCGCCAGGAACCAGCGGCTTTCGGTGGCGCTGTGGCTGGGATACTCCAGGTCGAACTGCGTGCGCTCGCCGCGGATCACCTGGCGGATCCCCAGGGCCATCGCCGCCGCTTCCGCAGCGTCGGCACCGCCGGCCGACTCGCAGACCTCCAGGTAGTTCCAGCGCATCGGGTCCGCTTCCGGCCCTTCGACGCTGTTGCCGGCATAGAAGTCGCGCCAGGACTGGTTCACCGCCAGGATGCGGCCCTGGCTGTCGAGCACGCAGATCTGCGCCGCGGCGGCGTCCAGCGTGGCCTTGTTGAAGGCCACCGAGGCCCGCAGGGCCTCCTGCATCTCGCGTCGTTCGGTGACGTCGGTGATGAAGCCGTGCCACAGCACGCTGCCGTCGTCCAGCCGCTCCGGCCGGGCCCGCCCGGCGACCCAGCGGATACCGCGCCCGGGCAGCACCACGCGGTATTCCTGGTCCCAGACGCCCAGCGTGTCCGCCGATGCCTGGATCGACGCGGACACGGCGGCCAGATCGTCGGGGTGCAGCGTCGCGAACACGGCCGAGGCGTCCTCGCGCACCGCGGCCGGCGCAATCCCGTAGATGTCGCGCAGGCCGTCGCTGGCGTAGGGGAAGGAGGAACTGCCGTCCGGCGCCAGGCGGTACTGGTAGATCACCCCGGGAACATTCAGCGACAGCTTGTCGAGCAGGCGCTGCCGGTTCAGCGGATCGGCAGGCGGGGTAGCCGGGGTGCCTGACGGCGTTCCAGGGGGGTGCGGGAGCCGGTCCATCGAGCGTGGGCTTTTCGGGGCATGCTCTGCGGCGAACGCACGCAGAAGACAGCCCGCAGAGTCTGCGCCAAGCTGCAACTTGCAGGATGACCTGCGTCAAACCGGCTGCATCGGATGCCGGGCAGGGGACCGGGAGCGGCCCGGCGGCCGGCGGATCAGGCGCCGGGCTGCAGGCCGTCGAACAGCCGGGTGATGCCGACCAGCTGGTCGCGGGCGCGGGACTCGCCGATGCTGGCAGCCAGCGCGTTCATCAGCTCCGGGCGGGCGTACCAGAGTTCGCCGATGTCCTTCGAGAACAGCAGCTTGCGCTCCAGCGCGGTGCTGCCGTCGGTGATGCCGGCCTGGGCCAGCGCATCCAGCATGGCCCTGCGAACGGCATCCAGCCGCTCGGGCGGGACGGCCGGGGCCGCATGGCCCATCCAGCCGAAGAAGCTGTTTCGCAATGTGGTCTTGGCCCAGCGCATGCTCGTGAGGAAATGTCGGTG
>JAEUOX010000162.1 GCA_016790475.1 Rhodoferax sp. | reverse complement strand
GTGGCTCGCGCTGACCTATGTCGTGACGCTGGCCACGCATCCGGCGCTGTCGCTGCCCTGCGGCACCGACGCGCAGGGCATGCCCTTCGGGCTGCAGGTGATCGGGCGGCTCAACGACGACGCGGCGCTGCTGGCCGCGGCACAGGCGATCGAGCAGGCCTTTGCAGGCGATGCGGCGCTGCGCCGGCCGGTGCCGGACATCGCGCCGCTGCGTACCGCGCATCCGGAGCTGCGCAGCCTGGTGACGCATCCGCCAGGCGACATCGCCGCGACGGCAGGCGCACACGGCGGCAACGCCGTCTGACGGGTGACCACCGGGCCACTGCGGTTCATCCCGGCGGCAGGCCACGCAGCCGGTTGAACAGCGCCCCGCGGCTGGCGAGCAGGCCGTCTACGACCGCGGCATACAGCACGTCGCCGGTCGCCACCCCCTGGAAGGGCTGCCCCTGGAAGGACCCGCACAGGTTCGCGCAGGCCAGCGGCGCACGCAACGCCCGGGCATAGACGTCCAGGTGCGGCTGCGCCCGCCCGTCCAACAGCTCCTGCATCATCGTCGGGGTCAGCAGGCCCACGTTCTCCAGCAACGGAAAGGGCAGGATGCGCCGCAGCTCCGACAGGAACTGCGTGCCCACGTCGAGCTTGCCGATCCGGTCCTTGTGCCGGCCGATGCGCAGGCAGGCGTCGATGAAGAACTCCAGGTGCGGGCTGCCGCGACAGAACACCGAGACCGCATTGTTGACGCGGTGCACCGGCTGCAGGCCCCCCTGCGCGTTCGTCCAGATCCAGACCTCGTGGCAGAACTGGAAACCCTGCTGCAGGTCGATGCGCCACGCGGCGGGGTCGAAGACCAGCAGGTCCGCGTCCACCCAGATGCTGCGCTCGTAGCCCTGGCCGAGCAGTTCACGCGCGGCGACCAGGCGGGCCAGGTCCGTCACCGGGCAGACCGCATGCTGGGCCTTGTCGCGGAACCAGTCGGGCGCGTAGGCGAAGAAGCCGTCGTCGAAGAAGCGGTAGTCGTAGCCCTGCAGGCGGGTCCAGTCGCGCACCGTGCCCATGCAGGTGGTGATCCAGGGTGGCACATCCTGTGTGCGGTAGGACTGGTAGACGATGGTCTTCATGCGGAGGCTGCCCCGCGGGGCGTCGGGGACGACGCGTCCAAGCGGAATCGGAGGTCTGCATAGGCAGCACGGATCAGCGCACCCAGCGCCGCCTCGTCAGGGTGCCCGCCCGGGCCCACCTTGACGTGGCGCATGAAGCGGCCGGAACCCGTCAGCAGGCCTGCCGGGTCCGGCAGCGTCGCGCCCAGGAAGAAACCGACATTCAAATGGTGCGCGAACACGTCCACATAGCCCAGGGCGATACCCGAAACACAGGCGGTCGGCTGACCGTCGTGCAACAGCAC
>JAEUOX010000113.1 GCA_016790475.1 Rhodoferax sp. | reverse complement strand
TTGAGCGCGGTGCGCCATTTCGGCAACGATTCGCAACAGCAGGCGTTGCGCCCAGCGCACTTCGTGAACTGACTCATCGCGCTTGTCCGAACGCAGCGCCCGCAGGGCGCGTAGTGAGTTGCGCGATGCGCCCCGGCGGCGAGTACCGCAGGTTGTCGGCGCGTTCAGCGCCCGACCAAGCCGCCCATGAGCCCCCACCGGGCTGCGCCTGCCGCGGCGCGCGCCAACGCCGAGGTAGTTCCCGTAGCGCACGCCAAAGGCAACGCCAACGCAGTCCCCAAAGGCGAGCCCAGGCCAACGACGCGCGCCAACTCAGGAGCCGGGCTGCGAGATCGGCCGCGGCCGCCCCTGCGCGTCGATGGCGACATAGGTCAGCGACGCCTCGGTGACCTTGACGTACTCGCCTTGCGCTCGGAAGCGCTCGGCGTAGACCTCGACCTGCACCGTGACCGAGGTGCGACCGATGCGCGTGATCGAGGCGTACAGCGACAGGATGTCTCCGACCCGTACCGGCTGCTTGAAGATGAACTGGTTCACCGCGACCGTCGCCTGCCGCCCCTGCGTGTGGCGCGCCGGCAGCACGGCGCCGGCCAGGTCGACCTGGGCCATGACCCAGCCGCCGAAGATGTCGCCGTTGGCGTTGCAGTCGGCCGGCATCGGGATGACCTTGAGCACCAGCTCCTTGTCGGTCGGCAGCGTCACGGCGGGGGAGGGGGTGGTCATGGTTCAGGCTTCCAGCGGGCCGCTGCTGAAGAAGTCCAGCAGCAGGCGTTCGACGACGCGAGGGTTCTCTTCGCACAGCCAGTGGCCGGCGTTCTCGACACGGTGGAAGCGGCCGTGGTGCGCGATCTCGTGCATCATGCCTTCGAGCAGCGCACCGCTGGCGCTGGCGCCGGCCCCCAGCACCATCACCGGCATGTCCAGCTTGCGAGCCAGGCAGGGTGCGTTGTCCAGGGCGTCCTGGTCCCAGGCGCGGTAGAGCTCGAAGCCGGCCCGCATGGCGCCGGGCGCGGAATAGGCCTGGACGTAAACGTCGATGTCGGCGTCCGACAGCGCGTCCGGGCGGGTCATGCGGCTCTTGAAGAACGGCGTCAGGTAGGCGCGTTCACGGCCGGCCACCAGCAGCTCCGGCAGGTCGCGCACGTTGTGGAAGTTCGCATGCCAGGCCCGCGGCATCGCGCGCACCTGGGCCAGCGCCGCGGTGCCGGGGACCGGCGCGTCCATCAGCACCAGTTGCTGCACCTCGTCCGGGTGCATCGCCGCATAGCGGTAGGCCACCATCGCGCCGATGTCATGGCCGACCACCCGCACCTGGCGGTGGCCGAGTTGGTGGACCAGCGCGCGCAGGTCTTCCATGATCGTGTGCTTGTCGTAGCCGCCCTGCGGGCGGTCGGAGTCGCCGGCGCCACGGTAGTCGGGCGCGATCACGGTGTGGTGCTCCGCCAGCGCCGGGATCACGTTGCGCCATTCGTGCCAGGTCTGCGGGAAGCCGTGGATCAGCAGCACCGGCGCACCCTGGCCGGCCAGGGCATAGTGCAGGCGCAGGCCCGGCAGCTGCGCATAGTGGCGTTCGATGGTGATCGGCATGGCGGTTGTTGGCTTGTCCCTGGGTGGGCCGGGTCCTTCCGGCGGGGTCACAATCCGGGTGTCTCTGTGCCTTTGATTGTGCTCCATGCGCCGCGCCGCCGAACTGACTGCTCCCCCACCCGCCACCGCCACATCCGGTGTCCCGCCGCCCGCCCGCTCCGACTGGGCCACGCTGCAGCGCCTGTTCCCGTACCTGTGGCAGTACAAGTGGCGCGTGCTGGCAGCGCTGGGCTTCATGGTGGCCGCCAAGATGGCCAACGTCGGTGTGCCGGTGCTGCTCAAGAGCCTGGTCGACGCGATGAGCCCGACCGGCGGGCGCAATCCCATCGAGGGGGCGCCGGCCCTGGTGCAGGCGGTGCTGGTGGTGCCGGTCGCGCTGGTTGTCGCCTACGGCCTGCTGCGGCTGTCGACCTCAGTGTTCGCCGAGCTGCGGGAGCTGATCTTTGCCAAGGCCACCGAGGGTGCGGCACGCAGCATCTCGCTGGAGGTGTTCCGGCACCTGCATGCGCTGAGCCTGCGCTTCCACCTGGAGCGGCAGACCGGCGGCATGACGCGCGACATCGAGCGCGGCACGCGCGGCGTGCACTCGCTGATCTCCTATTCGCTGTACAGCATCATCCCGACGCTGATCGAGGTGGCGCTGGTGCTGACGCTGCTGGCCGTCAAGTTCGATGTCTGGTTTGCCTGGATCACGATCATCGCGCTGGTGTTCTATGTGGCCTTCACGGTCACGGTCACCGAATGGCGCACGAAGTTCCGGCGCCAGATGAACGAGCTGGATTCGACCGCGCACAGCCGCGCGATCGACTCGCTGCTGAACTACGAGACCGTCAAGTACTTCAACAACGAGGAGTTCGAGGCGCGCCGCTACGACCAGAACCTGGAGCGCTACCGCCGAGCTGCGCTGAAGAGCCAGAGCACGCTGAGCCTGCTCAACACCGGGCAGCAACTGATCATCGCGGTCAGCCTGGTGGCCATGCTGTACCGCGCCACATTGGGCGTCGTGGAAGGCCGCATGACGCTGGGCGACCTGGTCATGATCAATGCCTTCATGATCCAGCTCTACATTCCGCTGGGCTTCCTGGGCGTGCTGTACCGCGAGATCAAGCAGAGCCTGACCGATCTGGACAAGATGTTCAGGCTGCTGGAGAAGGAGCGCGAGGTGTCGGATCGGCCGGATGCACGCGATTTGCAGCTCGCTGCCGCCCCGACCGTGCGATTCGAGGGCGTGCACTTCGCCTATGACACGGGCGGCTCCGGGGCGAAGGCCGGCCGGCCGATCCTGCAGGACGTGAGCTTCGAGATCCCCAGCGGACGCACCGTCGCGGTGGTCGGCCCGTCAGGTGCCGGCAAGTCCACGCTGTCGCGCCTGCTGTACCGCTTCTATGACGTCCAGCAGGGCCGCATCACGATCGACGGCCAGGACATCCGCGACCTGACGCAGGCCAGCGTGCGCCGCGCGATCGGCATCGTGCCGCAGGACACGGTGCTGTTCAACGACACGATCGAATACAACATCGCCTACGGCAGCCCGGGCGCCAGCCATGCGCAGGTGGAGGACGCCGCGCGTGCGGCCCGCATCCACGACTTCATCGCCAGCACGCCGCAGGGCTACGACGCGCTGGTCGGCGAGCGGGGCCTGAAGCTGTCCGGTGGCGAGAAGCAGCGGGTGGCGATCGCGCGCACGCTGCTAAAGAACCCGCCGATCCTGATCTTCGACGAGGCGACCAGCGCGCTGGATTCCGCCAACGAGCGGGCGATCCAGGCCGAGCTGCAGGGCGTGGCGCGTAACAAGACCACGCTGGTGATCGCGCACCGGCTGTCCACCGTGGTGGACGCGCATGAGATCCTGGTGATGGAGGGCGGGCGCGTCGTCGAGCGCGGCGCGCATGCCCAGCTGCTGGCCGCCAACGGGCCCTACGCGCGCATGTGGGCGCTGCAGCAGGCCGGCGGCGAATGATCACCGCCGGGCCGTCTCAAGGTGCTCAGCACCGCAGCGAGCATTGCGAAGGTCCTCCAGTGAGCCGGCTGCTGCCGGCGACTCAATAGGCGCCGGTCAGGGCGGGCACCGCGCCTGCGGCGGGTGCCGCCAGCGTCTGCCGGGCGACCGGCGACAGGCCGCCGTTCGGGGCCGGGGGGCGGGGCCGCGCCGCCGTATCCGCATCCTCCAGCAGGAACACGCTGACGGTCTTCACCAGCTCGTTGGCCTGCGCACTGAGGCTGCCGGCGGCAGCGGCCATTTCCTCGACCATCGCGGCATTCTGCTGTGTCACCTGGTCCATCTGCGTGACGGCCTCGCCGACCTGCGCCACGCCCATGGCCTGCTGGTCGCTGGCCGCGTTGATCTCGGCCACGATCTCGGTGACGCGGCGGATGCTCTGCACCACCTCGGTCATCGTGGCGCCGGCCGCATCCACCTGGGCCGTACCGCGCCCGACGCGCTGCACGCTGTCGTTGATCAGGGCCTTGATCTCCTTGGCCGCGCTGGCGCTGCGCCCTGCCAGGCTGCGCACTTCGCTCGCGACCACGGCGAAGCCGCGGCCCTGTTCACCGGCGCGGGCTGCCTCGACCGCCGCATTCAGCGCCAGGATGTTGGTCTGGAACGCGATGCCGTCGATGACGCTGATGATGTCGTTGATGCGGTGCGACGAATCGTTGATGCCCTTCATGGTTTCGACGACCTCGGCCACCGCGGCGCCGCCGCGCCGGGCCACGTTGGATGCATCGACGGCGAGCTGGCTGGCCTGGCGGGCGCTGTCGGCGTTCTGCCGTACGGTGGAACTGAGCTCCTCCATCGAGGCGGCCGTCTCTTCCAGCGCGCTGGCCTGGTTCTCGGTGCGGGACGACAGGTCCTGGTTGCCCTGCGCGATCTGCGAGCTGGCCGTCGCCACACCGTCGGCATGGGTGCGCACATCCGAGACCAGCGTGGACAGTGCGTGGTTCATGTCCTGCAGGGCCCGCATCAGCTGCGACAGCTCGTTGGTGCCCCGGACCTGGATCGTGCGGTGCAGATCCCCGGAGGCCACCGCCCGGGCGGTCTCGACCGCCTCATGCACAGGGCCGGTGATGCTGCGCACGAACACCACCGACAGCGCCAGACCGCCGGCGATGCCGACGGCCAGCAGGGCTGCCATCAGCCACTCGGACTGCTGCGCGCGGTCCGCGCGTGCCTGCATCGCCTGCACCAGCGACTGCATCGCCAGGCCGTTGAACTCGAACAGGCCGTCGATCGTGCGGGTGAAGTCGTCAAAGTAGACCGGTGCGGGGGTCGTGAACTCGGTGGCATTGACCAGCGCGCTATCCAGCAGCGCGATCGAGCGCTCCACCGATTCCCGCGCGGCGCGGGCCCGCGCATCCAGCTGGGTCTTCAGCGCCGGGTTGGCCGCCGTGGCCTTGTCGATGTTGCGGAACATCTGTTCCTGAAGTTCCATCACGCGCTTGCGCAGTGCCAGCAAGGTGCCGCGGCCTTCCGGCGGCAGCGCGCCCTGCGTCAGGAAGCCGCTGCCCATCGCGCGCATGATGCCCAGGTTCTCGGCGAGCCAGGGCACGTCCACCAGCGACGCGCGAATCAGTGCATTGGTGTCTGCGGCGGAATCCATGGACAGCCGGAAGTCGTCCAGCAGCAGTTCATTGAGCAGCAGCTGGCTGGCGACCAGCCGGGTGTGCTGGGCGGTGCTGTCCGGCGTCTTGATCTGCCGGTTGGCGACACTCGCCTCCAGCGCGGTCCAGCGCTGGCGGATGTCTGTCAGCGCGGCAAGGCGCGCCGCCGGGGCATCGGCATCGCGGAACGCGGCCTCGGCCTTG
>JAEUOX010000085.1 GCA_016790475.1 Rhodoferax sp. | reverse complement strand
GACGGTCCGTCCTGGGTCGTGTCGTTCTGGCGCAAGCACTGGTACCGGTTCACCGAGCGCGCCGTGATGCCCCGGCTGGTGGGCGAGTTGTCCGGCCGTTTCTTCCTGGTGTCGCTGCAGACCCGGGGCGATGCGCAGATGTCGGTGCACTCCAGCTACGACTCGGTGGACCAGTTCATCGAGCATGTGCTGGGCTCGTTCGCGCGCTGTGCCCCGCCGGATACCGTCATCGCGCTGAAGCACCACCCGCTGGACCGCGGCTATTCCGACTACACCGCGCTGATCGACCGCCTGGTGCGCAGCCTGCGGCTGGAGGGACGCTGCTTCTACATCCATGACCAGCACCTGCCCACGCTGCTGCAGCACACCTGCGGAGTGGTGGTGGTCAACAGCACCGCCGGGCTGAGCGCGGTGGGCGAGGGTGTTCCGGTCAAGGTCTGCGGCGAGGCGATCTACGATATCCAGGGCCTGACCTTCCAGGGTGCGCTGGACGCGTTCTGGCCGCATGCGCACCTGGTGCGGCCGAATCCGAAGCTGTACCAGGCCTTCCGGGCCTACCTGATCTCCCACACCCAGCACCAGGGCAGCTTCTACAAGCGGCTCGACGGCGTGTCGTATCACAGCGGCGTGATGTGGGCCGACCATGGATCCAGCGCACCGCACCATGTCGCGTCCGAGCTGCCCGACGATGCCGATGCCCCGCGCAATCGTCGTCGGCCGACCGAATGACGGCCGGCTGCGGCTGGCCGGCGGGACCGGGCTCAGGGTAAACCTTGAGGCTCCCCCGAGGCCGCCCCTGCCTAGAATGCCCGTTGACCTGCACGCCGCACGTAGGCTAGGCAGACCTGCCCCAAAGGACTCCCCACAATGACCAGCAAGCATCCCGACGGCGCCCGCAAGGCCCAGCGGGTGATCAAGAAATATCCCAATCGCCGCCTGTACGACACCGACGCATCGGCCTACATCACGCTGTCGGAGGTGCGACAGCTGGTGATGGACGGTGAATCCTTCGTGGTGTCGGACGCCAAGACCGGCGAGGACCTCACCCGCAGCATCCTGATGCAGATCATCCTGGAGCAGGAGGCCAATGGCACGCCGATGTTCACGACGCCGGTGCTGTGCAACATCATCCGCTTCTACGGCCACACGATGCAGGGCTTCATGGGAGGCTACCTCGAAAAGAACATGCAGGCGCTGGTGGAACTGCAGACCCGCATGGGCGAGCAGTCCAAGGCGCTGACGCCGGAGATGTGGACACAGTTCATGAACCTGCAGGCGCCGCTGATGCAGGGCATGATGGGCAGCAGCCTGGAGCAGTCCAAGAACCTGCTGACGCAGATGCAGGAAGCGATGCAGAAACAGACCGAACAGGTGCTCGGCAGCTTCGGTCTGAAGCGTTGAAGCCCCGCGCAACCCGGGGCGGGCGCCGACCCGCGACAATAGCGGGATGAGCGATGCCACTCCGACCGCCCACCCGGCCCCCCGGGTAGGCTTCATCAGCCTGGGCTGTCCCAAGGCGCTGACTGATTCCGAACTGATCCTGACCCAGCTCAGCGCCGAGGGCTACCAGACCTCCAAGACGCTGCAGGGCGCCGACCTGGTGATCGTCAACACCTGCGGCTTCATCGACGACGCGGTGCGCGAGAGCCTGGACTCCATCGGCGAGGCGCTGGCCGAGAACGGCCGGGTGATCGTCACCGGCTGCCTGGGCGCGAAGGCCGGCACCGATGGCGCGAACCTGGTGCGCCAGGTGCACCCGAAGGTGCTGGCCGTGACCGGGCCGCACGCGACGCAGGAGGTCATGGACGCGGTGCACGCCAACCTGCCCAAGCCGCATGACCCCTTCATCGACCTGGTGCCTCAGGCCTTCGGCGTGGCCGGCATCAAGCTGACGCCGCGCCACTATGCCTATCTGAAGATCAGCGAGGGCTGCAACCACCGCTGCACCTTCTGCATCATTCCCTCGATGCGCGGGGACCTGGTCTCCCGGCCGGTGGGTGATGTGCTGGCCGAGGCGCGTGCGTTGTTCGAGGGCGGCGTCAAGGAACTGCTGGTCGTCAGCCAGGACACCTCCGCCTACGGCGTGGACGTCAAGTACCGCACCGGATTCTGGGACGGCAAGCCGGTGCGCACCCGGATGCTGGAACTGGTGCAGGCGCTGGGCGACATCGCCGAGCCGTTCGGCGCCTGGGTCCGGCTGCACTATGTGTACCCCTACCCCAGCGTGGACGACGTCATTCCGCTGATGGCGTCCGGCAAGGTGCTGCCCTACCTGGACGTGCCGCTGCAGCATAGCCACCCGGACGTGCTGCGGCGCATGAAGCGCCCGGCCAGCGGCGAGAGGAACCTGGAGCGCATCCAGCAGTGGCGCGCCGCCTGCCCGGAGATCGTCGTGCGCAGCACCTTCATCTCGGGCTTCCCTGGAGAGACCGAGGAGGAGTTCGGGCATTTGCTGGATTTCGTGCGCGCGGCGCAGATCGACCGTGCCGGCTGCTTCGCCTACAGCCCGGTCGAAGGGGCAGCGGCCAACGCCCTGCCGGGCATGCTGCCGGCCGAACTGCGCGAGGAGCGCCGTGCACGCTTCATGGCGGTGGCGGAGGAGGTGTCGGCGCAGCGGCTGCAGCGTCGCGTCGGCGCAACAATGCAGGTGCTGGTGGATGCGGCACCCGGTCTCGGCCGCAAGGGCGGTACCGGGCGCAGCTATGCCGATGCACCGGAAATCGACGGTGTCGTGCACCTGCTGCCGCCGGAGAAGATCAGCAAGACCTTCAAGGTCGGTGATTTCACGAAGGCGCGGGTCGTGGCCACGCAAGGGCACGATCTGGTGGCGGTTCCGGTTTGAGCCTGGCTCTGCCGGCCGCAGCGCCAAAGAAAAAGCCGCTGACAGTGCAGCGGCTTTTCAATCCAACCCATTTAACATGGTGCCCAGGAAGGGACTCGAACCCCCACGATGTTACTCGCTAGTACCTGAAACTAGTGCGTCTACCAATT
>JAEUOX010000045.1 GCA_016790475.1 Rhodoferax sp. | reverse complement strand
TTCTCGAGCTGGTGCGCCACCTGCCAGAAGACCGCCATGTCCTCGCTGCGCACGCCCGCCTGGGCGTCGGCGAATAGCTGGTTGATCTCCGGCATCGCGCGGTCGATCAGACGCTGCCCTTCTTCGGTCAGCGTCACGTCGTATTTGCGGCGGTCCCCCGGGTCCCGCGTCCTGCGGACCAGCCCCCGCGCTTCCATGCTGTCCAGGGCTGGCACGGCCGTCTGAAACGCGATACCGGCCCGCTTGCTGAGCTCCCGCTGGTTCAGTGGGCCCCGCTCGGCAAGTACGCGCAGATAGATCCAGTGCGCAATCGAGAGGTCCTCCTTGCTGAGGATCTTTTGCGCCTGGGCGTTATAGAGCCGATGCAGCGTTCGGGCCATCCACGGGACGGTGCGACCCTGGCCGTCGGAAACCTGGGGCGCGATCGAGCCCGGCGTGGGTGGCCCTGCCGGCAGCAGATCGGCGGCCTCTCCGTCGTTGTCCTGCGGCGGGGTCCTGGAGTCGGTTGGTGTTTTGGTAGCCATTGGAGTCGTCGAAGCGCAGGTCGAAAAAGTCAGGGATGCCGGCGACCAAGGGTTTTCCCTTGGTTGCTGCGGGATCTGACATGCCATAAACTCGTCCCGAATCAGATGATCTAAATCAGGACTATCTCAAATAGATCGATCCTGTTTCGAATCATCCGATGCCCATCCGGTCGGTCCGACATCCTAACTGAGGAGACATGCAACATGACGAGCACCCCGAAACTTTGGCTGCGCAAGGGTCTGGCGACCTGTGCCGTCGCATTGACGGCCATCGCCGCCACCGTGGCCCATGCCGCCGACAAACTGCGCATTGCGCTGCCGCCGGCCTACACGCCGATCGCCGCCGTGTTGTATGCGCAGGAAAAGGGCTACTTCAAGGAAAAGGGCATCGACGCCGAACTGACGGTCTACCGCGGCGGCGCGGCCGTGCAGGAGGCGCTGGCCGCCGGTGCGGCGGACGTGGCGGCAACCGCCTCGCCGGGCGCGGCCATCGCCATCCAGAAGGGCGTCAAGCAGAAGATCGTGGCGCTCTGCGGCCCGACCGCCCCCAATGGCTGGTACCTGGTGGTACCGAGCGACTCGCCGATCCGCTCAACCAAGGATCTCGCAGGCAAGAAGGTCGGGATCACCGGCAAGGGCTCCTCGACCGACTTTCTGGCCATGATGTCCTCGAAGAGCGGCGGCGTGAGCATCCAGACGATACCGCTGGGGGCCGGCATCCTTCCGGCACTCAAGGCGCGGCAGGTCGACGCTGGCGTGATCTGGCCGCTGGGCAGCTTCCATGCGGTTTCCAGCGGCGAGTACCGCCTCGTCGACGACTACGGCGCGTCGGTGCGCGAGACCTCGCTGGATGTCTGGGCCGCCAGCCAGGAGGCGATCGACAAGCGCCCCGATGTGCTCCGGCGCTGGATCGAGGCCCTGAACAAGTCGGTGACTGAAATGCAGCGCGACGAGGCAGGTGCGATTGCCTTCCTGTCCAAGTACCACGACGAGAAGGACCCGAAGATCCTGAAGACGGCCTACGACAGCCTGATCAAGACGATGCGGCCGGACCATTTCGCCAAGGTCGAATGGCTCGACAGCGCGCTCAAGCTGGCGGCCGCCGCCGGTATTGAAGGCCTGCCGCGGGCGAGCGACATCCTCGACAACCGCTTCACGCCTGCCAAGTAGGCCGATTGCTTCCGGTCGCCCGCACACACCATGGCCATGCCGCAGCAGCTTCAGGCGCGGGCCGTCCAGTTGGCCGCCCTGTTGCTCTTCCTGGGAGCCTGGGAGTTGACCTGCCGGCTCGCGAAGATCGACCCGCACGTGCTGCCGGCGCTGTCAAGCG
Source organism: Rhodoferax sp. (assembly GCA_016790475.1). Lineage (GTDB taxonomy): Bacteria > Pseudomonadota > Gammaproteobacteria > Burkholderiales > Burkholderiaceae_C > CAISIP01. Next base: position 13,344 of record JAEUOX010000045.1, on the reverse strand, counting down.
TGCTGGTCACGCTGGTGGAGTTGCTGGGATCGGCCTCCTTCCTCGGGCATGCGGGTGTCACCTTGTCCCGCGTCGTGATCGCGTTCCTGATTGGCACGCCTTTGGCGATCCTGGCCGGCTTCTTCGTGGGTGAACGCTCCGCGCTGAGCCGGCGGCTCGGACCCCTGCTCAACCTGCTGGTGGCCATCCCGCAGTCCATGCTGCTGCCGATGTTCATCCTGCTCTTCGGGGTCGCGAACGTCCAGAAGGTCGTGTTCGGGGTGACCCACATCTTCTTCGTGCTGATGCTGACGACGATTGCCGCCGTGTTGTCGGTGCCTGCGAATCTGGTGCTGGCTGCGCGCTCGTTCGGCGCGAACTCCGCGCAGATCTATCGGGAGATCTACCTGCCGGCCATGCTGCCCTTACTGGTGGCGGGCATGCGCATGGCGATGATCTTCGATGTGGTGGGCATCCTGCTCGCCGAAATGTATGCGTCCCAGTCGGGCATCGGCTTCCTGATGATGCGCTGGGGCGAAGACTACAAGATGAACCAGTTGATCGCCGGCGTCCTGCTGATTGCCGTGGTGACGATCGCGTTCAACGAACTGATGCGTGCCCTGGAGTCGCGAATCAGTGCCAACAGCGGGAGCACAGCATGAAGCGCGACGCCACGCCGGTGATCGAAGTCCGGTCGCTGCAGAAGGTCTATGCCTCGCAAGGTGCCGCGCCGGTGCAGGCCCTGCAGGACATCGATTTCTCGATCCGGGAAGGTGCCTTCGTATCCATCGTCGGCCCCAGCGGTTGCGGCAAGTCGACGCTGCTGCAGATCCTGGGCGGGCTGCTTCCGGCCTCGGCTGGTCAGGTGCTCGTTGCAGGCACGCCGGTCACCGGCCCGATGCCGGGCAAGATCGCGCTGGTGTTCCAGGACGCCACGCTGATGCCCTGGAAGTCGGCCATCGACAACGTGCTGTTTCCGCTGGAGATCCAGAAAGTCCCCCGGGAGGAGCGGCTTCGCAGGGGGGACCAGTATCTGAAGCTGGTCGGACTGGAAGGTGCGGCGCACCGTCTGCCCCACCAGTTGTCGGGGGGGATGAAGCAGCGCGTTTCCATCGCCCGGGGCCTGGCGCAGGAGCCCCGGATCATCCTGATGGACGAACCCTTCGGCGCGCTGGACGAGCAGAACCGCATCAAGATGGGCCACGAACTGCTGCGCATCTGGGAGGCCACCGGCAAGACCATCGTGCTGATCACCCACAGCCTGACCGAAGCCATCTTCCTGTCGGATACGGTGATCGTGATGGGAGCCCATCCTGGGCGGATCCTGGAGCGCGTGGAGATCGAGTTGCCACGGCCGCGAACCTACGATGTCATCGGCAGCCCGGAATTCGGCGCGATCCGGAACCGCCTGTGGCGGATGATCGAGATCGAGCCCACCGATGACGACACGCGCGCGGTCGCGCCCGAGTTGTGAGATCCGGCATGGTGGCGCTTCGCAAACCTGGCACGCTGCGATCGATCGGCATCACGCTGATGGTGCTGCTGGCCTGGGAAGGGCTGGTCCGCACGGGGATCATCAATCCGATCATCCTGGCTTCGCCCAGCGCCATCGTCAAGGCAGCGGTCGCGGACGGGCTGCAGTTTCTGCATGCCTTCCGGATCACCGCCACCAGCATCGCCTTCGCGGTGGTCGCCTCCTGGAGCCTGGGCGTGGGCATCGGGTTGCTGGTGGGTGCCAGCCGCTTCTCCTATGCCGCCTTCAGCCCGGTGCTGTCCTCGCTGTTCGCGATTCCGTTGATCGTCTGGTACCCGATGCTGGTGGTCTGGGCCGGTATTGGGATGGAATCCAAGGTGCTCTTTGGCGTGATCAGCAGCGTCTTCCCGATTGCCTTGAACACGGCTGCCGGCGTGCACCAGATCGACGCCCGGTACGCGCTGTTCGGCCAATCGGTCGGCGCAGGCCGAAGCACGATCCAGTTCCAGATCCTGTTCCCGCTGGCCCTGCCGTCCATCGTGTCCGGCTTGCGGATCGGCACCGCCTTGGCGGTGTCCGGCGTGATCGTCGGCGAGATGCTGGCATCCACGGATGGCGTCGGGTTCTGGATCTCCTACCACCGCACCATTTTCAACACCGGCCATGTCTATCTCGGCATGCTGCTCGCGGTGGGCTGCGTCCTGCTGGTCAATGGATTGCTGGCGGGGCTGGAGCACCGACTCGGCCGCTGGCGTCAGGACGAACGCGACCGGGCGCCGCCGGGCTGATCCGCGTCGCCAACCACCACCCCGCAAAACAGAAAAGGAACCCCCATGGCCCGCAACCCGGACTTTCCGCCGACCAGGCAGCCCATCCACCGCGACGCCCAGGCCGCGCCGCTCTTCGACTACATGCCGCAGTTGTCGCTGGCGGAGCGCGACCGCCGCTGGGATCGGCTGCGCAAGAAGATGTTGATGGCCGGGCTGGATGGTCTGGTCTTTCTGGGAAACGATATCTACTGGGGCATGGGAATGGCGAACATGCGCTATGTCTTCCAGGTGGACTCGCAGATCGGGGCGGACGGCCTGTTCACGCTCAGCGGGGATCCGGTGGTGTGGAACGCCGTGGCCCACATGAACCGGCCGACCAACATGTACCTGTCGATCCAGAAATGGATGAAGGATTTCCGCACCCGCGCCGGGATGGCGGCGGTGGCCGACGAGATCCGGACCCGGGGGCTCGCGGGATCCCGGCTCGGCCTGGTCGGCTTCTCGTCGACGATCCAGACCACACCGACGCTGCTGCATGAGGACGTGCTTGCACTGCAGAGGCTGCTGCCGGAGGCGCGCTTCACCGATGCCAGCGCCCTGTTGCAGGAGATGCGGATGGTCAAGAGCGAAGAGGAGGTCGACATGCTTCGCAAGGCCGGCAAGATCGCCAGGAAGGTGATCGACGCCATGCGCGATGCGGCGCGCCCCGGCTTGCCCGATGCGCATGTCTATGCGGAAATGGTCCGGACGCAGATCGCCAATGGCGCGGAACCCAACATCTTCAACCTGTTCGCGGCCGGGCCGCTGGAGCATCCGAGCAACGAGCTGTGGCACCTGCTGCACGGCTGCGAGCAACCGCTGACCCCCAGCATGCGACCGTTGCAGGCCGGCGATCTGATCGTGGCCGAATGGCATACCAAGTACGGTGGCTACCGGTGCCACACCGAGTACACCGTCTATCTGGGCAAGAAGGTGCCGGCACCATTGCAGAACATCTGGGATGTCTCGGTCGAATGCCTGCATGCCAGCAGGGAGGCCCTGACGGCCGGGCGCACCATCCGCGAGGCGGTGGAAATGATTCGCAAGCCGGCGCGCAAGTCCGGACTGGACTATGTGGAGCTCGGCTTCCATGCGATGGGCACCGCATCACCGGAGTTTCCGACCGTGATCTACCAGGAGGGTTTCGGCAGCAATGCGCTCAACGGGCATGGCATCGGCGACATGGTGCTGGAGGAAGGCATGTGCTTTGGCAACAACCTGGACCTGCACGACTCCAGCTGGAAGCCGGATGTGGGCTGCATGCTGTCGGACTTCATGGTCGTGCGGCCGGGACAGGCGGAGTGCCTGATCGGCACCCCGCTGGAAATCGGCCTCGCGGGCTGAGTGGACCTGGAAAGGTGCTGCCATCATGAACGAATTGCCCTCCGAAGTCCCCGTCCTGATCGTCGGTGCAGGGCCGATCGGCCTCGCGCTGGCCGCCTACCTGGGCAAACAGAGCATCCGGACACTGCTGGTGGAACGCGCTGAAGACCGTCCGGCATCGCCCAAGATGATCGTCGTCAGCGTGCGCACGATGGAGTTCTGCCGCCAGCTGGGGCTGGCGCCGGCCATCCACGACTGGGGTTTTCCGCTGGACCACGGGCTTGACAGCGTATTCGTCACCAGCCTGCGGGGCCATGAACTGGGTCGGGTCCGAACGGCACCCCTCACGATGGCGTATGACACGCCATTCAGCCCGGAGCGGGAGCGTCCCTGCCCGCAAACCTGGTTCGATCCGATCCTGAAGCAGTGTGCGCTGGCCCAGTCCTCCGTGCAGATCCGCTTCCGGACGGCGCTGGAGTCCTTTGTCCAGGATGAGGATGGCGTCACTGCGGCTTTGCGCGATGCGTCCGGCCAACTGCACACGGTGCGGGCCCGCTACCTGGTGGGCGCGGACGGCTACGCCAGCACCGTACGCCGGCAGCTGGGGATCCAGGTGCGGGGCGCCAAGCACCTGGATGTGTCGATGAGCATCTACCTTACGATCCCCGGGCTCGCGCGGCATCACCGGATCGGCGAGGCCTACCGCTACCTGTTCGTCGGCGACGCAGGGGTGTGGGCGGTACTGACCACGATCGACGGACGGGACTTCTACCGGCTGCAGCTGATCGGAGTCTCCGATGCGGACGTCCACCAACTCAACGTCGACGACGTGCTGCGTCGATGCATCGGCCAGGCCGTCGACTATCGGCTGGGCGAGGTGTCCAGCTGGATCCGCAAGTCCACGGTCGCCGACCGGTTCTCGGATGGTCGTGTCTTCATTGCAGGGGATGCGGCCCATGCCCATCCGCCCAACGGCGGACTGGGCATGAACACCGGCATCCTGGATGCCTGGGATCTGGGATGGAAGCTGTCAGCAGTGCTTCAGGGCTGGGGCGGTGCGCATCTGCTGGACAGCTACGACATCGAACGCCGCCCGGCATCGGCGCGGGCCACCGAAGAGTCCCTGAGAAACTACGGCCGGTTGACCGGCGAGCGTGACCTGGCGGGCCTGCTGGAGGACTCGCCTGCGGGCAGGGCGCTGCGCAGCGAGACCGGGCGCAGACTGGTCGAGGCGAACGAGAAGGCGTGGCATCCGATCGGCATCCACCTGGGCTACGTCTATGCGCCTTCGCCGGTCGTGATCGACGACGGGTCGCCCCCCGTCGGCGAGGACGAGCCGGAGTACATCCCGCGTGCGCAGCCGGGCTGTCGCGCACCGCATGTCTGGCTGGAGGAAGGGCAGCGGAGCATCCTGGACTGCTTCGGCCCCGGCTTCACGCTGCTGAAGTTCCGCGCCTGCGACACCACCACCCTGGAGCGGGCGGCCGCAGTGGTCGGAATGCCCCTGTCGGTCGTGCAGATCGACAACGACGAGGCGGCTGCGCTGTACCAGAAGAGCCTGGTGTTGGTCCGACCCGACGGCCATGTTGCATGGCGCGATGACCAGCTGCCTGCGGACTGCCGCTGGATCGTCGACAAGGTGCGCGGGGGGCTGTCCGGCGTTGCCGCGCGCTGGCAGCATCCGCCGGCCACAACGGCACACCCAGGCGGGGTGTCACCCCGAAAGTCAACCGAACCACAAGGAGAAAAAGCATGCCTTTGAGACGTCGCGGCACGGTCACCGTGGATCCGCTGGAAGCCCGCAGCAAAAGCCTCCGGACGCTGCCGTGGGCCGACCCGGCGGCCCTGGAACGTTTCCGCCAGAGCCAACCCAGTGCCGAGGACCTCGCCGCCGTGGACCGGTACCAGAAGACGCCCCCGGAGTTTCTCGCCAACCCCTACCTGCGCACCCGCATGCTGGAGAACGAGCTGGCGCAGATGCTTCGTACCTGGATGACCGCCGTCGAGCAGACCGTCGATGCCGAATCCGCCCGGAAGGTCTGCTACGCCGCCGGGCTGGCCCATGGCAAGCGCCGTCTCGGCACCTTCCTGGCGGGCCGCGGCTCCACCGGTGGCGTCGAAGCCATGGCCGCCTGGCAGGACACATCCCATTCCTCGGCCGGTGCGCGCCATTCCTCTGCCCTGTTCGTGCGCCATGACAACGAGCTGGTCGAGGTCGTCAGGACGGAGGACTCCTTCGGCATGCACACCGGTGACGAACCGCCGAACGTGATGGCGTTCTTCGACGGGCTGATCGATGGCTACCACCTGGCGGACCCGTCCCTCTCCTATGTCGAAGAGCTGGTTCGCGAGCGGCCGGACGGCACCCGGGAGTTCGTGCATCGATTCTGGTACCTGCCGAAGTAGGCGCATCGACCGAGGACCCGCACCATGCAGACAGCAGAAGCTGCATCCGTCGCCAAGCCGGTCCAGTCGGCGACCCGGGCAGAGACGCTGGCAGCGATGACCCGCACCGGTCCCGACACCGTGGCAGGCCGGTACCTGCGCCGCTTCTGGCATCCAGTGCTGCTCGCGCAGGAGCTTCCCGTCGGGCGCGCGCTGCCAGTCCAGGCGTTGGGCGAGGAACTCACGGTGTATCGTGGCGAGAGCGGCGAGGCCCATGCGGTGGCGCATCGGTGCGCCCATCGCGGTGCACAACTCTCCGTCGGCACGGTGGAGGGAGAGACCATCCGCTGTCTCTACCACGGTTGGCGGTACGACGCCGCCGGCGCATGCACCCAGCGCCCGGCCGAGCCACCTTCCGCATCGCGCGCAACAATCCGGATCAGGAGCTATCCGCTGGTCGAGTACCTCGGGCTGCTCTTCGTGTTTCTCGGCGAGGGGGATCCGCCGGCCCGGCCGCATTTCCCGGAGCTCGAGCGCGCAGGCGTGCTGGAAAGCAGCAGCTATCTGCGCCATTGCAACTACTTCCAGAACCTCGAGAACGGAGTCGACGAGGCCCATCTTCCCTTCGTGCATCGGCAGACCCTGTTCGATGTGTTGAACTATGCCGTCCCGGAGATCAGTGCACGGGAGACACCCTACGGGCTGGTTCAGACGGCACGGCGCCCGGACGGCAGAGTCAACGAGGCGCATTGCCTGATGCCCAACATGCTGACTTTCGTCTATCCCGCGAGCGATGACCCGGCCGTTCAGGGATGGACGCGCTATCTGTCCTGGCGGGTGCCTGTCGACGACCACACGCACAAGACCTTCATCCTGGAACACTTCGACGTGTGCCCTGACAGCGAAGCGTCATTTCGGGGCCGCCGGGCCCAGCGCCGGGAGCAGATCGCAGCGCTGCCTGCCCGCTCCGAAGTTGCATCCGGCATCCTGGCCGGCAAGGCTCGACTGCAGGACTATGCAGATCGACCCGACTACCTGCTACTGGGGGATGACGTGGCCCAGCGTGCGCAGGGCGTGGTCCAGGACCGCAGCGTGGAGCGACTTGGACGCTCTGACGCGGCGGTCCTGCTGCTTCGAAGAATTTGGGCCCGGGAACTTGCGGCAATGGAATCGCGATCCGAACCAACTGCATGGGAGTGCCGCATTCCTTTGTCACGGACATCAGAGTCCTGACCGATCCCATTTCTGTATTCGCTTCATGCTCTCCATCAACAAGACGTCTGCGGAAACCAAAATGTTCAAAGATCAGTGCCGTTGGCAGGCGCTTCGTTCCTTGGCCATGATCGCGGTTGCTGCCGCTCTGACTGGTACAAGCGCATCCGCGCAAGACCTCCCCACCAAGCCGATCAGGATCGTCTCACCGTTTGCGACAGGAACCGGGCCGGACATCGTTGCCAGGCTTCTTGGCGAGAAGCTGTCAAAGTCATTGCAGCAGCCGGTGGTCGTCGACGCCAAGCCAGGCGGCAATGGATTCATTGCCGCTGAAGAGGTCAAGCGCGCGCCTGCAGACGGAACTGTCATGCTGCTCGTTGACAACGGCCACGTCACCATCAACCCGGCGTTGTTCAGCAAGCTGCCTTACGACGTGGAGCGCGACTTTGCACCGGTCGGGCTGCTGTTTCGAACACCATTCTTTGTGGCGGTGTCAACATCAGGGCCGTACCGCTCCGTGGCCGACCTGATCGGCGCGGCGAAAGCCAAACCGGGTGAGGTTTCCTATGGCACACCTTTCGTTGGCAGTCCTTCGCATTTGGGAAGTGCGTTGTTGGAGTCACTGACTGGCACTCAGATGATCCACGTGCCCTTTAAGGAGACGCCTCAACTCTGGACAGCGATCTCGACAGGTGAAGTGTCCTGGGGCCTGGGTACCATCGCCTCCACGCGTCCGATGGTGCAGTCCGGACGGCTCAAGCTGATGGCGATTGCGGCGAGCCAGCGCCTGCCGACGCATTCCACAATTCCCACGGTGGCAGAGCTTGGTGGCCCTTCGGGCTATGAAGTGAACGCCTGGGTCGCATTGCTCGCTCCCAGGGCGACGCCGACCCGCGCCTTGCAGAGGCTGAATGCCGAGATCAATAACGCGCTGCAGGAAAAGGACCTGCTGGAGCGTTTCGTGTCCTTCGGATTCGAGCCAACGCCATCGACAGTGAGTCAGTTGGCAGACCTCATCCGTGCGGACACCCGCAAGTTTGGCGAGCTCGTCAAGCGCACGGGTGCCAAGGCTGATTGAGAGCCGGAATAGCGCCATGCAGGAAATTGCACCATCCTCCTCCCCTTCTACGCTGACTGCCGCCCATGACAGGCGACGCAGGTATTACCAGCGCATCAAGCCCCTGCATCTCAAGCCGCTGTGGGAGGAACTGCATGCGCTGGTACCGAACGAGCCCCGCACGCCCTGCGTTCCGGCGTTGTGGTGCTACGCCGACATCCGCCCCAAGCTGATGGAGTCCGCCGAACTCATCAGCGCGGAGGAGGCGGTCCGTCGTGTCCTGATTCTCGAGAACCCGGCGCTGCCCGGCAGCTCCTCGATCACGCAGTCACTCTATGCCGGCCTGCAGCTGATCATGCCGGGCGAAATCGCGCCCTCGCACCGGCATGTCCAGTCGGCCTTGCGTTTCATCGTCGATGGGCGGGGCGCCTACACGACGGTCAGCGGAGAACGCACGACGATGGCCCCCGGGGACTTCATCATCACGCCCAGCTGGACCTGGCACGACCACGGCCACGCCGCAGACGAAGGCGCCAGCGGGCCGGTGGTGTGGCTGGATGGCCTGGATATTCCGATGGTCCGGTTCTTCGATGCCGGTTTTGCAGAGAACGACACGGCCCGCGCCCAGCACGTCACCCGACCGGAGGGCCACAGCTACGCACGATTCGGCTACAACATGGCACCGGTCCGCCATGACCATGCGTCGGGCACCTCGCCGATCTTCAGCTACCCGTACGCCCGCAGCCGCGAGGCGCTCGCCCGGCTCCAGCGCGACGAACCTGCTGACCCGTGGCTGGGCTGGAAGCTGCGCTATCTGAACCCGCTCACCGGGGGGGCGCCGATGCCCACGATGGCGACCTTCCTCCAACTGCTGCCGGCGGGCTTCAACAGCCGGATCCACCATGCAACCGATGGCACGGTCTACTGCGTCGTGGAGGGCCGTGGTACCGCGGACATCGGCGGGCAGCCCTTCCGGTTTCAGCCCCAGGACATCTTCGTCGTTCCGTCCTGGGCACCCCTGCGCCTGCTCGCCGACGAGGACACGGTGCTGTTCAGCTACTCGGATCGACCGGTGCAGCAGGCCATCGGCATCCACCGCGAGGCCTTCCTGAGCGCGTGACTCCTTCCCCTGCCAAAGATCATGGACACCATGCACTTCGCCTTTCCACCGCCCCAGACCGTGGGCCTTCATATCCAGGGCAGCAACGCCCGCTTTCCGGTGCGCCGTGTCTACTGCGTCGGGCGCAACTATGCGGCCCATGCGCGCGAGATGGGCTTCGACCCGGACCGGGAGCCTCCGTTCTTCTTCTGCAAGCCCGGCGATGCGGCGTCGGTCGTTCCGGTGGCCCAGGGTGAGGTGCGGGAGCTGCCGTATCCACCCCAGACCGGCAACTACCACTTCGAAGCCGAGCTGGTGGTCGCGATCGGCAAGCCGGGACGCGACATCGCTGTCGCCGACGCGGTGCAGCACATCTTCGGCGTTGCCGCCGGTCTGGACATGACCCGACGCGACCTGCAGATCCGCATGCGCGAGCAGGGCCGGCCGTGGGAGGTGGGGAAGGCCTTCGACTACTCCGCGCCGATCGGGCCGCTGCGGCTGTGCAGCGACGGCGCCGTGTTCGACCGCGGCGCTCTCACGCTCGAAGTCGATGGCAAGTTGCGCCAGAACAGCGACCTGACGCACCTTATCTGGTCGGTCAGCGAGGTTATTGCGAACCTGTCGACACTGTTTGCGCTGGAGCCTGGCGACGTGATCTTCACCGGGACGCCAGAGGGTGTCGGTGCGGTGGTTCCCGGCCAGGCCCTGACGGTACGTATCGACGGGCTCGCCCCCCTGGCGGTGAAGATCGTCTGAAACCCGCCATGGAGCTCTATACCTTCTTCCGCAGTTCGGCGTCCTACCGGGTCCGGATTGCACTCCACCTGAAGTCGCTTGCCGCAACGCCGCATTTCGTGCACCTGTCACGCGACGGAGGCCAGCAGCATGCCCCCTGGTTCGCCGGCATGAATCCGGAGCAGCTGGTGCCCGTGCTGCACGACGGAGACCTCGCGCTGACCCAATCGCTGGCGATCCTGGAGTACCTCGAGGAGCGTTATCCAGAGGTTCCGTTGCTGCCGTCCGCCTGCGAAGAGCGCGCACGCGTCCGTGCCCTGGCGCTGCAGATTGCCTGCGACATCCATCCGATCAACAATCTGCGCGTGCTCCAGTATCTGGAGCGCAACCTGGGGGTCGACGCGGCGCAGAAGCAGGCCTGGGTCGTGCACTGGATCGGGCGAGGCTTCACGGCCCTGGAGACGCGCCTGGCGGCCGATCACCGAACCGGCCTGTGCTGCTGGGGCAACACGCCGACCATCGCAGATTGCTGCCTGGTTCCGCAGATGTTCAACGCACGCCGCTTCGGCATCGCGCTCGATGCCTATCCGACGCTCGTCCGCATTGACGCACATCTGACGGGTCTGCAGGCGTTCCAGGATGCGGCGCCCGGACGGCAGGCCGACGCGGAGTAGCGCGGGCTTGCCGGGCGCCAGGCGTGCCCGTGTTGCGATGTGCGGTCGACCATGAGGCAGACGAACAGGAGACTCGGATGGCGTTTTCAGGCTTTCACCATATCGCGATCTGCACCCGGGACATGAAGGCGCAGATCGAGTTCTTCACGCAGGTTGTCGGGTTGCCGCTGGTCGGGCTCTATCCCTTGCACTCCGGCAAGGGCGACAGCACGTTCCATTGCTTCATCCGGATCGGAGCGGACGCGTACCTGTCGTTTGTCCAGTTCCCGGGGCACGAAGTGGAGCCGGTGCCCGGGGTGAGTCACGCGACGAGTGTCCGGGGGGCGGTCGCCGACGGCGCCATGCAGCATATCGCGATCCATGTGGACAGTCGTGCCGAACTGCTGGCGCTGCGGGATCGGCTTCGCGCGAACAACTGCATCGTCGTGGGGCCCGCCGACCATGGCATCTGCGAATCGATGTATCTGGGTGCGCCGGAAGGCATCCTGCTGGAGTTCGTGGCCACGGAGGGCTTCCTGCCGGTGCATCCGGACACCACCATCGATGCAGACCAGACCGCGCGCTGCGGCATGACACCGGAGGACGTGGCACGGTATGTCCATCCGCCGGCCTTTGCGTCCCGCGGGGGGGCCGTTCCCCAGCCCGACCGATGGAGTGGCCGCTATCCGACGCCGATCCCGCCGCAGATGCTCGACCAGGTGTATGGCATGCCGGACGAGCAGGTGTTCCGCTTCTTTCTGAACCGCCCCGAGGCGATGCCCGCGCCCGGCCATGCGGCGCCCTCGTCCCCCGCCAGCGCCGCTTCCACGACCTCGCGCGACAGCGTCGGCGCAAAGGTCTCGATGAAGGCGAACACATAGCCGCGCAGCCAGTTGCCGCGGCGGATCAGCACCACCTCCGGCTGCAGGCCGGCCTGCGCGAAGGCGTTGTCGATGTGGGAGCGTCCGGTGTAGCCCAGGTCATAGGTGATGATCGGGTAGCGCGCCAGCTGCTGCAGGCTGACCGGCTCCGGGAGGTCCAGGAGCGGGTGGCCTGGCGGGACGACGATGCTGTGCGTCCAGCGGTAGCACGGCAGCGTCACGAGCTGGGGATACAGCGTCAGGGCCTCGGTGGCCACGCCGAGGTCCGCCTCGCCGGACAGCAGCATCTCGGCGACCTGGCGCGGAGAGCCCTGGCGCAGATGCAGCGTCACCTGCGGGAACATCGCGCGGAAATCCCGCACGACCGGCGGCAGCGCATACCGTGCCTGCGAATGGGTCGCCGCAATCGTCAGCGCGCCCCGCGTGCTGTCCTGGAACTCGCTGCCGGCGCGCACGAAGATCTCGACGCCGAGTTCCTCCTCCAGTTCACGGATCTGCCGGCTGACCCCCGGCTACGACGTGTGCAGGATCGCCGCGACCTCGGTCAGGTTGAACCCGCAGCGGGTGGTTTCCCGGACCGAGCGGAGCTTCTGGAAGTTCATGTGTGTCGGCCGTCCGCGTTCAGCGCCGGGCCATCCGCAGCACGGTCACGGCAAGGCCTTCCGGGTCCGCGGATGCAGCATGGGAATCGGCCTCACTTCCGCGTGTAGATCTGGTCGAAGCTGCCGCCGTCGACAAAGTGCGCCTTGTCCGCCTTGTCCCATCCGCCGAAGGCCTGCTCGATCGTGAACAGGTTGATCTTCGGGAACTGCCGGGCGTACTTGGCCTGGGCCTTCTGCGAGACGGCGGGGCGGTAGAAGTTCTTGCCGGCGATGTCCTGGCCCTCTTCCGAGTACAGGTACTTCAGGTACTCCTCCGCCACGGTGCGGGTGCGTTTGCGGTCGACGTTCCGGTCCACCACCGCCACGGCCGGTTCGGCCAGGATGCTCAGCGACGGCACGACCACGTCGAACTTGGCGCCGAACTCCTTCTCGAGCAGGAAGGCCTCGTTCTCCCAGGCGATCAGCACATCGCCCTGGTTGCGCTGGGCGAAGGTGATCGTGGAGCCGCGTGCGCCGGTGTCCAGCACCGGCACGTTGCCGTACAGCCGGGCCACGAAGTCCTGGGCCTTGGCGTCGCTGCCGTACTTGCGCTTCGCGAACTCCCAGGCGGCCAGGTAGTTCCAGCGGGCGCCGCCGGAGGTCTTCGGGTTGGGCGTGATGACGCTGATGCCGGGGCGGACCAGGTCGTCCCAGTCCTTGATGCCCTTCGGGTTGCCCTCACGCACCGCCAGCACGATCGTGGAGGTGTAGGGCGAGGCATTGTGCGGCAGGCGCTTCTGCCAGTCCGGGGCCAGCCAGCCGCCGTTCTTCACCAGGGCGTCGGTGTCCCCGGCCAGCGCCAGCGTGGCGACGTCCGCGTCCAGGCCGTCGATGATCGAGCGGGCCTGCTTGCCGGAGCCGCCGTGCGACTGCTTGATCGTGACGGTGTCGCCGGTCTTGCCCTTCCAGTGCTTGGCGAATGCGGCGTTGAACTCCTGATATAGCTCGCGCGTCGGGTCGTACGACACGTTGAGCAGCGACACCTCGGCGGCGCGCGCGGACATCGTGGTCGCGGCGACGAAGCCGAAGGCGAGCGCGGTGAGCGCCAGATAGCCAGCCTTGCGCAGCGTGGCGCGCCGCGGCGCCTCCGCAAGGG
>JAEUOX010000096.1 GCA_016790475.1 Rhodoferax sp. | reverse complement strand
GCGCAGACCTTGGCCTCCTGGTTGGCGATATGGCCGGCCTTGGGCTGGGTGGTGGCGCTGGCGTCACCGATCACATGGACGCGCGGTGCCACCGTACTGGCGTACGTGAGCGGGTCCACGGCGGCGAAGCGGCCCTCGGTCGCATTGGCCAGCCCGGTGGCCGCGACCAGTGCACCCGCCCGCTGGCGGGGGATCAGGTTCACGACATCCAGGTTGCGGAAGGTCTGCGAGCCTGTCGCGACGGACATGGTTGCCGGGTCAACCTGCAGCACCTCCACATTGTTGAAATACTTGATCACACCGCCGTGCAGGTCCGAGAAGGCGCTCGAGAAGTTGTCGCGCTCCGTCACGAAATCCGGATTCGCATCCAGCACCAGCAGCTTGGCGCGGGGCTTGTGCAGCTTGAGCCAGTCCGCAACCAGGCAGGCCCGTTCGTACGGTCCGGGCGGGCAGCGGTAGGGGGTCCTGGGAATGGTGAGCGCAGCCACGCCGTTGTCCGGCATCGCTGCCAGCTGCTGCGCCAGCAGGGTGGTCTGCGTGCCCGCCTTCCAGGCATGGGGCATGCGGTCGGAGGACCCCAGACCCGGCACGGTGTCGAAATCGATCCCGGGTGCGAGAACGATGCGGTCGGCCGCCAGCTGGGTCCCGGAGGCGAGGCGTACCTTGACGCCGACCGGGTCGATCTCTGTCACCTCGTCACGGAACACCTGCACGCCATAGGCGTTGAACAGGGCGTCGTAGCTGAACGACAGGCTGGCCATCGTACGCTGCCCGGTCAGCACCAGCGAGCTCATGATGTTCGACGTATAGGTCGTGCTGCGCTCGATCAGGAAGACTTCCACCGAGTCGCCCCAGAGGCGCAGGTACTTGGCCACGGTCGCGCCGGCCATGCCGCCCCCAATCACGATGACGCGATGCTTGGCCGGTCCTGTGGGCGGAGCGGGTGTCGGAGGCGTTCCGCCTCGGGGTCGCCGGTGCCATGCGCCCGACGGCTTTTCGTCGGCATGGGCGGTGGACATGGAGGCTAGCAGCGCAAGGCTGCCGGCGCTGGAGATGAATTGACGTCTGTCCATGAGAGCTCCTTGTGTTGCCGATCTCAGCGTTGGGTGGACAGCCAGGCGGCCAGGCTGCGCATCTGGGCATCGGTGAATCCCATGGCATGCCGTGCCATGATGTTGTCGCCTTCCTTGCCGGAGCGGAACTCGGTCAGTTCCTTGTAGATTTCGGTCGCGGACTTTCCTGCCAGCTTGTCGAAGCCCGGCCCCTTGCCATTGGTTCCGTGGCACTGGAAGCAGTTGGAAGCCAGCAGCCGCCCGTTGGGCGGCGTCTGGGCCTGCGCGGCCAAGGTCAGGCACGCGGCGATGCCGACAGCGGCATGCAGAAGCCTGCTGGGTGAGACTCGCATCAATATTCCTTTCACGATGGATTGGTCGAACTCTGATGGGAGCATCCCAAGCTGAGGTTTTGCTGAAGTTCGGCGGCTGGCCGTGAACAATTGCCGTTTCAGCCGGAAACAGGCGTGAGCATTTGATGCAGCGCAATAGCTGCACAGAGACAGAACTGCTGGGGCACAATCCCGGCTCGTTTCGATCAAGAACATTCGCACTTGCGCCGCTACTCCTCCCTGCCCATACGGCACGAAGCATGGTCCCTGTGGCAGCTCGCCTGGCCGATCCTGATCGGCCAGCTGGCCACGGTGGGCATGAGCGTGGCCGATGTCGCGATGGCCGGGCATGCGTCGGCGCAAGACCTGGCCGGCGTGTCGCTCGGCGTGTCGGTCTGGCACATCGTGATCGTGAGCCTGATGGGCCTGCTGATGGCGGTGAACCCGATCGTGTCGCAGCATGTCGGCGCCGGGGAGCATGCCCGCATCGGGCAGGTCGTGCGCCAGGCGCTGTGGAACGCGCTGGGTGTCGGGCTGCTGGCGATGGTGGTGGCCAACCTCGGCGCGCTGGTGCTGGACACGCTGGACATCGAGCCGGCCGTGCGGGACCTGGCGCGCAACTTCGTGCTGGTCATCAGCTTCGCGCTGCCGCCGTTCTGCTGCTACCGGGTGCTGTACGGCTACAGCGCCAGCGTGAACCAGACCAAGCCGCTGATGGTGATCGCGCTGGTAGCGCTGGCACTCAATGTGCTGGTGAACTGGCTGCTGGTGTTCGGCAACCTGGGCTTTCCGCGACTGGGCGGGCTGGGTTGTGCCTTCGCCACGCTGCTGTGCGTCTGGTTCGATCTGGCCGCGATGGTCTGGTGGATCCGGCGCGCGCCGGCCTACCGGGCCACGCAGCCCTTCACCGGCTACGAGCCGCCACAGTGGCCGGAGATCCGCCGGCTGCTGCGCCTCGGTGCGCCGATCGGCGTCACCTACTTCGCCGAGACCAGCGCCTTCAGCCTGATCGCGCTGCTGGTGGCCGGTTTCGGCACCGCGCAGGTGGCGGCGCACCAGATCGCGCTGAACTTCGCGTCGCTGGTGTTCATGGTGCCGATGAGCCTGGGTCTGGCCCTGCTCACGCGCGTCGGCCAGGCGCTGGGTGCGCAGGACCCGCGCGAGGCGCGCTTCCGGGCCTGGGTCGGCGTCGCGATGGCGCTGGTGGTGGCTGCCGTCTCCGCGGTGCTGATCGCCTTCACGACGACGCATATCGCGGTGGCCTACACCAGCGACGCGGCGGTGGCTGCGCTGGCGGCGCATCTGCTGGTCTTCGCGGCGCTGTTCCAGCTGCCGGATGCTACGCAGGTGTCGGCCAGCTGTGCGATCCGTGCCTACAAGGTCACGCGCACGCCGATGGTCATCCACCTGACGGCCTTCTGGGGCCTGTGCCTGCCGCTCGGCTGCGTGCTGGGCCTGGCGCCGGCCTGGTGGCCCTGGCGGCCAGCGCAGCCGCTAGGGGCCCAGGGCTTCTGGATCGCGCTGGTGGCCGGTCTGTCGATCGCCGCGCTCGGATTGCTCTGGTTGTTGAACCGCCTGTCGCTGCAATGGATGCAGCGCGCAGCACCTGCCCTGGAAAGGAAAGCCGCATGAACGCCCCCGCCCTGCCCACCCATGGGTTCACCGAGGCCCGCTTTGACGGCGTGCGCCGCGCCTTCGACAGCCTGTTCGCCGACGGCCTCGACCCGGGCTCGGCCGTCGCGGTGTGGGTGGACGGGCAGCCGGTGGTCGATCTGTGGGGCGGCTGGAGCGACGAGGCGCAGACGAGGCCCTGGCAGCAGGACACGCTGGTCAATGTCTGGTCGGTCACCAAGGGCGTGCTGGCGCTGGCGGCAGCGATGCTGGTGGACCGCGGTCAGCTGGACTACACAGCGCCGGTGGCGCGTTACTGGCCGGAGTTTGCGCAGCGTGGAAAGCAGGGCATCACGGTGGACCAGGTGATGTCCCACCAGGCAGGCCTGGACGGCGTGGATGGGCCGATCAGCGATGCGGATGTCTATGCCTGGACGCCCTTCGTCCAGGCGCTCGAACGCATGGCGCCGCTGTGGGAGCCTGGCAGCCGCTGCGTCTACCACGCGATGACCTACGGCCATCTGGTCGGCGAGCTGATCCGGCGCATCGACGGGCGCAGCCCGGGGCGCTTCATCGCCGAGGAGATCGTGCGCCCCTGGGGCCTGCAGTTCCATATCGGTCTGCCGGCGTCGGAGGACCACCGGGCGGCCGAGATGAGCGCCCATGAGAAGGCCTATGACTGGATCCGTCAGGGCGAGAAGACGGCCTACCCGCATGCATTCCGCAATCCCACGCTGTCGGCGACCACGCCCAATGCGCGGGCCTGGCGGGCCGCCGAGGTGCCGGCGGCGAACGGCCAGGCGGATGCGCGATCGCTGGCCACGCTGTACGGCGTGCTGGCCGGCGGTGGCACGGTCGGCGGGCGGCAGCTGCGGTCGGCCGATGCGCTGCGCCGCGCGACGGCCGTGCGCTTTGACGGCGTGGATGCCTGCTCGCTGGCGCCCACCGTGTTTGCCGCCGGCTACCGGATCGGCGCGATCGGCTACGGCCCGCATGTCGCGCCGGGGCACTTTGGCCACACCGGCTGGGGCGGCTCGGTGGCCTTTGCCGACCCGGCACGGCGGCTCGGCTTTGCCTTCGTCACGCGCAGGCTGCTGGGCTTTGACGACGGGGTGGATCCGCGTCGGGCCCGCCTGCTGGATGCGGTATACGCAGCGCTGTAGCAGCGGCCCAGGCGGGCAACGGCGCTGTCTGCAGCGGCAGCTGCAGGCGCACCAGGCGCGGGTCGTCCTGATGCCGGCTGCGCGTGAAGCCCTCTGAGCGGGCCAGCCCGAGCATCGCCTGGTTGTCGCGCAGCACGTCGCCGTAGAGGACCTGCAGGCCCTGGGCCGTCGCAATGTCGCGCAGTCTGCGCAGCAGGCGCCGGCCCAGCCCCAGGCCCTGCCAGGCATCGGCGACGGCCAGCCCGAACTCGCTGGTCTGCGGGAGGTCCGGGTCGCGCACGAAGCGTGCATCGGCCACCTGCTGCGGGCCCTGCGGCCCGGCGTGTTCAACGACCAGCGCGACATGCTGCTGCTGGTCGACCTGCGTCAGGTACTGCGCCACCGTGTCGGGCAGCTCGCGCAGGCCGGTGTGGAAGCGCTGGTAGCGCGACCGCGCGGTCAGGGCCTGCGCCACGAATTGGCGCTCCAGGCCCCGGTCCTGCGGCAGCACCGGGCGCACGGTCACCCGGCTGCCGTCGGGCAGGTCCCAGCGGTCGAACCACGCCAGCGTGGCAGCGGGGTACAGCGCCGCCATCAGGCCCCCAGCACGGTCAGTGCGGCCGGGCCGAGCGCGTAGACGATCGCGCGCCGGCCGGCGGCCGGCGTGAAGCTCTCGCCGGGGTCCAGCACGATGTCGCGTGCGTCCCGGTCCTGCGTGATCCACAGCGTGCCGGACTCACAGACCACCCGGCCGGAGTCCGCATCGAGCGACAGCAGCTCGCGCTTGTTCATGCGCAGCCGCAGCGGGCTGGTGGCATTCGTGCAGGGCATGGTCAGGTCCTTTCCAGTAAAGTGCATCGTGGGAATGAATGTAGGAGGCCTGCTTGCTGGATACAAACGGTGATTGGGAATGCTTCGCATGCGTAGCGGGAATGTGAAAGTGGCCGCCGTGCAGGTGCCGTCGGCAGCGTCCGGCATCGCCCGCTCCGAGCTGCCGCGTCTGGAGCTGCTGCGCAGCTTCGAGGCGGCGGCCCGCCATCTGAGCTTCACGAAGGCAGCCGACGAGCTCGCGCTGACACAGTCGGCCGTCAGCCGGCAGATCCAGCAGATGGAGGAGGGCCTCGGCGTGGCGCTGTTCGAGCGCCGTCACCGTGCGCTGGTGCTGACGCCGGCCGGGCGCACGATGAACCGTGCCGTCACCGACTGCCTGGAGCGCCTGCGCGACGCCACCGCCAGCGTGCGGGCCAGCCTGCAGGCGCGGCGCATCGCCGTCACGACGACACCCGGCTTCGCGTCGCTGTGGCTGATCCCGCGCCTGGCGCGCTTCGCGCAGAGCCACCCGCAGGTCGACGTGCGCCTGTCCGCGACGAACGACACGCTGGACATGGTGCGGAGCCAGATCGACGTCGCGGTGCGCTTCTGCCCAACCCGGCTGGGGCAGGGCGAGCCGCTCTTCGAGGAGACGGTGATGCCGGTCTGCGCGCCGGCGCTGCTGCGCGATCGCCGGCGCCCGCTGCGCACGCCGGCCGACCTGGTGCACCACACGCTGCTGGCCATGGAGATGCCGCAGGACACCACGCCCACGGCGGACTGGTCCCCGTGGTTCCAGATCATGGGCCTGCCGGAGATGCGCACCAAGAACACGCTGCGCTTCTCGCAGTACGCCGACGCGGTGGCCGCCGCCGTCGCCGGCCAGGGCGTGGCCATCGGACGCCTGCCGCTGGTGGCCGAACTGCTGCGCGAGGGGCGGCTGGTCGCGCCGCTGCGCGGCACGCAGACGTCGGCGCGGGCCTATTTCGTGCTGGCCTCGCCGCGGGCGGCGGATAACCCGGATGCGCAGGACTTCATCCGCTGGCTGCGGGCGGAGGCGGCGGGGCTCCAAAGACCCTGACAATCGAACAGGGCGCGTTCAAGTTTCATGGTGGCTGGCGTGCCGCGCGGTGCTCAGTGCGCCCCGCCCAGCATCGCCATCACATGCGCCCAATGTGCCGCCTCCACCGGCGTGATCGACAGCCGGTTGCCCCGCCGCAGCAGCACCAAGTCGGCCAGTGCCGCTTCGGCGCGCAGTTCGGCCAGGGACAGCAGCCGCGTCTTGCGGACCGCCTGCACATCGAGCAGCAGCCAGCGCGGCGCGTCCGGCTTGGACGCGGCGTCGTAGTACGGGGACTGCGGGTCGAACTGCGTCGGGTCCGGGCGGGTCGTCGAGGCCACGCGGGCCAGGCCGGCGATGCCGGGCTCCGGGCAGCTGGAGTGGTAGAACAGCACACCGTCGCCGACCCGCATCGCGTCGCGCATGAAGTTGCGCGCCTGGTAGTTGCGCACGCCGGTCCAGGGCACGGTGCGCCCGGGCGCGGCCATCGCGTCGTCGATCGAGCACTCGGAGGGCTCGGATTTCATCAGCCAGTACTGTTTTGCCATGGCCGGTGATTGTGCGCCCGGGCGCGCTCAGATCGCGATCGTCATCCCGCCATCCACGACCAGCACCTGCCCGGTCAGGAAGGCGCTGGCGTCGCCGGACAGGAACACCGCGGTGCCGGCCAGGTCCTGGGCCGTGCCCCAGCGCTTCATCGGCGTGCGGTTGCGGATCCACTCGTAGCGGGCCGGGTCGGCCCGAAAGACGGTGTTGATGTCGGTGGCGATGTAGCCCGGCGCGATGCAGTTGACGGTGACGCCGCGCGTTGCCACCTCGGAGGCCATGCCGCGCGTGAGGCCCTCCAGCGCGGCCTTGGCGGTGATGTAAGCGGTGTTGGTGCCGCGGCCGATGCGTGCATTGACCGAGCCGATCATCACGACCCGGCCCCAGCCGCGTTCGACCATCTTCGCGGCGGCCTTGCGCGACAGCCGGAAGCAGCTGTCCAGCGCGACGTCCATCGACACGCGCCAGTCCTCGTCGGTGATGTCGAAGAAGTCCCGCCCCACGCCAAAGGCGGCGTTGTTGATCAGGATGTCCAGGTGCCCGAACTGCGCCTCGATCGCATCGATGGCCGCGTCACCTGCCGCACGATCGCGCACGTCGAAGGCGGCGATGGCGGCCCGGCCGCCGGCGGCCTCGATCTCGGCGCGGCGCGGCTCCAGCGTGGCGGGGTCGCGGCCATTCAGCACGACGGTGGCGCCGGCCTGGGCCAGGCCCTGCGCCATCGCGAAGCCCAGGCCGCGGGACGCGCCCGTCACCAGGGCCACGCGGCCCGCCAGGGAAAATGCAGCAGTCATCGCGAACCTCCTTGGGAAGAGGGCGGCGCGCCGGCGCTCAGCCGCCCATGAAGAGCCCGCCGGTCACCAGCACCGCCTCGCCGGTGATGAAGCTGGCCGCGTCGCTGCACAGGAAGGCGATCAGGCTGGCCACCTCGTCCGGCCGGCCCAGGCGCTTGAGCGGCGTGTTGGCGATCACCTCGGCACGCTTCGTGACCAGCGCCCGGGACACCATCGGCGTGTCGATGACGCCGGGCGACACCGCATTGACGCGGATGTCGGGCCCCAGCTCGCGCGCCAGCGTGCGCGTGAAGGACAGCAGCGCGCCCTTGGTCGCGCCGTAGTGCGCATGCTCCACGCCGCCGCCGGTGTGGCCGGCCTGCGAGGCCAGGTTCACGATCGCGCCGCCCTTGTGCATCACCGCCGCGGCCTGGCGCACCAGGTAGAACACGCCGTTCAGGTTGACGCCGATCGTGGCCTCCCACTGCGCGTCGGTCATCGTGCGCACCAGCTGGTCCTCGTAGATCGCGGCGGCCGGCACCAGGTAGTCCAGGCGGCCGAACTGCTGCATGCAGGCGTCCACCAGGGCCTGCGCATCCTGCGAGCGGCTGGCGTCGTAGCGCATGGCCTGCACCCGCTTGCCGGTCGGGTCGAGCGAGCGCGCGACATTGGTGGCTGCGGTCTCGTTGATGTCGCCGATCATCACCCGCGCGCCGCAGGCATGGAAGTAGGCCGCGGTGGCGCTGCCGATGCCGCCGCCGGCACCGGTGACCAGCAGCACGCGGCGCTTGAAGTCGAACATGCCGGCTCAGGCCTGGAACAGCAGGCGGGCGTCCGGCGTGTAGCGCGCGACCTTCTCCGGGTCGAGTGCCATGCCCAGGCCCGGCGTGTCGGGGATGGCCAGGTAGCCCTCGCTGTCGACGACGAAGGGCTCGCGCAGGATGCCGTCCACATACGGGCTGCCGCCGATGTACTCCACCAGATCGGTGTCGGGGAAGGCGCTGGCCAGTTGCAGGTCGGCGGCCAGGCCCAGCGCGGTGTTCCAGCCGTGGCCGATGTACTTGACGCCGAAGTCGTGCGCCATCCAGGCGATTCGGCGCTGCTCGCTGATGCCGCCGACCTTGGTCACGTCCGGCTGCACGATGTCGAAGGCGCCCTTGACGAGCCAGGGCTGGAAGGTCTGGCGGCGCGTCAGCACCTCGCCGCCGGCAATCGGCACCGGGCTCACGCGGCGCAGGTGGCAGAAGTCCTCCAGCGCGTCGGGCTTCAGGGCCTCCTCGAACCAGCCGACGTCATGCTTGGCCAGCATCTCGGCGGTGCGCATCGCCCACTTCAGGCCGTGCGGCCAGTGCGCGTCGCTGGCGCCGGCATCCACCAGCAGCCGGGACTCCGGGCCGGCGGCGTCGCGCGCGGCGCGCACGATGTCCTCGTCGAGCTTCGCGTTCATGGCCCGCCCGAACGGCCCCCAGCCGATCTTGAAGGCGCGAAAGCCGTCCTTGCGGTAGCGGGTGATGACCTTGAACATCTCCGCCGGCTGCTCCATCAGCAGCGAGCAGTAGGGCTGCACGCGGGTGCGGTAGGTGCCGCCGAGCAGCCGCCCGACCGGCATGCGGGTGGCCTGCCCGAGGATGTCCCACAGCGCGATGTCGATGCCGCTGATCGCATGCGTCAGGCTGCCGCCCCGGCCCATCCAGAAGGTGTTCTGGTGCAGCTTCTCGGTGACGCGCTCGGGTTCGAGCGCGTTCTCGCCGAGGAACAGCGGCTCCAGCACCTTCAGCGCCGCCTGCACCAGCCGGCCGTCGGTGAACACGCTGCCGAAGCCGGTGATGCCGGCGTCGGTGTGCACCGCGATCAGCGCGTGGATCGAGTCCTCCGGCTTGATCTCGGCCGACCAGCCGCCCTTGGGGCTCTCGCCGATCAGCGGCACGGTGGTGATGGCGCGGATCTTCGCGGCGGGCAGCGATGGGGAGGCGGGCTGGACAACGGGCATGGTGGCGAAACCCTTCAGGACAGAGGCTCGGCGACCGCGGATTCGGAGCGGCGCCGCGCGATGATGTTCTCCAGATCGACCTTGTGGATCTCGACGTCGATGTGGTCGCTGATGGCATGGGCCATGTCGTCGATGTCGCCGGAGGCGAACACCTGCATCAGCGTGCGGTGCTCGTCGACGATGTCGGCCATCGGCTTGCCCAGTGCGGACAGGCCGAAGATGATCGTCATCTGCCGGGCCAGCATCTCCCACATGTCGCTCAGCACGGCATTGCCGGCAAAGCTGCAGAAGCTGCGGTGGAAGCTGGTGTCGGCGGTGGCAAAGCCGAACACGTCGTTGCGCTCGGCCATGGTTTCCATCTCCTGCACGATCTGTTCGAGCTCGGCCAGATGGGCGGCGTTGTTCTCGCCGCGGCGGATGGCGCTGGCGCCGGCGGTGGTCTCCAGCGCGACGCGGACTTCGATCAGCTGGTCGATGCGCTCGGGTGTCACCGGCGTCAGCCGGATGCCCTTGTAGGGCTCGTTGATCACGACCCCCTGGCTCTCCAGCACCCGCAGCGCTTCGCGGACCGGAACCCGGCTGACGCCGAGCTGCGTGGCCAGCTCGGTTTCGATGATGCGGTCCCCGGGCAGGATCAGGCCTTCGGAGGCACCGGCCACCAGCGCGTCGATCACCTGGTGCACCAGCGTGCGGGGCTGCAGTTTCAGGAAGGCCGGCGGCACGCCCGCTGGCGTCTGTTCCACCAGGTGAAGCGATTTGCCGTTTGCATTTGCCATGTGCGCATTGTATACAGTTAAATAATATGCCGAACAAGCGGCCTGCGATCCGGAATTGTCGCAGTGCAACATCCACCACCCTTGCCAAGGAGCTCCCGATGCCTTCCCAGCCGATCCACGACATCCACTGCCTGTGGGATCTGAAAGTGCCGATGCGCGACGGCATCCTGCTGTCCGTCGATGTGTACCTGCCGCAGACACCCGGGCCGTTCCCGACGGTGCTGCTGCGCACGCCCTACGAGAGCACGCGCGACGGCCACATCGACTGGGCGGCCTGGTGGGCGCGGCGCGGTTATGCCTGCGTCGTGGGCGACAACCGGGGCAAGTTCGAGTCGCAGGGGGAGTTCTACCCCTACCGCGACGACGGCCCGGACGGCCATGACACGCTGGCCTGGATCGCCGCGCAGCCCTGGTGCAGCGGCAAGATCGGCACCAGCGGGCGCTCCTACGGCGGGCTGTTCCAGTGGCAGCTGGCGCCACACCGCAGCCCGCACCTGACGGCGATGGCGCCGCAGGTCATCATGGGCGACTACTACGGCGACTACCACCATACCGGCGGCGCGGTGCAGTGGGCGATCACGCTGATGGCCTCGATCACCTTCGCGACCAACGTGGCCTTCGCGCAGCGCGGCTGCGCCCACCTGTTCGGCAACCAGAAGTTCTACCGCACGCTGCCGCTGATCGAGGCGGATGTGGCGGCCATCGGGCGCGAGATCCCGTATTTCCGCGACTGGCTGCGCCATAGCGAGGACGACGCCTACTGGCAGGCGATCAGCACCGAGAACAAGCTCGACCAGATCGACGTGCCGGTCTACCAGCAGTGCGGCTGGTACGACGCCTACACCGCAGCCAGCTTCCGGATGTGGAACGGCCTGCGGGAGCGGGGCTACTCCGACCGGGCCCGGCGCAACCAGAAGATCTATGTCGTGCCCTGGACGCACCACATCCCGGAGGGCTCGAAGCTGGGCGACATCGACTTCGGCCCGAACGCCTATGTCGACCTGAACGCGGAGGACCTGCGCTGGTTCGACCACTGGCTCAAGGGCGAGGACAACGGCATCATGGAGGAGCCGCCGATCCGGCTGTTCGTGATGGGCACCAACGTCTGGCGCGGCGAGCATGAGTGGCCGCTGGCACGCACGGTGTTCACGCCCTGGTACCTGCACAGCGCCGGGCATGCGAACTCGCTGCACGGCGATGGCACGCTGTCGCCGGTAGCGCCCGGGGACGAGCCGGCGGACCGCTTCGACTACGACCCGGACCGTCCGGTGCCCACGCTGGGCGGCAACAACACCACCTGGACCCAGATGAAGTTTGCCGTCGACCAGGTGCTGCCCGGCCCGATCGACCAGCGCCCGGTCGAGCGGCGCGACGACGTGCTGGTCTACACCAGCGCGGTACTGCAGGAGGACCTGGAGGTCACCGGGCCGCTGGAGGTGGTGCTGCATGCCGGCTCGTCCGCGCCGGACACCGATTTCACGGCCAAGCTGGTCGACGTGCACCCCGGCGGCCAGGCGATCCATATCGCCGAGGGCATCCTGCGGGCGCGCTACCGCCACGGCTACGACCGCCAGCAGCTGCTGGCCCCGGGCGAGGTGGCGACCTACCGGATCGAGCTGGCCCCCACCAGCAACGTGTTCCTGGCCGGGCACCGGCTGCGGGTCGAGATCTCGAGCAGCAACTTCCCGCGCTTCAACCGCAACCTGAACACCGGCGAGGACGTGGCCACCGGCACGCGCTGGGAGATCGCGCACCAGACGGTGTTCCATGACAGCGTGCGGGCGTCCCATATCGTGCTGCCGGTCATTCCGCGCGCTACGGCCTGAGCGGCACCGTGTCCGGCAGCGGCGCCGGCCGCTCAGGCGGCCGGGATCAGCGGCAGCACGATGTGCGACGGGTGGGCGCGGTCCAGGTGCACAGTGTTCGTCGCCACGACGCTGTGCGTGTGCCGGCCCAGCGGCTCGCCGGTGTTGGGGTTGACGTCCAGCCGCGGGAAGTTGCTGCTGGAGATGTCGACGCGGATCCGGTGCCCGCGCGCGAACCGGTTGCTGGTCGGCGGCAACGTGATCGTGACCGGGTAGATCTCCCCCGGCTGCATGAAGACCTCGCGGTACCAGCTCTCGCGGAAGCGGCAGCGGATGATCGAGTCGCACAGGTTCATGTCGAAGCCGTCGGGGTCGGTGGCCGTCGGCGGGTGCACGTCGATCAGCTTGGCAGTGAAATCGGTGTCCGGCGCGCTGGAGGACACATACAGCTGGACCGTGATCGGGCCGGTCACTTCAACGTCCTGCTCCAGCGGCGGCGTCTGGAAGACCAGCACGTCCGGGCGCGCCGACAGCCGCGGGTAGGGCGCGCGCGCGCCGAAGGTGTCCGGCGTCTCGCGCTGGTCCAGCGGGCCGGGGCCGAGCACATAACGCAGCCGCAGCACCGGGTTCAGGAAGCGCGACCACATCGATTCCGGGCCGCCGGCGTCTTCCGGAGGCTGCTCCATGATGCCGCACAGGCCGCCGCCGATGCTGGGCACCGGGTGGGAGGGGTCGAACACGAAGCTGCGCGCTGCGTTCTCCACCACGGGTGCCTGTGCCGACAGCTGTCCGTCGGCGTGCAGGTACATCGGGGTCCAGGCGGTACGGGCCAGCGGCCATTCCTGCTCGTCGCGCCAGCGCCCGCCGTGGTCGATGCGGCCCTGGGCGTTGCGCTGCCCGCTGCCGCCACCCATCACGAAGATGCGCACCGGCGGGGCCTGCTCCAGGCCGTTGTCCTGGTCGCGCAGCGTGCGGTCGAAGAAGCGCAGCTGCTCCGCGAAGTAGCGCCGCACGCCCCAGACGCTGTCCGGACCGAAGTCCACCTCGTTCATGAAGCTGGACTCGCCGCGCATGCCGCCGTGGCCCCAGGGGCCAACCACCAGCCGCTGGTGCTGGCGGTTCTGGCGCGCCATCGCGGCGAAGTACTCGGTCATCGCATGCGGGTAGGCGTCGTACCAGCCGGTGCTGAAGGTGCCCGGGATGTCGGCATGCTGCGCGTAGTAGGCGGTGTAGCAGTTGCGCAGCTCGTCCCACCAGGCATCGCGCACGC
This sequence comes from Rhodoferax sp., assembly GCA_016790475.1. Lineage (GTDB taxonomy): Bacteria > Pseudomonadota > Gammaproteobacteria > Burkholderiales > Burkholderiaceae_C > CAISIP01. The sequence goes on along the minus strand of JAEUOX010000096.1, from coordinate 17,934 downwards.
CGCGCGTGTAGTAGTTCAGCAGGATCTCCTCGAGCCGGGGCGTGTGCCGCAGCGACAGCTGGCCGGCCTTCCAGGGGGTGCTCATCAGCAGCTGGCGCATGTTGCGCAGGTCCTCCCAGACCTCGGCCTGCTTGGCCGGATCATCACGGATGTCCTGCGCGTCCTGCGCGTGGACGAACAGCGCCCAGAACATCTGCAACTGCATCGCGCCGCCCTCGCGGCCCTGGTGCTGGTAGTTGTCGGTCGGGGAGACGTCGGGCCAGATGGCCGTCAGGTGCGGCGGGCGCTCCAGCGCGGCGCGGATCTGCGTGACGGCCGCAAACGAGCTGCCGACCATGCCCACGCGGCCGTTGCTCCAGGGCCGGCTGGCGATCCATTCGATCGTGTCGTGGCCATCGCGCCCCTCGTGCGGCGTGGCGGTGTGCTCGTAGTCGCCGCTGCCTTCGGACTGCTTGCGGTCGCGCAGGTCCTGCAGCGCCACGACGTAGCCGAGCGGCGTGAAGAAGTCCGCCATCTCGGCGTACCGCCGGTCCGTCTTGTCGTACGGCGTGCGGCACAGGATCGTGGGGAAGGGGCCGGGCAGCGGCTCGCCGTCGCGGGCCGGCCGGAACAGGTCGGTGGCCAGACGGATGCCGTCGCGCATGGTGACAAAAACGTCGCGGTAGACGACGATGCCGAACCGCTCGTCCACGGCGGCCGGAGAGGAGGTGTGCGTCATTTGCAGATTGTATACTTTTATGAAATATGCTAACGTGGATCGGCATCGTTGCAAGCACCCCGGCATCGGGGAACAACATCAGGAGAACCTGTTCATGAAACTGAAATTCCTTCCATTGGTCCTCGCCGCATCGCTGGCCCTGGGTGCTGCGGTTCCGGCGATGGCCCAGAAAAAAGGCGGTGATGTCGTCATCGCGATGACGGCGGCGCCGCCGTCGCTGGATCCGCATGCCACGTCGGCCCAGGTGGCCCGCAACGTGAACCTGCACATCTTCGAGACGCTCTACGCCCGGGACGAGAACGCCCGTCCGGTGCCGGACCTGGCCACCGGCGTCAACCTGTCGGCCGACGGCCTGACCTACACCTTCCCGCTGCGCCAAGGGGTGAAGTTCCACAACGGCAAGGACATGACCTCGGCCGATGTCGTGGCCTCGCTGGAGCGCTACCGCAAGGCCGGTGCGTCCGCCACGCTGATCGGCGCGATCGACACCATCACCGCGAGCGGTCCGAACACGGTCGTCATCAAGCTGAAGTCGGTCCAGTCCACCTTCCTGGGCAACCTGTCGAGCCCGCGCGCCCCGATCGCGATCATGCCGGCCGAGGAGGCCGCCAAGGAAATGGGCAAGGCCGCCTCGATCGGCACCGGCCCCTACCGCTTCGTCGAGTACAAGCCCGACAGCCACGTGAAGGTCGCCCGCTTTGACGGCTACAAGCCCAACCCGGCCTACAAGGAGCGCGACGGCTTTGCCGGCGCCAAGATCGCCTACCTGGATTCGGTGACCTTCCGCTTCATGCCGGAAGCCGGCGCCCGGGATGCCGCGGTCGAGACCGGCCAGGTGCAGCTGAACGAGACCACCGATGGCACGACCGCCAAGCGCCTGCGCGGCAACCCGAACTTCCAGGTGATCCCGGTGCTGCCCTTTGCAGCCCAGATCCTGAAGTACAACATGGCCCAGGGTCCGGGCGCGGACGTCAACTTCCGCCGCGCGGTGCAGGCGTCGCTGAATGCCGAGGAGATCATGGGCGTCGCGTTCCCGGACATCTACCGGATCGACCAGGCCTGGGTCTATGCCGGCTCGGCCTACCACACCGGCCGCGCGCCCTTCAAGCAGGATCTGGCCGCCGCCAAGGCGCACCTGGCCAAGTCCAGCTACAAGGGTGAGAAGCTGACCTTCATCGTGCACAACGACCGGCCGACGGTGGACGCCGCGACGGTGATGCAGCAGCAGATGTCCCAGGTCGGCATCAATGTCGAACTGAAGGTCGCCGACTGGCCGACCACCTCCGGCATCGGCCTCAAGAGTGACGTGGGCTGGAATTTCTGGACGCACGGCTTCGGCATCGAGCCCTACGAGGGCCCGGCCTCGTCGATGTCGCACTGGGTCAACGGCCAGGGCCAGCGCAAGGCGGACCCGGTGATCGACGACCTGTTCGCCAAGATCAACGGCGAGATGAACGTGCAGACGCAGAAGCGCTTCTTCTCGGACTTCGAGAACCGCATGGCCGACCAGGCGATCGCCACCAACCTCGGTAACTACGGCCTGTTCCAGGTCGCGTCCTCGAAGCTGAAGAACTTCAAGGCCTACCGGATCCCGCGCATGTGGGGTGTCTGGCTGGAGTAGACGCCTTCTTGTGTCGGCGTTTGCGCAGATCTTGCGCAAGCGCTGATCTGCGAGTCGTCGGCGTTCCGGCATCGAGACCAGGGCCGGTACGTCGTTCGATCGTGTCCGTTCGAAAGGGCTTCAAATGGTGGAACGGCCGAACCTCGTGCTTGTCTGCACAGACCAGCAGCGAATGGATTCCCTGGGGTGTTATGGCAATCGATTCGTCGTGAGTCCCCACGTTGATCGACTGGCGTCGCGGGGTACCAGGTTCTCCAACGCCTTCACGCCATGGCCAGTGTGTACGCCAGCGCGCGGCACGATGTGGACAGGCCTTTACCCGCATGCACACCAACTCGTCGACAACGTCTACGGCGTGGACAATGCGTTCGAGTCGGTTGCCCGCGTCAAGTTGACGGTCTTCGAGTTGCTCCGGGAAGCAGGCTATCTGACAGCGCACTTCGGCAAGTGGCACCTCGGCGAAGTGCAACCGCCATTCTTCGATGTCTGGGAGGAGTGCTTCAACTCCCGAAAGGGGCATTGGATGGATGGGCGACAAGATGGCGAGTACCGACCGGACCGCCAGACAGACGCGTCCATCGCGTTTATTCAGCGGCAGAAGAATGCCGCGCAGCCCTTTGTGATGGTCCAGGGCTATTACCCACCGCATGACCCCTACACGGCACCCGCCCGACACTACGCGCCCTACCGGCACAAGGGCATTCCGTTTGCAGGGTATTACGCCGCTGTATCGGCGCTCGATGAATGCACCGGCCGCATCATCGCGGCCTTGGAGCAGACAGGACTGGCCGAAAAGACCATCGTCATCTACTACACCGATCATGGGGATACGTTCTTCTATCGACGTGAAGGAGAGCACAAGTTCGTCTGCTTCGACGACGCGATCAGGATTCCCTTCATCGTGACCGGGCCCGGCGTGGTGACGGGGGCCCTACGTTCCGAGCCGGTTGGCCTCCAGGACCTCATGCCAACGCTTTTGGACTATGCCGGGGTCGCTGCGCCGGCGAATCTTCATGGCCGCAGCGTCCGCCCCTTGGCTGAAGGGCGGTCCATCCCGTGGCGCGATGACTTTTACATCCAGAACGTTACCCACGTCAGCGCGATCACCCAGCGCTGCCTGTGGCATGGACGGTGGAAACTGATCGCTTCGGCCAACGGTGCGCACCAGTTCTTCGATCTCGTGAATGATCCTGAGGAAGAACTGGACATCTTCCTCACGCCACGTCCGGATCCCGGCATGGAGCGTTTCAGGCACGTGAGAGACCACGCCCTCGAAATCTCAGGCTTGGCCGGGCGGATGCGGCAGACTGCGATGCATCTGGATGATCCCGAGGGCGTCGACCTTGCCGATGCCGTCTTGTCTGCACTGGCTCCCAGAATGCTTGCGCGATCCGGCGGTGGATGACTTCCCCAACCATGGGAGGCGAACGATGACGATGCCGAGGCCCAATCTGCTGGTGATCATGTCGGATGAGCACGCGCCGCAGTTCAGCGGCGCGTACGGGCATTCGCGAGTTCAGACTCCGCACATGGACCGGTTGGCCCGAGAGGGCGTGCTGTTCGAGAGTGCCTATTGCAATTCACCGGTGTGTGTCCCGTCGCGCATGTCCTTCATGACGGGGCGACATGTGCATGAGATCGGAACCTGGGACAACGCGTCACCGCTGTCGACGGAAATCCCCACCTGGGCTCACCTGGTCCGTGCACAGGGATACGACGCAGTCCTGGCGGGCAAGCAACATTTCATTGGCCCAGATCAGCTCCACGGGTTTCGAGCGCAGCTTGCGCGGGATCTGCATGCCGAGCTCTACCATCCAATCCATGACTGGGCTGAAGGCACGCCACCAGCCGCCGTGCCCTGGGCGCATCTTTCCCGTGCGGGTCCAGGAACCACCGTGGAGATCGAGGTGGACGATGCCGTGGAGCAAGCCGCTCTGAAGTACTTGCGGGATCCAGCACGCGGTCGGGATCCATGGATCCTGAACGTGTCGTTCATTGCCCCGCATTTTCCGTTTGTGGTTCCGCAACGATTCTGGGACCTGTACCCACCCGAAGAGGTGGACATGCCGGTGATTCCCCCCGGGCACCTCGCCGGTCAACATCCGGTCTATCAGCGCCTTCGTGCGAATTTCGGGCTTACCGACGTATCGGAGAGCCAGGTCCGTCGGGCACGTGCCGGCTACTACGGCCTGATCACGTACCTCGACGAGAAAATCGGTCGCCTGATCGACGCGCTGGAGCAGACAGGTCTGCGAGACAACACCTTGGTGGTGTATTGCAGTGACCATGGCGAGATGGCGGGTGAGCATGGTCTTTGGCGGAAGTCCAACTTTTACGAGCACGCTTCGAGGGTGCCGCTGATCATGAACTGGCCCGGACATTTGCCAGCCGGTCGTCGTGTGCCCGAGACCGTGTCGCTCGTCGACCTGGTTGCCACCATGATCGAGGTCACGGGAGCGTCCCCGGTGGGAACTCTGGACGGTGACAGCCTGTGGGCACTGGCGCAGGGTGAAGTGGCGGGTTGGAAGGACGAGGCTTTCTCCGAACTTCACGCCAATGGCATCGCCCGCCCGATAGGCATGTTGCGCCGCGGCCGGTACAAGCTCAACGTCAGCCTCGACGACCCGCCGGAGTTGTATGACCTTGTCGCAGACCCTTGCGAGATGCATGACCTTGCAGCAGATCCGGCCCACAAGGCGATTCTTGACGCGCTTCGAGCGCGGTTGTACGACGGATGGGACCCCGTGGCATTGGAGCGCCGTGTTCGGGAAAGCCAGAAGGCGCGCCGCTTGATCAGGGTCGTGGAAACCGGCGAAGCGCCGGATAAGGACATGTGGCCGGCGAAGGTCTGACGCCACGACGGAGCGAGCCGTCGCAGGGTCGATGCGAGGGCCTCAGTCCAGCCAGCTGTCCTTGGCCTCGATCGGGAAGTGGTAGGTGCTCGCTGGTTGGGTGGCCGCTCCCCACTGGCTAAGCAGGTCCTTTTCGCGTCTTCGGATTTCTGTTTCCTTGCGGATGGCATCCGGATCCCAGCCCTGCAGAACCTTGGCATGGAGGTGCTCGCGAATGGCGCGGTAGCGCGGATCATTTGCAAGGTTGTCGAGCTCCAGCGGATCCTGCGCCAGGTTGAACAGCAGGGACGGCTCCTCATGGATGTAGTGCAGTTTCCAGTCGCCAGAGCGGACCATGCGTTGTTGCGTCGATCGATTGCCGGTCCAGTGCGGGACGATGTCGGTGACGTATTCCGAATAGGTTTCATCGATCCAGGGCGCCTGGGCTGACCTTGCAATGTCGAGAAGGCTGTGTCCCGACGAGCGCGGAAGAACGGGTGCCTTGGCGGCATCGATGATGGTCGCACCGACGTCGATCAGATTGACGAGCTGCGCGCGTCGTTCACCGCGTGGCAGATGACCCGGCCAGGACATGATCAGTGGCACCTTCGTCGCTTCGTCGTACAAGGTGTTCTTCCACCACAACCCACGCTCACCCAGGTGTTCGCCGTGGTCCGAACAGTAGATGACGAGCGTGTCGTCCTCCAGTCCGGTTGACTTCAGCGTGTCGAGGACCTGGCCGACCATGAGGTCCATGCGTCGCACCAGCCCGTAATAGGCGGTTCGCGCGCGCATCACGGCGTCCGGGTCCGGGTTTGCGATGCCGCGGTCCTCGATCCACCAGCGGATCCAAGGGTGTTCGCGGTCAGGGTCGGCACGGGGAACTGCCGGCATGCCGACCCGGCCAACGAATCGGTCGTAGTCTTCACGCCAGGCGACGAAAGGGCAATGTGGCAACACGAGGCCGACAGTGACACAGAACGGAACGCTATGGCCCGATGCCACGTCGGCAGCGACCTCCCGGAGGTAGGCGCAGGCCGCCTCCGTGCTTGCGATGTCGGCAAGCTGATATCCCGACTGCCCCGGCCCGGAATTGCGCAGGCTCAGCGGACTCGGCCCCTGGGCGTTGCTGAGCACGCCGAGGTCCTGGCGTTTGACACCCATCCAGTTGGGGCCGATGTCGCCCAGCCTGCGCTCGGCATATCCTCGGAGTTGATCGGGGCCGATGGAGTGCAGGCGGCTGATGAGTGTCGGGCGGTAGCCCGCGGTCCCCAGCGCGTGCGGCCAGGTCGGATAGTCCGAGGGCAGGTAGTCCTGCAGTGTCCAGCACTTCTGGTCCACGGGATGGCGGCCGGTCAACATCGACATGCGGCTCGGCACGCAGATGGGGGAAGGGCAGTAGGCGTTGTCGAATGTGACACCCCGGGCAGCCAGGCTGTCCAAGTGGGATGTCTCGGCGATCCGGTCACCGTAACAACCCGCGACGCGCTGGGCATGCTGATCGGAGAAGATCAAAAGGATATTGGGCTGGTGCATGGCCGGTGACACCTCCAGGGAATGGGGAATCGGGCGGATCCACGGCCGCCACAATGTTGATTGTATACATTCTGAAAATATGTTATTCTTTTCAGGCCTCCATGCGATCTGTCGGGTTGCTGGACGGTCAACGATTACCGCGTCTGAGGGTCACCGACCCGCCTAAAGGAGAACCAGCCATGTTGCCGAGTCTGCTCAAGGTGATCACCTCCGCCTCCCTGGCCCTGCTCGTTGCAGCACACGGCCACGCGCAAAAGCGGGGAGGAGACGCCATCATCGCCATGATTGCCGCGCCGCCGTCCCTGGATGCGCAGGCGACCTCGGCCCAGGTGGCACGCAATATCAATCTGCATATCTATGAGACCCTGTATGCGCGGGACGAGAACGCGCGTGTGGTGCCGGACCTGGCTGATGGCGTGAGCATTTCGTCCGATGGGCTGACCTACGTCTTCTCCTTGCGACAAGGGGTCAAGTTTCACAACGGAAAGGAGATGACGTCGGCCGATGTCGTGGCCTCGCTGGACCGATATCGCAAGGCGGGCGCCTCAGCCAACCTGGTCCGCGCTATCGAAAGTGTCACCGCCACGGGCCCGTACAGGGTCACGGTCAAGCTGGGATCCGTGCAATCGAGCTTTCTCGAGAGCCTGTCCAGTCCCCGGGCCCCGATTGCCATCATGCCTGTCGAAGAGGCGGCCAAGGAAATGGGCAAGGCTTCCCCCATCGGCACGGGGCCCTATCGCCTTGTGGAGTACAAGCCCGACAGCCATGTCAAGCTGGTGCGATTCGAGGATTACAAGCCCAATCCAGCCTACAAGGAAAGGGATGGATTTGCCGGGGCCAAGATCGCCTATCTGGACAGCCTCACTTTTCGATTCATGCCAGAGACAGGCGCCAGAAATGCAGCCGTCGAGGCGGGCCAGATTCACCTCAACGAGAACACGGACAGTGCGACTGCGAAGCGTTTGAAGGGCAACCCGGCCTTTCAGGTTGTCCAGATGATGCCTTTTGCGCAGCAGGTCATCAAGTTCAACCATGCACTTACCCCCGGCTCCGACGTCAATTTCCGGCGCGCCGTCGCCTTGGCCATCGATCGGGAAGAAATGCTCGGAGTGGCGTTTCCTGACCTTTACCGCCTTGACACGAGCTGGATATTCGCGGGCTCGGTCTACCATAGCAGCCGGGCAGTCCCGAAGCCTGACCTTGCGGCAGCGAAGGCGGCGCTGGCAAAGTCCGGTTACCGCGGAGAGAAGCTGGCCTTCATCGTCGACAACGATCGCACCAACCTGGACACCGCGACCGTCTTCCAGCAGCAGATGGCGCAGATTGGTGTCGTCATCGAATTGAAAGTCGCTGATTGGCCAACGACGTCCAAGGTGGGGCTGACAAGCGACCAGGGATGGAACTTCTGGACGCACGGTGTTGGAATCAATCCCTATGAGGGTCCCAGCGCCGTCATGTCCAACTGGGTCAAGGGCTCCGGTCAGCGACGGGCGGACCCAATGATCGACAACCTGTATGACAAGCTCGGGCGGGAGATGTCCCTGGAGGTGCGCAAACAGGTGTTTGCCGAATTCGAGAGTCGCATGGACGACCAGGCTGTGGCCCTCAATCTGGGCAACTATGGCATGTTCCAGGTAGCCAGTGCCCGACTGAAAAACTTCAAGCCGTATCGCATCCCACGGATGTGGGGTGTCTGGCTGGAGTGACCGCGCATCGTGTTCCAGTACCGGTCAGTGTCTGACTTACCTTGATGCGCAGCAACATAGCTGAACAAACACTCATGGGTCGATTCATAGTCCGTCGCCTGCTCGCCTCCGTTCCGGTCCTGTTCCTGGTTTCCCTGATCACCTTCGGCCTGCTGTGGCTGGTGCCGGGGGATCCGGCGTCCATCTTCCTGGACGCCAGCGCGACCGCCGAGGCCCTGGAGCGCGTGCGCCGCGAGCTGGGCCTGGACCGGCCTTTCCTGGTGCGCATGGGCGAGTGGTACCTGCGGCTGTTCCAGGGAGACCTGGGCACCTCGCTGCTGCTCAACCGGAGCGTGACCGGGGCCATCCTGGAGCGGCTACCGGTGACGATCTCGCTGACGCTGCTGGCCTTCTTCTTCGCGGTGCTGATCGGCGTCGCGGCCGGCGTCGTCGCTGCCGTGCGCCATGGCAAGCCGGCGGACCAGGGCATGATGACGCTGGCGCTGCTGGGCCTGTCCATCCCGGAGTTCTGGCTGGGCCTGGTCATGGTCTGGGCGGTCGCGGTGCTTGTACCGATCTTCCCGCCCGGCGATTACGTGCCCTTCCTGACGAATCCGTGGGATTGGGCGCGCCACATTGCCCTGCCCACCTTCACGCTGGCCTGCGTGCAGATGGGTTTCGTCGCCCGCATGACACGCTCCAGCATGCTGGAGGTGCTGGGGCAGGATTTCGTGCGCACCGCGCGCGCCAAGGGTCTGCCGGAGCCCTATGTCGTGGTGCGCCACGGCCTGGTCAATGCGATGGTGCCCATCGTCACGGTGATGGGCATCATGATCGGCGGCCTGCTGGGCGGCGCCGTGGTCATCGAGCAAGTGTTCTCGATCCCCGGCATGGGCCGCCTGATCATCGGCGCGGTGCTGTCGCGCGACTTTCCGGTGATCCAAGGCGGCCTGCTGTTCCTGGCCCTGATCTATCTGCTGGTCAACATCGTCGTCGACCTGCTCTATGCGGTGATCGACCCGCGGGTGCGTCTGGGATGAGCGCGGCTGCCGTGGCTGCCGTCGCGCCGTCCGCCGCGCCCGGACGCAAGTCCTTCCTGCGCCGGCTGTTTTCGAACCGCTCCTTCGTGATCGGCCTGCTGCTGGTCGGCACGATCGCGCTGCTGGCGATCCTGGCCAACCTGGTCGCGCCTTTTGACCCGCTGAAGGGCAATTTCCGCGAACGCATGGTGCCGCCGAACATGAAGCACTGGATGGGCACCGACCATTTCGGGCGCGACATCCTGTCGCGCGTGCTGCACGGCGCGCGCATCTCGCTGCAGATCGGCTTCCTGGTGGCGCTGGTCACCGGCCTGGCCGGTGTGATCATCGGCGCCACGGCCGGCTACTTCCGCCGCACCGACGGCGTCATCATGCGGCTGATGGACGCCTTCATGGCGTTCCCCTCGATCATCCTGGCCATCGCGATCAGCTCGGTGCTGGGAGCGTCCGTCACCAACGTCATCATTGCGCTGGCGATCGCCGCCACGCCGCATACGGCGCGCATCGTGCGCGCTTCGGTGATGGTGGCGCGCGAGATGGAATATGTCGAGGCCGCGCGGGCGCTGGGGGCCGGCCATGCCCGGATCCTGCTGCGCCATGTGCTGGCCAACTCGATGGCGCCGCTGGTCGTGCGCATGACCTATGTGTTCGCGGTGGCCATCCTGAACGAGGCGGTGCTGTCCTACATCGGTGTCGGCCCGCCGCCGCCGGCGCCGACCTTCGGCGCCATCATCGCCAACGGGCGCGACTTCATCGTCGCCGCGCCCTGGATCACCGTCGCGCCTGGCCTGGCCATCGTGACCAGCGTGCTGGGGCTGAATCTGCTCGGGGACGGACTGCGGGACGTGCTGGACCCGCGCATGGCGGTGAATCGATGAGCCCGCAGAACACAGCCGCCGCGGCTGGCACGCCGATGCTGGAGATCCGCCAGCTGACGACCGCCCTGGGCGCGCGCGGTCCCGAGATCCTCAGCAGCGTCGACCTGTCGCTGGGCAGCGGGGAGGTGCTCGGTGTGGTCGGTGAATCCGGCTCCGGCAAGAGCATGCTGGCGCTCTCCATCATGGGGCTGCTGCCGGAGGCGATCGCGGTGCGCGCCGGGGAGATCCGTCTGCAGGGCCGGGACCTGCTGCGACAGCCGCCGGCCCAGATGCGCGCGCTGCGCGGCAAGGACGTCGCGATGATCTTCCAGGAGCCGATGACCTCGCTGAACCCGGTCATGCGCGTCGGGCAGCAGATCGGCGAGGTGCTGCGCTGGCACCTGGGCCTGCAGGGGGATGCCGCACGCGAGGAGGGCATTGCGCTGCTGCGCCGGGTCGAGATGCCGGACCCGCAGCGCCAGATCGACGCCTATCCGCACGAGCTCTCCGGCGGCATGCGCCAGCGCGTGATGATCGCGATGGCGCTGGCCGGCCGCCCCAAGCTGCTGATCGCCGACGAGCCGACCACGGCGCTGGATGTCACGATCCAGGCCCAGATCCTGGATCTGGTGCGCAAGCTGCAGGTGGACAGCGGCATGTCCGTGCTGCTGATCACGCACGATCTGGGCGTGATCGCCGAGATGTCGGACCGGGTCGCGGTGATGTATGCCGGTCGGGTGGTCGAGTTCGGCGCAGTGCTGGACATCTTCGACCGCCCCGCCCACCCGTACACCCGGGGCCTGCTGGCCTCGCGCCCGAAGATCTCGGCCGGCTCCGAATGGCTGAGCACGATCGAGGGCACGGTGCCGGCCGTCGGCCAGATGGGCAGCGGCTGCACCTTCGCGCCGCGCTGCAGCCTGGCGCGCGAGGCCTGTCGCAGCGTGCCGCCGCTGCGCGAGGTCGGCCCCGGCCACCAGGCGGCCTGTGTCGCTCCGTTCGAGACCGCGGCGCCGGTGGCGCAGAAGGAGGCCCTGTGAGTACTGCCGCGCCGTCGCAAGGGGCGCCGCAGCACGGCGCGCAGCGTGAAGCCGCGGCGGTGAGCAGCACGCCGTCGACCACCCCGCTGATCGAGGCCCGCGGCCTGCGCAAGTACTTCGAGCGGCCGCGCCGCTTCTTGGCCGAGCGCCCGCCGCCGCTGCGCGCAGTCGACGGCGTCGACCTGCATATCCGGGCCGGCGAGACGCTGGGCCTGGTCGGCGAGTCCGGCTGCGGCAAGTCCACGACCGGGCGGCTGCTGCTGCGGCTGATCGAGCCCAGCGGCGGCAGCATCCTGCACCATGGCGAGGACATCACGCAGCTCGGCGTGGCCGCGATGCGCAGCAAGCGCCGAGCGATGCAGATCGTGTTCCAGGACCCGTACGGCTCGCTGAACCCGCGCATGCGCGTCGAGGACATCATCACCGAGCCGCTGGTGATCCACGGTGTGGGCGACGCCGCCAGCCGGGCCCGCCGCGTGCAGCAGTTGCTGGAGCTGGTGAGCCTGCCCACGGCCGCGCTGTCGCGCTACCCGCACGAGTTCTCCGGCGGGCAGCGGCAGCGCATCGGCATCGCCCGCGCGCTCGCGCTGGAGCCGGAGTTCATCGTCGCCGACGAGGCGGTGTCGGCGCTGGACGTGTCGGTGCAGGCGCAGGTGATCAACCTGATGCGCCAGCTGCAGCGCGACCTGAAGCTGACCTACCTGTTCATCTCGCACAACCTGGCCGTGGTGCGCAACATCAGCGACCGCGTGGCCGTGATGTACCTCGGGCGCATCGTCGAGATCGCCCGCAGTGACGAACTCTTCGCGCGGCCGCTGCATCCCTACACCCAGTCGCTGCTGGCGGCGCTGCCCAGCGATCACCCGGCCCAGCGCCGCACGCGCGTGATCATCCGCGGCGACATGCCCGACCCGAAGAGCGTCGGCGTGGGCTGCCGCTTCGCCAGCCGCTGCCCGCATGCGCAGCCGCGCTGCCAGACCGACGACCCGGCGCTCGCCGCCGTGCGCGACGGCCACCAGGTCGCCTGCCTGCGCGTGGCCGACGGAAGCCTTTCCCCCTGACCCCCTGAGGAGAAACCCATGAAACACCGCCGTGTCCTGGTCGCCGAGTGCATGCAGGAGATCTCGTCCTTCAATCCGCTGCAGGGCGGTTATGAGAACTTCCACATCGAACGGGGCGAGGAGATGCGCGCCCAGGAGGGGCTCAATACCTCGCTCGGCGGCGCCTTCGAGGTCTTCCGCGAGACCGGCCTGGAGCCGGTGCTGGCCATCGGCGCGCGCTCCGGCTCGGCCGGCCTGCTGTCCGCGGCGGGCTGGAAGAAGGTCTCGGCCGAGGTGCTGGAGTCCATCGCCCGCCAGGCCGCGACCGGCGTCGAGGGCATGTACTTCTCGATGCATGGCGCGATGGCGGCCGACGGCGAGCTCGACCCGGAGGGCTACCTGCTGACCGAGACGCGCAAGATCCTCGGGCCGGACAAGCCGATCGTGATCTCGCTGGACCTGCACGGCATCCTGACCGACCGGATGCTGAGCCAGGTGGACGGCGTCGCGATCTACCACACCTACCCGCATGTGGACTTCGCGTCCACCGGCCAGCGGGCGGCCCGCATCCTGCACCGGCTGCTGACGAAGAAGTGCCGCCCGACGATCGCCCGCGTCGTGATTCCGGCGCTGGTGCGCGGCGACGAGCTCATCACCAAGACCGGCTGCTACGGCGAGCTGATCCGCGAGGCCCGGCGCATGGAGCTGGAAGGCACGGCGATGTCCGCCGGCATCATGATCGGCAACCCCTTCACCGACGTCCCGGAGTTGTGCTCGCAGGTGATCGTCGCCACCGACGGCGACGGCGCACTGGCCAAGGCCGAGGCGCTGAAGCTGGCGCAGGAGTTCTGGCCGCGGCGCCACCGGATGCAGGGCAAGCTGATCTCGCTGGAGCGCGCCATCGCGCAGGCCCGCACGATCCCCGGCCCGGTCATCTTCACCGACGCGGCCGACGCCACGTCCTCCGGCGCCACCGGCGACTCCAATCTGATCCTGCGCGGGCTGCGCGATGCGGCGTACACGCGCCGCGTGCTGGCGCAGATCGTCGACCCGGCAGCGGCAGCCGCGGCGCACAAGGCGGGTGTCGGCGCGACGATCACGGTGCCACTGGGCGGTTCGATCGATCCGAAGCGCTTCCCGCCGATGACAGTGACCGCCCGGGTGCGCCTGCTGTCCGACGGGCAGGCCCGGCTGGAGACGATGAAGACCGGCCTGGACGCCGGCCCGACCGCGGTGCTGCAGTTCGACAATTTCACGGTGGTGGTGTTCAGCAAGACGCTGAGCCTGTTCGACCGTGCGATGTACTACGCCAACGGCCTGAACCCGAAGGATTACGACCTGACGGTCGTGAAGTCCCCGCACACCGAGCACCACATGTACGACGCCTGGGTCGACAACAACTTCAACATCGACGTGCCGGGGGCGACGTCGGCGAACCTGCCGACGCTGGGCCACACGATCTGCGCGCGGCCGATGTACCCGATGGAGCCGGACGCGCCCTTCGAGCCGGTGGCCAAGCTCTACAGCCGCTGACACGCCGGCGCCGGGGAGCAGGCCATGCAGATCGACGCGGTCGACTTCTTCTACCTGTCGATGCCGGTCGTCACGACCGAGGCGGACGGCAGCCAGGACGCCCTGCTGGTGCGCGTGCGGGCCGGTGGCCACCAGGGCTTCGGCGAGTGCGAGGCCGCGCCGCTGCCCTCGATCGCGGCCTTCGTGTGCCCGATGTCGCATGGCGCCTGCCAGCCGGTCGCGGCCTCGGTGCTGGGGCGACGCCTCGACAGCCCGGCCGACATCGCGGCCATCGCGGCCGATGTGGCCTACAACAGCATGGACGTGCTGCAGGCGGCGCATACCTTCTCCGGCATCGAGATGGCGCTGTGGGACATCCTTGGCCGGGCCCGCGGCGAGCCGGTCTGGAAGCTGCTGGGCTATGAGCGCTCCCACCCGAAGACGCCCTATGCGTCGCTGCTGTTCGGCGACACGCCGCAGCAGACGCTGGAGCGCGGGCAAGACGCGATCCGCCGGGGTTTCCGCGCCGCCAAGTTCGGCTGGGGCCCGATCGGCCGGGGCAGCGTGCAGCAGGACGCCGACCACTTCTTCGCCGCGCGCGAGGGTCTGGGTGCGGACGGCATCCTGCTGGTGGATGTCGGCCAGATCTTCGGTGAGGATGTCGAGCGCGCCGCGCAGCGGCTCGATGCGCTGGAGCAGGCCCGTGCGGTCTGGCTCGAGGAGCCCTTCCATGCCAGCGCGCTGGGCGAGTATGGCGCGCTCGCCAAGCGCTCCCGCACGGTGCGGCTGGCCGGCGGCGAGGGTGCCCACAATGTCTCGATGGCCCGCCACCTGATCGACTATGGCGGCATCGGTTATGTGCAGATCGACTGCGGCCGCATTGGCGGCATCGGCCCGGCCAAGCAGGTGGCGGACTACGCGGCCGCGCGCGGCGTCACCTACGTGAACCACACCTTCACGTCGCATCTGGCGCTGAGCGCGTCGATGCAGCCCTTTGCCGGCCTGCAGGCGCACCATATCTGCGAGTACCCGGCCGCGCCGAAGGCGCTGGCGGTGGAACTCACCGCGAACCATCTGCTGCCGGACGCGAATGGCCAGGTGACCACCCCCGAGACGCCCGGTCTGGGCATGACCATCGACGCGCAGGCGGTGCGTCGCTACCGGGTGCCGGTCGACATCCGGGTGGCGGGCCGCACGCTCTACACCACGCCCGATTTCAACGCCTGAGCCGCCGCCGATGCGCCTGCACGGTGCCGCCTGGCTGCCCGCCACGATGATGGTGGCCTCGGCGCTGCTGGGCACGCTGGAGGCGGTGTTCCTGCGCGAGATCGGCACCCGGGCCAGCCAGGCGCAGATCCTGCTGTTCCGCTCCGGCGCGCAGCTGCTGCTGGTCGCGGCCAGCGCGGCGTTCCTGCTGCGCAGCACGGCGCTGGTGCTGCATACCTCCCGGCTGGGCACGCACCTGTGGCGCGGCGGGCTGGCCTCGGTGTCCTGGTGGTGCTACTTCATGAGCTTCAAGTCGCTGCCGCTGGCGCTGGCGACCACGATCAGTTTTTCCGGGCAGCTGTTCGTGATCCTGCTGGTGGGGCCGGTGCTGCGCGAGCGCGTGACGGTGCCGCAGCTGCTGGCCACGCTGGTCGGGTTTGCCGGCGTGCTGGTGGCCGCCGGCGTCTGGGATCCGTCCACGCTGGACTGGCGGGTGACCTACGGCTTTGCCAGCGCCTTCATGGGCGCGGTGATGGTGCTGATCACCCGCTCGCTGTCCTTCACCGAACGCACCGAGACCATCATGTTCTACATGGCGCTGGTCGTGTTCCTGACCGCGATCCCGCAGAGCCTGCTGGACTGGCCGCCGCTGGACGCGGCGCTGCTGGGATGGCTGTCGCTGATGGGCCTGAGCGGCACGCTGGCCGCCTGGCTGATGGTGGAGGCCTACCGGCGCGCCGCGCCCTCGGCGCTGGCGCCGTATGTCTATACCCGGCTGGTGTTTGCCGCGGTGCTGGGCACCTGGCTGTTCGGCGACGTCATCGCCGGCACGACGGTGGCCGGCGCGCTGCTGATCGTCGGGAGCAATCTGGCGTTGTTCTGGTGGGTCGCGCACAGGGCGCCGGCAGCGCGCTAGCAGGTCAGCCCGCCGCACCGTCCGGCCAGGCCATGCGCACCGTGGTGCCGTGGCCCTCCTGCACCGGGCTGCGCACGTCGACCCGCGCACCGTGCTGCATCGCAATCTCCCGCACGATGGCCAGGCCCAGCCCGGTGCCGGGGGTGCCGGCAGGCGCGGCGCGGTAGAAGCGCTCGAGCACATGCGGCAGGTGCTTCTCCGGGATGCCGGGGCCGTTGTCCTCCACCTCGATCCAGGTGGCGCCGACCCGCACGGTGATGCGGGTCCGGCCGGCCTGGCCGTGGTGGATCGCGTTGTCGATCAGGTTGCTCAGCGCCTCGTGCAGCATCAGTTCCATGCCCTGCACCGTGCACTGCTCGACCAGGCACTCCAGCCCGAGGTCGTCGCCACGCTGATGCGCGCGCAGCAGGTGCTCCTGCGTGACCTGCCGCGCCAGTGCGACCAGGTCGACCGATTCACTGGGATGCAATTCCCGGGCGTGTTCGGCGCGCGTCATCGCCAGCAGCTGTTCCGTCAGGCGGATCGCGTCGTCGGTCGTCTTCTGCGCGGCCTGCACCAGCGTGGCGGCCTGTGCGGGCTCGGTGTTGCGCTGCGCCAGCGTGAGCTGGGTCTTGAGCACGGTCAGCGGCGTGCGGAGCTGGTGCGCAACGTTGTCCAGGAAGCGCTTGCGGATGTCGATCAGGCGCCCGAGCCGCGCCAGGTAGCCGTTGAGCGTGTCGGTCAGCGGCTGCAGCTCCCGCGGCAGGTTGGCCGGCACGATCGGCGAGAAGTCGTCGTCCGCCTTGTTCGCCAGCTGCAGCCGGAACGGCTCCAGCGGCCGGATGCCGCGCTGCACGCCCCAGACCACCAGTACTGCGGCCAGCAGCAGCAGCAGGCTCTGGCTGAGCAGGGTGTCGCGCAGGATATGGCCGATCAGCTGCTGGCGCGCCTCCAGCGTTTCTGCGACGACGATGCGCACCAGCGGGTCGGGCATGCCCGCCTCCTCCATCACATGGGTCAGCTGCGCCAGGCGCACCGGTTGCTGCTGGTAGGCGCCGTCGTCGAACTGCACCAGCGCGAAGTACTTCACCGACGGTTCGCTGCGGGGGGGTGGGTCGGGCAGGTTCGGGTCGCCGACCAGCAGCCGACCCTGGGCGGTCGTGACCTTGTAGAAGAGCCGCGAGCCGGTGTGGTTCTCCAGCACATAACCGACACCGCCCAGCACGTCGAGCTGCAGCCGCCCGTCGCGCCATTCCAGCTCCTCGGCCAGCGAGCGCGCGGCCAGGTACAGCGAGCGGTCGTAGGCCTCGTTGGCCGCCTGCACCGCATTGCCGTAGCCGACGTAGGCGTTGATGGCGATCAGGCCCAGCAGCGGCAGCAGGATCCAGCTGAGCAGCCGCCTGCGCAGGGAGCTGGCAGCGCGGGTCGCAGCCAAGTCAGCGCCCGCCGGCCGGCAAGGTCAGCATGTAGCCCATGCCGCGAAAGGTGCTGATCATCACGCCGGGCGGCGCGTCCGGGCGGCCCGGCGCGGTCTCCAGCTTCTTGCGCAGCCGGTAGATCAGCACCTCGACGGCGTCCAGCCCGGTGGCCTCGTCGGCGAACACCTCGGCGTGCAGCTGCTCCTTGCTGACGGTGCGCCCGGGCGCGTTCAGCAGCACCCGCAGCGCGGCCGCCTCGCGCCGGGTCAGCGCCAGCAGCTGGCCGTGCAGGTGCACCGTGTCGGTCTCGGTGTCCATGCTCAGCGGGCCCAGGCGCACGGTGGCGGAGCGCGCGCGGCCCGGGCGGCGCAGCAGCGCATGCAGGCGCGCCTCCAGTTCGCTGAGGTCGAAGGGCTTGGGCAGGTAGTCGTCGGCGCCCATGTTCAGGCCCAGCACCCGGTCGGGCACGTTGGCGCGGGCCGTGAGGATCATCACCGGTACGGTATCGCCACGTTCGCGCAGCGCCTGCAGCACGCTC
>JAEUOX010000086.1 GCA_016790475.1 Rhodoferax sp. | reverse complement strand
TCCGGATCAGATCCCTGCGCCAGTCCAGGCTGCCCCGGTCATCCGGTGCCAGGAAGCTGTCCGGTAATCCGCCGCGCAGCCAGAGCGCGTCCTGGCTGTCCGCAGGCAGTTCGTCAAGCGCCAGGGGCGCCATGTCGATATAGCTGATGCGGCCCGCCAGGCTCTCACCGCTTTGTCGCATCAGGTCCAGCGACGCGGATCCCAGCAGCAGGAAGCGGCCAGTTCGAAGCCCTTTGCTGCGGCCGCGGTCGATCACGCCCCGCAGCGTCGGAAAGAGCGCAGGCACCCGATGGATTTCATCAAGGATCACCAGCTGCTGTTCATGGGCCTCCAGGAAGTGTGCCGGGTCGCTCAGCCGCGCCCGGGCCTCCGGATCTTCCAGATCCAGGTAGAGCGCTCCCAGACTCGCGCCGATGCGCTGCGCCAGGGTGGTCTTGCCGACCTGGCGCGGCCCCAGCAGGGCGCCAGCCGCCTGGCGGGCGAGCGCCTCCCGCACTGTTTTCTCTGTTTTTCGAGCAAACATCCTTGCAAATTCACCATCTATTGGTCGATTTGCAAGGATCTAAAGTCACCGGTGGAAGAGGGGATCGGTTCAGTTCCCGGAGAACGGCTCGCCAGGAGATGATCTCAAGCTGCAGCGGGCCGCTCCACATCACGCGGCAGCAGCGCCTGCAGGCAATGGCTGCAGGCCATCCGGCCCTGGGTTTGCTGGCCGCAACCGACATGCACCCAGGTCAGGCTGTCCTGCCGCTGGCACCGGCTGCCGCCCCAGCGGGCGAGCACCATCACATGGGGAAACAGGGCCTGCCCGGCGCGCTCCAGCCGGTAGCTGGCCCGGCGCGCATCCAGCGGGTCGGGCACGCGGCCGATCACGCCCATCTCGCACAGGCGCTGCAGGCGGCGCGTCAGCACCGCACTGCTGATGCCGAGCCAGGCCATCAGCTCGTCGAAGCGGGAGGCACCCAGCATCAGCGCCGCCACCAGCAGGATGGACCAGCGGTCGTCGATGACGGCCAGAATGTCGCGGCGAGGTCCGGGTGCCGTGCTGTTGGTCTGGCCGCGCCAGCGCCGGTTGCGGTCCCGGTGTGCCGGCGGCGGGCCGCGTACCGGCAGCCACTGCGGGCGGACCTGGTCGAGTGTCAGGGCCTGCAGGCAATGTTCGCAGACCAGCAGCGGCCGGAACGCATGTGCGCAGGGCCGGTGCCGCAGCCGCATCGGCAGCGCGTGCTGGGGATGGCCCCAGCGCCGGTCCCAGGACCAGCTGGCCAGCACGCTGCCGTACAAGGCCTTGCCGGCCTCGGTGAGCCGGTACTCCTGGCGCAGCCCCTGGGCATCCGCACGGCGCTTCTCCAGCAGGCCGATCTCGACCAGGTAGGCGAGCCGCAGGCTCAGCGTCTGGCGCGGCGCCTTGAGCGCGAGCTGGAAGGCGTCGAAGCGGCGCACGCCCAGGAACGCGGCGCGCAGCACGGTGTTGCACCAGGGCTCGGTGATCAGCTCGACCGCGACAGCCAGGTGGCTGGCGCGCAAGGCCCGCGCGGGGGCGGGCAGCCCGCCGTGGCGGGCCGGATGCGTGCTACTGGGTGTAGACACCGCCATCGACGATCAGCATCTCGCCATTGACGAAGGCAGAGGCGGCCCCCAGCAGGAACAGGATCGGGCCGGCCATGTCCTGCGGCTGGGCCATGCGCTTCATCGGCACGCGCTTGGCATAGACCTCCTCCGGGATGCCTTCGAAGATCTTGTCCCTCCCGGTGCCGCCGGTCAGGAAGGCGGTGTTGGTCAGGCCCGGCGCCACCGCGTTGACGCGCACCACCGGCGCATTCTCGCGGGCCAGGCCCTTGACCATGCCGACGATGCCGGCCTTGGCCATGCCGTAGTGGGTGTAGTTCTTGACGACGTCCACCGCCATCGTCGAGGCCACGCTGACCAGCGAGCCGCGGCCCGAGCGGTGCAGCAGCGGCAGCGCCGCACGCGCACACAGGAAATGGCAGCGCAGGTTGCCGGCGATGACCTCGTCGAAGAGTTCCACCGGCAGCTCGGCGATCGGCGTGAAGCCCTTGAAGAAGCCCGCCAGGTTCACGAAGCCGTCCAGATGCGGCCAGCGCCGGGCCAACTCGGCGAATGCCGCCGCCACGCTGGAGGCATCGCTGCCGTCCATCGCGAAGGCGAGCGCCTCGGGTGGGGGCGGGTTCTGCGCCAGCGAGGCGGGCAGGTCCAGCACGGCCACCTGCACGCCGGTGTCGAGCAGCGCGCGCACCAGCACGCGCCCCATGCCACCGCAACCGCCGACCACCGCCACCCGGGACCCGGGCACCGGGCCCAGGCGGGAGGGATCGAAGTTCGACATCCGCTTACTGCATCGGCTTGGTCAGCGAGGTCCAGGCACCGCCCTTGACCTGATCCACCTCGACGAACTCCGGACCCTGGTGGTTGCCCTTGAAGGTCTGCTTTTCATAGAAGATCGGGTGCTCGAAGGTGCCGGTCTGCAGCGCCTTCACGACCTTGTCGGTGGTCAGGTCTTTGCCGGCGGCCTGCACGGCCTTCACGAACATGTCGGTGTAGGCGTAGGACAGCAGCGCGTTCTCGTCCGGCTCGTTGGTGTACTTCTTCTTGTAGTCGGCGAACCACTTCTTGACCGAGTCCGGACCGCTGGTCGGGGTGTAGAGCGTCCAGACGCCCACGCCATACAGGCCCTCGACCGTGTCCTTGCCCAGTTGCAGCACGATGCCGGTACGGCCCGGGTTGCCGGTGATGACGCGCACGGTGTTCCAGCCCAGCTTCT